>JADZDM010000023.1 GCA_020851035.1 Gemmatimonadaceae bacterium | reverse complement strand
GCGCGCCCCCGCCGGCGGCACGCCGCCGGTGCGGGCCAGCGATCCGTCACCCAGCAGCCAGCGCTCGAACTTCTCGTTCTGCTGCGTGGCAAACGTCAGCAGCTTCTCCGCCGATCCCGGGCCCGGGCTGTTGCACGCCGACAGGATCGACGCGCCGATGCCGAGTGAGGACAGCCGCATGAACGCGCGCCGGTCCAGCCGCCCACTGGCACGCGCACGCTCCACCGCCTCGTCGGCACGGCGCAGGATCTCACGGTGCGGCGTCATGGCGTATCGTCGGCCTGTGCCGGGGCAAGGTTGATGAAGGGCCGGGCATTGCGGCGTTCCGGCGACCAGCGCTCCGCATCGTAGCCGCCGGTCGTCATCGCGCGCAGCGCATACGGATCCACCGCGAACACCATCACCACGTGCACCACCACCAGCAGGCCCAGGCCCAGCATCGCGGCGAAGTGCCACCAGCGGGCCCAGTGATAGCCACCCATCGCCGCCGCCAGCCAGCCGAGTGACACCGGCTTCCAGATCGCGACACCGGTCACCACCGACACGATGCCCAGCACGATCATGGCGGAGTACGCGAACTTCTGGAGCGCGTTGTGCTTGCCCTGATGCGGGTGTCGCATGCGCAGGCCAAGGTAGAAGTGCGCCATCTGGATCGCATCGCGGACGTCGCCGCGGAGCGGCATCAGAGTGCGCCACTCGCCGCGCAGCCAGAGGTGGCCGAGGTAGAGCAGGCCGTTGGCCACCAGCAGCCACATCATCGCGAAATGCCAGTGCCGCGCGCCGCCCAGCCACCCGCCGAAGGTCAGGCTGGCCGGGGCCGGCGTGCCGTTCCACGGCCAGAGCGCAAACGTGCTGCCCTTCGGCGCAAATGATGGACTGGCATTGAAGATGCGAAGTCCCGAGCCTGCCATCACGCACAAGGCGAGGGCGCTGACCCAGTGCGTGATCCGCGCGATCGGGTGGTGCCGCGCACGGCGGTTCGGCGCGGCCGGAGGGTCGCGCGGGACGATCTCGGCTGCAGGCATGCGGCGAGGCTGGGAGTCTGACGACACGATCCGCAACCTACCGCGAGCCCCGTCGTGCAGCGCCTCACTCCCGGGGCGTGGGACGCCCGCGCCCGCGGCGTCCCACGCAGTGCCCCTGCGTCGAGGCTGGTGCCGTCAGTGATCGGGCATCAGAGCGACGCCAGCTCGCGCTCGATCACCCGCTCGACATCGCTCTGCGGCACCAGCGCGACCTTGAGCACCTCGTCCAGCGTCTGCACCGGATGGAACGTCAGCTCCTGGCGCACCTCTTCCGGCACGTCCTCGAGGTCGGCCTCGTTGGCCTTCGGGATGATCACGTGCTTGATCCCGGCGCGATGTGCGCCCAGCACCTTTTCCTTGATCCCGCCGATCGGCAGCACGCGGCCGCGCAGCGTGATCTCCCCGGTCATGGAGACGTCGCGGCGCACAGGGCGGCCGCTCATCTCGCTGACCAGCGCCGTCGCGATCGCGATGCCGGCGCTCGGGCCATCCTTCGGGATCGCACCCGCCGGCACATGGATGTGTGCCTCCACCGCGCCGAGGCGGCTGGCCGGAATGCCGAGTGACGCCGCGTTGTTGGTGGCGAAGGTGAATGCGGCGCGCGCACTCTCCTTCATCACGTCGCCCAGCTGGCCGGTCAGGATCAGCGACACGGGGCCGCTCACCCCCAGGCCGTCGGTGATTGTCTCCACCGCCGACTCAGCCACCCCGGGACGCTGCACGGACTTCGTGCCCGGACGGCGCACCGACGCCTCGACGAACATGATGTCACCACCCATCGGCGTGTAGTACATGCCGTTGGCGATGCCCACCGAGTCGGTGTCGGCGATCTTCTCGGGGTGCACGCGCGGCCGGCCGAGCAGGTCGCGCACGGCGGCGCTGTCGAGGACCGTCGGCACCGTCTCCGCCTCCGCGCCACCCGCTGCCAGCTTGCGCGCGACCTTGCGCGCCACCGCGCCGATCTGGCGCTCCAGCTGCCGCACGCCCGCCTCGCGCGTGTACTGGCTCACGACGGTCATCACCGCATCGGGCGTGAGCGTGATCCCCGCGTGCTTCAGGCCACTCTCGTCGAACTGGCGCGGCACCAGGTACTGCGTGGCGATCCCCGCCTTCTCCTTCTCGGTGTAGCCGCTGAACTCCACCACCTCCATGCGATCCAGCAGCGGGCCCGGGATGTTCTGGATGAAGTTCGACGTGGCGATGAAGAGCACCTCGCTCAGGTCGAACGGCACGCCCAGGTAGTGGTCGGTGAAGCTGTTGTTCTGCGCCGGGTCCAGCACCTCCAGCAGCGCACTCGCCGGGTCGCCCTGGAAGCCGGTGCCAAGCTTGTCCACCTCGTCCAGCAGGAACACGGGGTTCCGCGTGCCGGCCGCCTTCATCCCGTTGATGATGCGGCCCGGCATGGCGCCCACGTAGGTGCGGCGATGGCCTCGGATGTCGGCCTCGTCGCGCACGCCGCCGAGCGCGATGCGCACGTACTCGCGCCCCAGCGCCCGCGCGATGGACTTCGCGATCGAGGTCTTGCCCACGCCCGGCGGGCCGTTGAACAGCAGGATCGGGCCGCGCGCCATGGCGCGGGCCTTCGCCTCCTTGTTGTCGGTGATCGGCGCGGCGTCAGCGGGCACGGCCTCGTCGTCCGCCACGACCTTCGTCACCGGCAGCTCGCCCGCCTGCTGCAGCTCCGCCTCCAGCTGCTTCGCGCGCAGCTGGCGCACGGCCAGGAACTCGAGCACGCGGTCCTTCACGTCGCCCAGGCCGTAGTGATCCTCCTCCAGCACCGTGACGGCACGCGGCAGGTCGAGCTGGTCGTCGCTGCGCGTGTTCCACGGCAGTTCGGCGATCGACTCGAGGTAGGTGCGGATCACCTGCGCCTCCATGCTCTCGCGGCCGGCGCGCTCGAGCCGGCCGAGCTCCCGCTCGACCTCCTTCTGCGCCTCCTTCGGCAGCTCCAGCTTGCCCAGCTTCTCGCGCAGCGCCTCGACTTCCTTGCTCGAGTCGTCGTCACCCAGCTCCTTCTGGATCGCCTTCAGCTGCTCGCGCAGGAACATCTCGCGCTGGCGGTCGCCCAGCTCCTCCTGGACCTGGTTCTTGATGTCCTCCTGGGCCGAGAGCATGCCGATCTGGCGCTGCACGTGGACCAGCACGCGGCGGATCCGC
This sequence comes from Gemmatimonadaceae bacterium, assembly GCA_020851035.1. Classification (NCBI taxonomy): domain Bacteria; kingdom Pseudomonadati; phylum Gemmatimonadota; class Gemmatimonadia; order Gemmatimonadales; family Gemmatimonadaceae; species Gemmatimonadaceae bacterium. The sequence continues at coordinate 284,172 of JADZDM010000023.1, read as the reverse complement.
TCCTCGACGCTCAGCGTCTCGAGCAGCGCCTGCTTCTGCGGCACGTCGACGTCCAGGTAGCCGGCCACGAGGTCGGCGAACCGGCCCGGCTCGGTCACGCTGTCCAGCACCTGGTGCACCGCCTCCTCGGGGAGGCCGCGCTTCTCGCCCAGCTCCGTCGCGCGCTCGCGGGTCTCGCGGTGCAGCGCCTCGAAGGCGGGATCCTTCGGGTCGATCGGCTCCATGTCCAGCGTGGGCACGATCGCCGCCGAGAGGAAGCCGTCGGTCTTGAGGAACTGGAGCGCCGTGGCGCGGGTCTCGCCCTGCAGCAGCAGCTGCACGCCACCCAGGCCGCGCTGGATCTGGCCGATCCGCGCGATGACGCCGGTGGTGTAGAGGTTGTCGCCCGTCGGCTCCTCCGACGTGTCGCGCTGGGCGACGGCGAAGACGAGCCGGTCGCCCTTCAGCGCCGTCTCGATCGCCCGCAGTGTTCCCGGCCGGCCCGCCGCGATGGGGGCGGTGAGGCCGGGGAAGATCACCTGCCCACGGAGGGGCAGGACGGGCAGGGTCTGACGGTCAGCCATCGGGTGGCTCTCTCGGACTGGCGGGCCACCTGGCAAGGTGTCCCGGACATGATACGGACGCGACCGGCGGTGCTGTTGGCCGGTGCCCTTGCCAGGGCCACGGTCCACGAGAGCCGGATGCGTCTCCTGTCCTCACCCGTTGCAAGCCACAGGCGCGCCCGCCGTGCCAAGTCGGCACCCCCGTCCAAACTTTTCCGGCCGGTCTGGCGTATGGGGTGCCATGTGGTCAGCCCGGCGCTCCTGCCGTGGTGCATTCCGGTGCGCGGTCCGCGGCGCCGGACGGTGCCCGGGAGCGCCGGACCCGGCCGCGACTCCTACGGGTGGTCCCGGGATGCTATCCTACGCTGAACGTAATTCTGTCCCTTTTCGCCGGCCCAACGTGCCTGACCCGGTAGATGCCACCGCCGACACCGAGCTGTTGGCGCGAGTCGAGCGCGCCCTCGCCCCTCAATACGAGGTGGAGGGCGAGCTCGGTCGCGGCGGCATGGGCATCGTGTACCGGGCGCGCGACACGCGCCTGAAGCGCACCGTCGCCGTCAAGCTCCTCCCGCCGGAACTCGCCTACCGCACCGAGATCAAGTCGCGCTTCCTGCGCGAGGCGGAGATGGCGGCCCAGCTCGCGCACCCGAACATCGTGCCGATCTACTCGGTGGATGAGAAGGACGGGCTGGTCTACTTCATCATGGCCTGCGTCGACGGCGACAACCTCGGCAAGCAGATGGCCACCCGCGGCCCGCTGCCGGTGGCCGACGTCCGCCGCATCATGCGCGAGGTGGCCGGCGCGCTGGCCTTCGCCCATGCGCGCAAGTTCGTGCACCGCGACATCAAGCCCGACAACATCCTGATCGACAAGGATGACGGGCGCGCGATCGTGACCGACTTCGGCATCGCGCGCGCCGTGCAGGACGGGGCCGAGACACGGCTGACCGCCACCGGCATCGCCATCGGCACGCCCGCCTACATGTCACCGGAGCAGTGCGCCGGCGAGCGCGAGATCGATGGCCGCGCCGACCTCTATGCGCTCGGCACGCTCGGGTACCAGATGCTGGCCGGCCGCCTGCCGTTCGAGGCCAACAGCACGCCGGCATTGCTCGTGAAGCAGCTCTCGGAGAAGCCGCTCCCGATCGTCGAGCGTCGTCCCGACACGCCGCCCGATCTCGCGGGCATCATCATGCGCCTCCTGGAGAAGGAGCCGTCGGCGCGCTACGCCACGGCCGACGAGCTGACGGCGGCGCTGGACGGCCGCATCTCGTCGGGGTACCGCGCCCCCGCACCGGTGCGCCCCGCGGCGCCGCTGGTGGGTCAGGCCCCGCAGCCGGCCTGGGTGTACGGCGGCGCAGGGCAGGCCACCGGCGCAATGGCTGCCGCGCCGGCCTACGGCGCCCAGCCGTCCTACGTCGAGGCCACCGCCGACGAGGTGGCACGCTGGTATGCGCCGCAGGTGGTGAAGTTCCGCAAGGGACTGGCGCCGTTCCTCACGGCCACCGGCGTCACGCTGCTGATGAAGATGCTCAACGTCGGCGACCTCACCTTCATCCCGGCCTTCTGGTCGATCGGCATCGCGATGGGCTATGCGAAGCTGTGGCAGGCGGGCTACGACTGGCGCGACGTGTTCAAGCAGCAGCGGCACGTGCTGCTGGCCGACGTGATGTCGGAGAAGGCAGAGGACGTGGCGGCGCTCTGGGACCCGAACAAGCGCAACATGGTGCGAGAGCGCCAGCGCCTGCGCCTGCAGCAGGGCACCGGCGGGTCGCTCTTCTCGGCCACCGACCGCCTCGCCTCCGAGGATGGCACGCTGCCCGCCGGCGTCGTGCCCGGGGCGGCCGTCGACGACCGCAACCGCTACGGCACCTGGCTCGACGCGGTGCGTGACGGCGTGAGCGACCGGGCCGAGATCCAGCGCATGTACGAGACGCTGCCGAAGGCGGAGCGGGGCATCGCCAGCGGGATCCTGTCGAAGTCCGAGGAGTTGCTGAACGCCGTGAAGGCCGAGGCGGCACAGCTCGCGGACCTCGACCGGAACGCGGCCGCACTGCCCGACGTGGGGCGCATCGAGAGCGAGATCGCGATGCTCGAGGCCCAGGCGAACCCGCTGGAACGCGGCAGCGAGGAGCGCGTGCGCCGCCTGGCCAGGCTGCGCCGCGAGGGACGGCTGGCATCCACCGAAAAGGCGCGGCGCGAGCGCTCCACCGATCGCCTCGAGCGTGCACGGGCCGCCCTGCGCTCGATCCGCTTCGACCTCGTCAAGCTGCGCACGGGTGCGACCCCGGGCTCGGCGGCGCAGGTGACGCAGCTCGCCGAGCGCGCGCAGGAACTGGCACGTGATGTGGACGCCGTGCTCGCCGCCGTCGGCAGCGAGAAGGCGTCGCGCACGTCGCCGGGCACGCGCTGAGCGCGGCGCCGCGCGCCCCATGACCGCGCCCGCCGCGTCCGGCAGCGACGCCCTGCGCGACCGCCTCGCGGCGGCACTCGCCCCCGCCTACACCGTGGAGGCGGAACTCGGCCGCGGCGGCATGAGCGTGGTGTACCGGGCCCGGGACGTGCGCCTGCGGCGCGACGTGGCGGTGAAGGTGCTCCCGCCGGAGCTGGCGTTCGTGGCGAACGTGCGCGAACGGTTCATGCGCGAGGCGCAGACCGCCGCGCAGCTCACGCATCCGCACATCGTGCCGATCTACGGCGTCGAGGAGCGCGACACGCTGGTCTGGATCGTGATGGCGCTGGTCGAGGGCGAGACGCTCGGCGATCGCCTCGCCCGGGAGGGACGAGTCGATGGGCCGGAGACGGAGCGCATCCTGGGGAGCGTCGCCGACGCCCTGGCGTACGCCCATGCGCATGGCGTGATCCATCGTGACATCAAGCCGGACAACATCCTCATCGAGCGCGATTCGAAGCGCGTGCTGGTGACCGACTTCGGGATCGCGCGTGCCGCCGAAGGGGATGGCCGACTGACGCTCACCGGCGTGGCCGTCGGCACGCCGACGTACATGAGCCCCGAGCAGGCGATCGGCGAGGGGGAGGTGGACGGGAGGACGGACCTCTATTCGCTGGGCATCGTGGGATACCAGATGCTCGCGGGTGCGCCGCCGTTCGTCGCCAACAGCACGCCGGCGCTGATGCTGAAGCAGGTCTCGGAACCGCTGCCGCCGCTGGCGGCGCGCGCGCCATCGGCGCCGCTGGCACTGGTGGCCGCGATCGAGCGTGCGCTGGCCAAGAAACCCGCCGACCGCTGGCCGACGCTGGCCGACTTTGCGTCGGCGCTGCGGAATCCGCGCACCGGGGCTGCGGCGGCGGTCGACCCGGTGCGCCTGCCGCCCACGCCGCCGGTGATCGGCGTGCCGGCGATGTCGAGGCCCGCGCGGGGGGCGGACGACCCCGCACCGCGCTCCGCCCCGCCGCCGCGCGAGGCGCGGCCGCTGGCCCCACCGCCGTTGCGTCCGCCGGGCCTGCCCGTGCCCCCGCGGCCTCCCGTGCCGCTGGCCGGCGCGAATGCGGTGCCAGCGTGGGTGTACGGTGCGAGCGCAGACGCGAAGAGCATCGCGCTCCAGGCGCAGACGTTCCGGCGGCACGCGAAGAGCACCTTCGCGACGCTCGCGTTCCTGGGCATCATCAACGGGATCTGGGACGGATTTCCCTGGATCGTGTTCCCGGCCTTCGGCATGCTGATGGGCCTGAGCGCCCGCTGGCGCCCGCTGGGGGATGCCGGCCTGTCATTCTTCGACGTGATGCGCAACGACCGCGCGCTGGAGAGCGCCGGTGTCGAGGGCACGGTGCCGGCGACACTGTTCAGCAACAGCCTCGCCGGACGCGCGCGGCGGTTCGCGCGGCGCATCAAGGTCGCGGCGGTCGCGGCGGGCACCGCGGTGGTGTCGCTGGTCGTCGGCAGCACGTTCGAGATCCAGGCACTGATCCCGGTCATGCTCGGCGGCGGCGCGGTGGCGCTCGTCTCGGCCGTCAGCGCCATGCGCGCTGCGCGCCCGCTGCGGCGACTCGGCTTCCGCCGCCGGGACCTGCTCAACGGCACCTGGCGCGACAGCGAGGCGGCACGCTCGGCGGGCACGGCGTTCCGCCTGCGCGAGGAGGAAGTGTCGCAGCTCGCGCCGCCCGACGTGGTGATGAGCGCGTACGGCGAGCGGCTCCGGCTGGCGGTGGACGACCGCACCGCCATCCGGCAGCAGATGGCACGGCTGGACGGCGGCGGCAGCTCCGTCATCCCGGACATGCTCCCCACCGTGAATGCGCTGGTGCAGCGCATCGCGGAGGTCTGCGGCGCGCTGCACCAGCTCGACCGCGACATGGGCAGCGCCACCGACGGCTCGCTCGACGGTCGCATCGCCGAGTTGCGCATGCGCGGCGTGCCCGATTCCGATGCGACACTCTCGCTGCTGTTGCGCCAGCGGCAGTCCATCGCGGATCTCGAGGGGCGGCGCACCAGCCTGCGTGCGAAGCTGGAGAGTGCATCGCTGCGGCTGCAGGGCCTGCGCCTCGACGTGCTGCGGCTCGGGTCGTTGGGCCTCGACGTGCCGCAGGTCCGCTCGGATGTCGGCATGGCGACGGAGCAGGCCCAGGCACTCTCGCGCGATCTCGCGTATCTTCTCGAAGGGGCCCGCGAGGCTGACCGCGTCTCCTGACGGCCGGGTCGCGCGCGGGAACATCCGGCCCACGGATCCGGTCTTCACACAACATGACGCGCCCATTCCTGACCGCAGCGGCACTGCTGCTGCTCACCGCCTGCGCCAGCGACGACACCGCCGGCCCCGACCTCACCGATGCGCGCGTGCGTTTCGTGCACGCGCTGGCCGACACGTCGGCCGTGGACTTCCGCATCAACGCCACGCTCAACGCCTCGCAGACGGCAGTGCCGTACGGTGCCGCGTCGGCGTACCTGTCCGTGAGCGCGGGCACGCTGGCGTTCGCGGTGCAGCCGTCGCCCAGTGAGTCAGCGGACAAGCCCCGGTCGCTTGCCTCCCTGAACCAGATCCGGGTGTCGGATGGCGCCAGCCTGACGGTGCTGGGCGCCGGCCAGGCGCGGGACACGGTGAGCGGTCGTGCGGCGGCGCTCTCCGCGTATGTGGACGACGTCACGCAGCCGGCGGGCGGCCAGGCGCGGCTGCGGGTGATCAATGGCGCCGCCGATGCCGATGGGCTGGATCTCTACGTCACGCCAGCCGGCGGCGCGGTCACCGGCACGCCCACCTTCGCCGGCGTGGACTACCGGAGCACGCTCACCACCGTGATGGCGCCCGGCTCCTACACGCTCACGCTCACGGCGCTGTCGGAACCGGCGACGGTGCTGGCAACGGGGAGCATCACGCTGCCCGCCGGGGGGGCGCAGACAGTGGTGGTGGTCGGCTTCAGCGGCACGCTGCCCTTCGGCGTGCCGGTGGCACGCCGCATCGGCTTCGTGACGATGGTGAACCGCGCGCCCTGAGCACGCGGCGCGGCTGCCTCAGCGGGTCGCCGTCACTGCTCCACGAGCGCAGTGATGATCCTGGCCAACCGCTCGGGTGATTCCTCGGGGAGGAAGTGCCGCGCCGACTCGATGATCTCGAGGGTCGATCCGCGGATGGCCTGCTGCAGGCGTCGCGCGGCGGCCGTGGTGAGGAACGGGTCGTGGGCGCCCTGGATGATGGCGGTGGGGGCGGGCACCGACCCGAGCCTGGCGCCGATCTCGAGTGTGTCGGCGCTGTCGAGCGCCTCGAGGTGCGCCACGAGGAGGTCGCGTCCGGCCGGCGTCGCGAAGCCGCGGACGTACCGCTCGATGGATCGGGCCGCGAGGTCGGCGTCGACGTAGCCGCGCGCGAGGTCGGTCTTGAGCACGCCGAGCACCCAGGTGGCTGGAAGATGGCGCGTCAGTGGCAGTGTGGCGCGCGCCATCTTCACTTCGCGCGAGGGCCAGTCGTCGAACGACACGCTGCTGATCAGGCAGAGGTGCGACACGCGATGCGGCGCCTTGACGGCCACGGCCTGTGCGATGCCACCTCCCACGTCGTGGCCAATGAGGCAGGCGCGATTGATCCCGAGGAGGTCGAGCAGGATCAGGAGCCGGTCGGCGTGCGCGCGGATGTCGAGCGGCAGCTCGCCCGGGGGATCACTCCGGCCGTAGCCCAGCAGGTCGAGCACGACCACGCGCCGGCCATCGGGCAGCAGCGGGACGAGGTCCTGCCAGAGATGCGACGAGGTGGGGAAGCCGTGGATGAGGACGAGGGGCTCACCGCCACCCCGCGTGCCGGCGGCGTAGTAGTAGAGGCGTGCGCCGCCGACGTCCAGGAACTCGCCGCGCACTACACCACCGTCCATGTCTCGTGGGGGAGAATCCGGCCAGCTCCAGCTGCTCGGCAGGTGCCGATCGTGAGGGCGAAGCGCCGTGCCTGCCGGTGAGCACCGGCATCACCGCCGACCCTCTATACGCTACGCCATGATCGTGCCGCCGCAAATGTGGCTTTAATAGCTTCGGAGGCGCCGCCGTATTGTGTATCGTCCCGCTGAGTGGGACTTCCCGTTCGTCCGGAGCGCAAAATGCCCCGCACCCATGCCGTGACGCCGTTCCTGTGCTAGCTTGGAGGTTGTTGTGGCGCAACGTGTTCCGTCCGCTACCCCTCCTGTGACCGATCTCCCAGAACTCGAAACGGGCCTCCCGACCGCACCGCTGACGCCTCCGGCTGACGCGCCCGCGGCTCCGCCCCCGCCTCCGCCGAAGCCGGTACTGCCCGACATGCCCGACTCCACGGTCCGGGTGCCGGTGCGCTGGCTGATGCGTGAGGGCACGGGAGCGGTGCAGTACCGTGCCATCGTCGAGCTCGCAAAGTTGAAGGCGCCACTCGAGGCGCAGCCGGTGACGCTGGCGCAGGCATCGGCGATCCGCTGCGCCGTGACCATGCACCTCGACGGCACCTGGGGCGGACGGCTCTTCCCGCTCCCCGGCGCGGCGCCGCACACCGCCACCTTCTCGGCGTTCCGCCACCTGCTCGAATGTGGCTGGGATCGTGACTCGCCCCCGCTGGCCGTCTCGCGCCGGTTCCTGTTCCGTCTCCTGGCGATGGACGAGGATCCGTTCATGCTGTTCGAGCTGGCCGAGTCGGTGGCGGGGAACAAGGAGCTCGCGAAGCGCGTGCGTGCGAACGTGCGCGTGGAGGCGGCGGCGCTGCTCGCGCAGGCTGGCTACGAGCGCGACCCGCGCGTGCGCGGGGCCGCCATCCGCGCCACGCAGCGCGTGATGGACTACCTCCGCTCGCCGCTGGCGGCGAAGCCGTGGATCCGCGTCGGGAACAAGCAGGTGCTGGCCAGCGAGGCCGCGCCGCCGACGATGGGCTTCCTCCGCATGGCCGCCTTCATGCCCGAACTCCGCACCGAGTACCACATCGGCATGGAGCTGCTGGGCAAGCACCTGATGCAGCCCGAGCCGCGGCAGGAGCCGGTGCAGCTCATCGAGGGCCAGCTCGTGCCGGTCCCGAACGCGGTGCTGGGTGACCGGCTGCCGCATCGCAACGCCCTCGAGGCCGACGTGCCGGCGGCGCTGCACTGGCTCGAGATCATGGTGCGCCTTGGCGTGTTCCGTCGCCATGAGCCGTGGATCCGCATGTTCGAGCGCTTCGTCGAGAGTGCGGATCGGTACGGCGTCTGGCATCCGATGAAGGGTGATGCGATGCCGGCCACCACGGCGCCGGAGCTCATCGGCTGGTTCCCGCTCGAGGATGCCTCCACCGAGGGTGAGCGTCGCTGGAGCGACGTGACGCTCCGCGTGTCGCTCATCGCACGGCTGATCGGGCGCGACCTGAACCTCGTGTAGCCGGGGTGCTCCGCGTGCCGGTGTCGAAGCGCGCGGTGCCGATCGTTGCCGGCGAGATGTATCCGGCACACGACGCGTCGGCCACGGCGCTGCAGGTGCGGCTCGACGACGGCGAGCGGGTGCGGGTGGTGCAGACCGGCGACCCGGCGGCACCACCGATCGTGCTGCTGCACGGCTGGGGGTGCACGGCGTATGCGTGGCGGCACTTCGCCGGTCCACTGGCCGCGGCCGGCTGGCGTGTCCTGGCGGTGGACCAGCGCGGGCACGGGCTGAGTGACCGGCCCGCCGATCCCGCGCTGTACACCCGCGAGGCGATGGTGTCGCATGTGGCCGCGACGATGGATGCCCTGGGGATCACCGGGGCGCCGGTCATCGCACACTCCATGGGTGGCATGGTGGGGATGAGCCTCGCGCTGCGAGCGCCTGCGCGCGTGCCGCGCATCGTGCTGCTCGGGAGCGTGGGTTTCGGCGTGGTCGACCGCGCGGCCTGGACGCAGCTCATGCCCCCCTCGCTGACCGGACGGCTCCTGCCGGGCAGCATCCCCCGCTGGGCGATCAGCTTTGCCCTCCGGCGGTCACGCGGCGAGGCCGGCCTCTCCGATGGCGAGCGCGAAGTCGACGAATACTGGGCGCCGACCCAGTTCCCCGACTTCCTCAACGCCATGCGGCTGCTGCTCCACGAGTTCCGCTGGTCACCCTGGACGCCGACCGAGCTGGCCGGTTTCCGCCAGCCGATGCTGGTGATGTTCGGCGACCGCGATCCCGTGGTGCGCCCGCAGTCGGTGGTCCCGACATTGGCGCGCATGCTCCCGAATGCGGCGCTGCACGTGGCCCACGGGGCCGGCCATGTCCTGCATGAGGAGCGCCCGGCCTGGACACTGACGCACGTGCTGCCATTCCTCGGTGCGCCGGCGTTCGTGACTGGATGAGGTCGCTGGGGGCGTTTCCGCGCGCGGGTGTTCCGCGTCCCCGGGGGTGAGTACGTTCCACCTCGAACAGCTGCCCGCGCCTGGGCGGCATGTTCACCGGCGGTACGCGTCCCCCTGATGCGCCACCTCGCCGGCGTCCCACGCGACGAGCACTCCGTGCACCCGCGGTGATCGCCCGGACGGTCCGCGACGCTTTCCGTCGCGGCCGGGGGCGGTCCCCGTGACGGCACCGGACCCCGGGACCGCTGCAGCCAGCTTCACAGGTCGGCGCAAGCCGAACAGGCGACCTGGAAGCAACACACCACACCGAGTGAATTCACGGACACGACGCCCACGCAGTGGCGGTCGCGCGCGCCCCGCTGGCGCAGGACCGACCACCGTCAGTGAGGCGGAACACAACCTCGTCCCGGAGGCCGTCGAGGAGACGCCCGAGACGATCGCCGCGCAGGTGGCCGCCGACGAGGCCCGCACGACCTTCGAGCAGCTCGACCTCGATCCCCGCCTCCTCGCCGCCGTGCGCGAGGCCGGCTACGAGTACCCGACGCCGATCCAGCGCGATGCGATCCCGCTCGCACTCCGCGGCTCCGACATCATCGGCCTCGCCCAGACCGGCACCGGCAAGACCGCCGCGTTCACGCTCCCGCTGATCAGCCGCCTGCTGGATGGCCCGAAGCGCACGCGCGCGCTGGTGCTCACGCCCACGCGTGAGCTGGCGCTGCAGGTGGAGGAAAGCGTGCGGAAGTACGCGCGCGGCACCGGCATCGAGGTGGCGCCGATCTTCGGTGGCGTGCCGTACGAACCGCAGGAGACCGCGCTGCGCCGCGGGGTGGACATCGTGGTGGCCACGCCGGGCCGCCTGCTCGACCACCTCGAGAAACAGAACATGGTGCCGGACGACCTCGAGGTGCTGGTGCTCGACGAGGCGGACCGCATGCTGGACATGGGTTTCGCGCCGCAGATCAACCGCGTGGTGGAGCAGATCCCGAAGTACCGCCAGACGCTGCTCTTCAGCGCCACGATGCCGCCCGAGGTCGAGGCGCTGGCCCGCAAGTACCTGCGTCGCCCGATCGTCGTGCAGGTGGGTCGCCGCTCCAGCGCGGCGGTGACGGTGGCGCACGCGGTGTACCCGGTGCCGGCCGAGAAGAAGGTGGACCTGCTGGTGCACCTGCTGCAGCAGCCGAAGATGGACTCGGTGCTGGTGTTCACGCGCACCAAGCACGGGGCGGACAAGGTCGTCCGCAACCTCGAGAAGAACGACATCGCCTCGACCGCGATGCACGCCGACAAGACGCAGGCGCAGCGTATCAAGGCGCTCGAGGGCTTCCGCGACGGCAGCATCCGGGTGCTGGTCGCGACCGACATCGCACAGCGCGGCCTGGACATCAACGGCATCTCGCACGTGATCAACTACGACGTGCCGCAGCAGGCGGAGGACTACGTGCACCGCATCGGCCGCACGGGCCGCGCCGCGGCCACGGGTGACGCGGTGACGTTCATGGCCCCGGACGAGATCGCGATGGTGCGCACGATCGAGCGCGTCATCGGGCAGCAGATCCCGCGCGTGTCGGTGCCGGGATACGATTTCGGCTCGTAGGTCGTGGGGCCGGCGCGGCGGACGTTCCCGCCGCGCCGGCATCGTGGACGCTGTGCACGGCGCCGAGCCTCTGGATCCGAAGCGCCGCCGAACGTCAGGCCCGGCGGATCCGCCCGATGCGCGAGACGGCGAGCGCCGTGGTGGCCGAGCCGCGACGCAGGGTGATCGTGGCGGTGGCGGCACCCCAGCCGATGCCGGTGGGGCCGAAGGCGATGGAGTCGCGGGTGGTGCGCAGCTCCACACCGTAGCTCTCGAGTCGCAGCGTGCTGATGGTGTCGGCGCCGGCGATCACCGTGAGCGTGCCGGCGGCCGAGTCGATGCGGACTGCCGTGCGCCGCGCGGCGGTGAGTGCGACGCTGCGGGCGTCCGCCAGGGTGCGGGCCGCATCGGCGGCAGCCAGGCGCACCGTGATGCGGTCGCGCATGCCGATCAGCGCAGGTGCGGCGATGCCGGCGAGGATGGCGGAGACACACAACACCAGCAGCAGTTCCGGCAGGGTGAAGCCTGGGCGCATGGGGCACTCCGGGTGACGGGAGCGCCCATGCTGGCCGGCGCTGCGTGCGTGCGCCAGCCGAAGTCACGCACTCGGCATCATTCGAGTGCGAGCAGGGCCGGCACCGCCGCCATCCTCGACACCACGAACGTCGCACCGGCGGCCTGCATGTCCTCGACGCGCATCATCGCGGCATAGCCCACCACACGCATGCCGGCGGCGAGCGCCGCCTCGATGCCGAGGAGCGAGTCCTCGATCACCACACACCGCGACGGTGCAACGCGGAGCCGTTCCGCCGCCAGCAGGAACACGTCGGGGCTTGGCTTGCCGTGTGCGACCTCGGTCGCGCTCGTGATGCGGCCCGCGAGGCGCGGGAGCAGGCCGGTGATGCCGAGGGTCGTGCGCATCTTGTCGTGTGACCCGCTGCTGGCCACGGCATACGGTGTGCCCGTCCCGTCCAGCCGGTCGAGGAGTGCCTCGATGCCGGCCACGGGCTGCAGCTCACGGGCGAAGGCGGCATACGCGCGCTGCTCGAGCCCCGGGATGAAGTCCGGCGGCACCGGCCCGCCGAGCTGCGACGCGATGATCTCGAGGCAGCTCTTCATGGACCGACCCATGTAGGTCCGCAGGTTCTCCTCCGGGGTGTACGGCAGCCCCAGCTCGGCCAGCATCGCGGAGAACTCGCGGTTCATGATCGGCTCGCTGTCCACCAGCACGCCGTCGCAGTCGAGGATGACGGCGCCGGGCCGGCTCACTTGAGCGGGCCCAGTGGCGGCACCCCGTTGAGCAGCGCATCGATCGCGAGCACGCTGAGCGCCTTGACGCCGGTGGGGAACGCGGCCTCGTCGACATCGTACATCGGCGAGTGGTTGGCCGGTGCGCTGAGGGGATCGCGTCCCTTCGGCGTGACGCCGAGGAAGAAGAACATGCCCGGCACCTTCTCGAGGAAGCGCGAGAAGTCCTCGGCCGGCATCGAGGGGGCGCTCTCGAGCACCTGCGTGCCGCCCAATGCGTTGCGGAGGGTCGTGGAGGCGCGGCCGAACCAGCGCGGATCGTTGCTGGTCGTGGCGTACCCCATGGAGATCGTGACCGTGGCCGTGGCACCGCCGGCCGCGGCGTACTGCTCGGCGATCGTCCGGATCTGGGCCGCGGCGCGCTGCCGGGCGGTCTCGTTGAAGGTGCGGAAGGTGCCGAACATCACTGCGCTGTCGGGGATGATGTTCTCGCGCACGCCGGCCTGGAACGCGCCGACCGTGACGACGGCCGGGCCGGCGGTGAGGTCGATGTTCCGGCTCACGATGGTCTGCAGCCCCGAGACGATCTGCGCCCCGATGACGATCGGGTCCACGCTGCGCCAGGGCTGCGCGCCGTGTGCCTGCCTGCCGTGGACGACGATGCGCCAGTTGTCGCCGCTGGCCATCAGGCCGCCGCTGCGGGTGGACACCGTGCCGGTGGGCCCGGGCCAGGTGTGGAGGCCGTAGACCGCCTCGACGCGTGGGTTCTCGAGGGCGCCGGCCTCGATCATCGGCTTCGCGCCGCCGTCCGGGGCACTTTCCTCCGCCGCTTGGAAGAGGAAGGTGACCGAGCCCGGCAGTGTTGCCTTCATGCCCGCCAGCACCTCGGCGGTGCCCATGAGGATGGCGGTGTGCGCGTCATGACCGCAGGCGTGCATCACCCCGACGGTCTGGCCGTTGTACTGCGTGCGTACCTTCGAGGCGAACGGCAGGCCGGTCTGTTCGGTGACCGGCAGTCCGTCCATGTCTGCACGGAGCGCGACCGCCGGTCCCGGCCGGCCGCCGCGGAGCACCGCGACGACGCTGAATGTGCCGCCGACGTTGGTGCGGACCTCGAGTCCAAGCGACCTCAGGTGCGCGGCGACCACGCCGGCCGTGCGCTCCTCGGCGTAGCTCAGCTCCGGATGTTCGTGCAGGTCGCGCCGCCAGCTCACGACCTTGGGGGCGACGCGGGCGATGCGGGTGTCGAGGTCGCGGAGCACGCCGGCCGGGAGTGGCGGGGTCGTGGGAACCTGGGCGGCGAGATGGCCGGCGGCGAGGCTCAGGCAGGCAAGGATCGGGAGACGCATGAACGAATTCTATGCGCCCCCGTGGGAACATGGCCCGGGCCGGTTACTTTCCTTGGCTGACTCCACACCCAAACACCAACGTCATGCGCATTGCCCTGTCCACCGGTGGCGGCGACGCCCCGGGCCTGAACGCAGTCATTCGTGCGGCTGTCCTCTCCGCCCTCGATCGCGGATGGGAAGTCCTGGGGATCAAGCGCGGCTACTATGGCCTCCTCGGCGAGGATGACGTGGTGCCGATGACCCGGGACATGGTGGCCGGCATCGGGCACCTTGGCGGGACGATCCTGCGCACGACGAATCGTGGCAACCCGTTCTCATATCCGATCCCGAACGGTGACGGCACCTACCGCGAGATCGACCGCTCGGACGAGGTGGTGGCGAATTCACGGGCACTCGGCATCGACGCGATCATCACGATCGGTGGGGACGGGTCGCTGTCGATCGCGCAGCGGCTGGTGGAGAAGGGGATGAAGATGGTGGCCGTGCCGAAGACGATCGACAACGACGTGAGTGGCACGATCACCACCTTCGGCTTCGACACCGCGGTGACGACGGCGATCGAGGCGATCGACAAGCTGCACACGACGGCCGAGAGCCATGACCGGGTGATGGTGCTGGAAGTGATGGGCCGTGACGCGGGCTTCATCGCGCTGCATGCCGGCGTGGCCGCGAGTGCGGACGTGGTCCTGATTCCCGAGATCCCGTTCGACGTCGAGACGGTGGTGAAGAAGATCCGCTCGCGCGACCTGGCCGGTCGCCGGTTCTCGATCGTGGTGGTGGCGGAAGGCGCGGTGCCGGTCGGTGGCGAGGAATCGATCATGGGGCCGTCGATGCCGGGGCAGGCGAAGCGTGTGGGTGGCATTGCCGGCCCGCTGGCGCGGATGCTCCAGGAGAAGACGGGCAAGGAGGCGCGCTCGATGGTGCTCGGCCACCTGCAGCGTGGTGGCCAGCCGACCGGGTACGACCGCCTGCTGGCGACCCGCTTCGGTGGCGAGGCGGTGCGGGCGGTGGCCGAGGCGCGGTGGGGCCACATGGTGGCGCTGCACTCGCCGAACATCGTGACCATCCCGATCGTGGAGGCGCTGCGCGAGGTGAAGCGCGTCGACCCGAACCACGACATCGTGCGCACGGCGCGCGCGACCGGGATCTCGTTCGGCGACTGACGCTGGACGGGAACTTTCCGCTGTGACGTCGGTGGTGGGACAGCTGTCCACCCGAGTGGACGACGCACACCGGAGGCCGGGGCGGGGGGATGCCCGTAAGTCGTTGCACGGCGAGCAGTTGGCGCTTTGGGGCGACGTGGCACCGACCCTGCTTCCCGGGGGTATGAGCGTCGGGCACGCGACCGATGCACACACCGGTGAAGGAGACAGCGCAGTGAGACGTACGGGGCTCTTCTGGGGCATGCTGGTGACAGGGATGGCGGGCGGCGCCGCGGCGCTGCCCGCGCAGTCCCCGTCACAGCCCGACGTGCCTCCCGCGTACGCCCCGCCAGCCGGCATGTGCCGCGTGTGGTTGCGCGACGTGCCTCCGGTGCAGCAGCCGGCACCGACCGACTGCCGTTCAGCGCTGCGAGCCAAGCCTGTCGGGGCCACGGTCATCTACGGGCCCGAGGTGCGCAGGAGCGGGCTGCCGGCGAACGACTGGTCCCGACCCCTCGTGCGTCCGGCGCGCGACGAGGAGCGTGCCCGGGCGGGCCTGCGCGGCATGCGTGAGCCCTGCACGGACGTGAACCGCGATGGTGCGTGTGCCGTGACCGGCGACGGGTGCATCGACGCCCGCGACGCACGCTGTGACGACACGACGGCGCTGCCGGGGATGCGCAGTGCGATGCAGTGGATCGAGGGGCAGCGACCGGCCGAGCTGCAGCGCTGGTTCGGAGGCCTGAACGTGGCGGCGCGGTTCCCGATGCCGCCGCGCGGCGGACTGCCGGATCGGGTCCAGTGGTTCGACAGCGACGGCCGCCTGGTGCAGATCTGGACGGACCGCAACGGCGACGGCCGGGCCGACCGCGTGGAGATGTTCAGCCGCGACGGTGCCCGCACGCGGGTGGTGGGCCAGCCGTAGCACCGGCGTCGTCGCCGCGCGTGGCCGCACCGCCGCGTAGACTTGCGGCATGATGCCCGCCGCCGCGCCCAGCGCGTCCCAGCGCCTTCGCTCGATCGTGGGCGGGTCGGTCGGGAACCTCGTCGAGTGGTACGACTGGTACGCCTATTCGGCCTTCTCGCTCTACTTCGCGAAGGCCTTCTTCCCGCCGGCAGACCAGACCGCGCAGTTGCTGAACGCCGCAGCGGTGTTCGCCATCGGGTTCCTCATGCGCCCGCTCGGCGGCTGGCTGATGGGCCGCTACGCCGACCGGCACGGGCGCCGCACGGCGCTGACGGCGTCGGTGCTGCTGATGTGCGCCGGGTCGCTGCTGATCGCCATCACGCCGTCGTACGCGCGCATCGGCGTGGCGGCGCCGGCGCTGCTGGTGCTCGCGCGGATGATGCAGGGCGTGAGCGTCGGCGGCGAGTACGGGGCGAGCGCCACGTACCTGAGCGAGATGGCCGGCCAGCGCCAGCGCGGGTTCTGGTCCAGCTTCCAGTACGTCACGCTGATCATGGGCCAGCTGCTGGCGCTCGGGGTGCTGCTGGTGCTGCAGCGCACGATGACGGTGCCGGCGCTGGAGGCGTGGGGCTGGCGCATCCCGTTCGTGATCGGCGCCGCCTGTGCGCTGGTGGCGGTGTACCTGCGCCGCGGGATCCACGAGACGGCGGCGTTCACCGCCGCGCGCGCGGGAGCGGCGGGGCCGGGCGGCTTCGCGAGCCTGCGCCTGCATCCGCGCGCGGTGGCGACTGTCTTCGGCCTCACCGCCGGCGGCACGGTGGCGTTCTACACCTTCACGACCTACGCGCAGAAGTTCCTCGTGAACACCGCCGGGTTCTCGAAGGCCGACGCGACGACGGTGTCCGCCGCGTCGCTGGCGATCTTCATGTGCGTGCAGCCGGTGGTCGGGGCCATCTCGGACCGGGTGGGCCGCCGGCCGGTGCTGATGGCCTTCGGTGTGGTGGGCACGCTCGGCACCCTGCCGCTGCTGACGGCGCTGGCGCAGGTGCGGTCGACCGCCGGTGCGCTGCTGCTGCTCACGCTCGCGCTGCTGGTGGTGAGCGGCTACACGGCGATCAATGCGGTGGTGAAGGCGGAGCTGTTTCCCACCGGTGTGCGCGCGCTGGGGGTGGCCTTCCCGTACGCGATCGCCGTCTCGGTGTTCGGCGGCACGGCGGAGTACCTCGCGCTGTGGTTCAAGCAGCTCGGGCACGAGGGGTGGTTCTACTGGTACGTGTCGGCGTGCATCGCGGCCTCGCTGGTGGTGTATGCGACGATGCCCGAGACGCGCCACAGCGCCGTGATGACGGACTGAGCACACCGGGTTGCCGCGCGATGGTCACCTGATCAGGTGGCCTGTCGTGCCCGTGCCTCGCGATATGTTCTCCGGCATCCCGAGACCTCTCCGCGCCATGATCCGGTCCCCGCTCCGTCACCTGATGTCGTCGCTGCCGGTGCTGGCCGCACTGGCCGGCTGCCGCGCCACGCCGGGGGCGCCCGCCGCCGCGCCGCAGCTGGGCCAGTGGATCTGGACGCGAGGCGACGTGGACCGCTTTGCCGAGAGTGCCGGCGTGCGTCCCGGCCTCGAGGCAGGCATCTACATCGGCTCGGTGGGCTGCGACGCACGCACGATGCGCCTCGTGCCGCGCGCCGGCCTGGCGGCCACGGCGACGCACACGGCCGACGTGACGGTCGTGATCCGGTTCGAGGATGGGCTGGACCAGTGCCGCACGCCGGCTGACGGCGCGCACCGCTTCGACCTCGCACTCGACAGTGCGGTGCAGGTGCTGCGTGCGCGTGCCGGCGGCGCCACGGTGCGTGCGGTGCAGCTGGACCACGACGTGCCGCAGCGCGCACTGGCCGCATGGGCGCGCAGCGTGTCGTACCTGCATGCGCATGCCCTGGCCGCGGATGACGTGTGGGTCACGTCGCTGATCGCCCACCTGCGTGAGCCGACGTACGGGGACCTGTTCCGCGACGTGGTGGCGGGCCACGTCCTGCAGGTGTTCGACACCGGGGAGCCGGCCACGGCACGCCAGGTGGATGAGGCGGTGGCGCTCGCGCAGCGTGCGCGGATGCCGTTCCGCCTCGGGCTTGGCGCCTTCGAGCGCCGGACGCGCCGTGGACTCACGGACCATCGCGCGTGGTTCGCGACGGTGCCGCAGTTCGCCGCACTGGAGGGCTATCGCGGTGTGTGGGTGTTCCCGGCTGGACAGCGCTGGATCACGTTCGTGGGAGAGATCGGATGACGAGGCGATCGGTGCTGGTGGCATCGTGCACGATGTGCGTGGCGACGGTGGCGTTTCCCTGCGGCGTGTCGAACAGCTTCGACGTGGACGGGCCGCTGGTGAGCGCGGCGACCTTCGGCGAGCGCGGCATGCTGCCGTTGCGGGACCTCGACTTCATCTCGCGCGACGAGGTGCGTCTGCTGCCTGGCTTCCTGCGCGCTGACAGTGCGCGCTTCGCGGGGCTGATCGGGCGGGCGCCGCTGCAACCGTACGCCTGGGACACGACGGTGCGAGTGCGGGTGCCCGAGCCGACCGGTGCCGCGATCGTGGCGGCGTGGGGAAAGGGTGATGCCCAGCGCGCGCTGCGAGAGGCGGGGCTGGTGGTGGCGCAGGTCATGGCGTTGCCGGTGTCGGACGACGCCGGCCGCGACTCGCTGCTGCGGCGAGCGGTGGAGACCATCGAACTGGCACCGGCCGTGCTGGCCGCGCCACAGGCCATGCGGACCGCGGCCTTCGAGCGGCTGGCGGCGCCGATCCGGGCGCTGCCCATCGACTCGATGCCCGCCCTCCTCGCGCGTTCACCGCAGTCCCCGCGCCGCGCCACGCTGGAGTATGCGGCGCTGCGGCTGGCGGTGCGGCACGGCCTGCCGGACGGCACGCGCGAGGAGATTGCGAAGGCGGTGCCGGCGGCGCGCTGGGATTCGCTGCATGCGGCACACCGGGCCTGGCTGGCGCGGTATCCGCAGCACCCGTATGCGGGGCTGGTGCAGTTCAGCCGGATGCGGCTGTTCTTTCTCGCGTCGCAGGCGGACAGCACGTGGGACACCGCGGTCGCGCTCTACGGCGAGTATCCCGTGCGGGCGGCGGCCGAGATGCGGTACCTGCTGACCACGTTCATGCCGGCGCCGCCGCGGTTGCTGTCGGATGCGCGGGTGCCGATCGAGGTGCGTGCCGCGCTGGTGGGGAACCTCCATCCGGGGCGCGCGGCGTGGGAGTCGCTGATGCAGGCGGCGGTGGCGAACCGCGGTGCGCCGTGGTCGGAAAACCTCGAGGAGCGGCTGCTGGCCATGCTGGCGACCGACTCGGTGGCGCCGCTGCGGCTGCCGCAGTCGATGCCGTCGTGGCGCGCGACCGCGTCACCCTTCTGGCGGCACATGTGGGCGGTGAGCATGCTGCGCGCCGGGCGGCTGGATGAGGCGGCGAGGTTCGCGGGCGGCCCGCTGGTGACGGTGGCGCAGGATTCGCTGCTCGCGCCCGAGTCGGCATACCTCGCGGCGCGCATCCACATGACCCGCGGCGACTGGGCGTCGGCGGCCACCACGCCGGGCCTGGACCAGTGGACGCGTCGCTACATCGTGCGGGTGCTGGCACCGGACAGTGCGGTGTCGCGGATTGGCGCCGTGGCGGATCGCGTCGTGTCGCGCGAGGCGCGACTGGTGCTGGCGGTGCGGGCGGCGAATGCGGGACGCTGGACCGAGGCGGCCGCGCAGGTGCAGGCGTTCGACGCGGCGCGTGCCGCGCGCTACACGCGGCTCGGCACCCTGGCGGGCGACACCGGAAGCGACGCCGGCCTGCTGCGATATGCGACGGCGCTGGCGGCCGGCGGCGGGACGGTGTTCTACGAGCAGTCGCGCTACTTCTACCGCGGGATGATGAACCGCGACTACACGCTGTATCCGCGATACGTCGAGGAGCACCCGCCGGTGTGGGACCTGCCGTGGACGCGGTCGCACGAGCGGGCGCGGATGTTCGCGTCGCTGCGGGAGGGCTCGGAGCGCTGGCTGGCGCTGCGGGCGTTCGTCTCGTATCTCGCGCGGCCGGGGGTGACGGCGGCGCAGCGGCGCGCGGCAGTCAGGGCGGCGGATCGTACGTATCGCGCGCTGCTGGACACCGATCCGAGCCGGAATGATTCGGGGTATTGGGCGGATTCGTTGCCGCGGAGCGCGGAGGCACAGGCGATCCGGCGGGCGGGGCGGCGGTAGGGAACGGCCGCGCCGGCCTGCTGCGGCGGGGTGTGGCGGCCCTCGTCCGCTGCGGCACTCCGGCCGGATGCAGCGAGGCGGCGGTGGATGCCTGCTCCACCGCCGCCTCGCTGGTCATGCTGACGCGTGTCCGGTCAGCAGACCCGGATTCCCTCGTCGTCGCGCGCGTGCGGATCCACGCCGTCGATCACCTCGACCGCCTCCAGCACCGCCGCCGCCGATTCGTTGGCCGTGGTCTTCATCGTCGAGCGCTTGGGCGTGATGAACTCGTCGGCCGGGATCTCGTGGCCGGCCACCAGCACCATCGGCGAGCAGTTCGCCACGCCGCTGGCCACGCCGTGCACGTGCTGGATCTCGCGCTTGCTCTTGAGGCGCACCAGCTCCTGCTTGGACGTCGTCTTCGACTCGTCGAACTGGAAGTCCACCGTGCTCTGGCCCCAGTAGTTGATGCGGCCCAGGTCGTAGAACTTCCGCTCGAAGGCGCTCTTGAGGTACGCCTTCAGGCAGCCGCGCAGGTACTTCCGGCGGTACGGGTCCTTGTCCCACAGGTAGCCGCCGGTGGCCTTCTTGAAGTAGAAGCGGCGGTAGTTGTGGAGCACGCCCTTCAGCACCTCGTCGCGCGTCATCGTGTCGGGCTGGATGATCGGCGTCACGAAGTTGTACTTGGCGTAGTCGCGCACCTCGACCTTGTCGCCCAGCTCCTGGAACAGGTCGGAGAAGGGCCACGGCGTGTAGCAGTTCCAGTTGACGAGGTCCGGCTTCCAGTCCTGCGCCATGTTGTACGTCTCTTCCAGCGTCTCCGGGGTCTCGTTCTCGAGGCCGACGATGAACTGGGCCTCGGTCACGATGCCGTTCTGCCGCAGCAGCTGGATGGCCTTCTTGCTCTGCTCGACCTTGATCTCCTTGTTGAAGCGGTCGAGCTTGAGCTGCGCCGCCGCCTCGGTGCCGAGCGACACGTGCACGAGGCCGGCCTTCCGGTAGAGCGGCAGCAGCTCCTCGTCGCGCAGGATGTCGGTGACGCGCGTGTTGATGCCCCACTGCACGGGCAGGTTGCGCTTGACCAGCTCCTCGCAGAGCTCGACGAACTTCTTGCGGTTGATCGTCGGCTCCTCGTCGGCAAGGATGAAGAAGCCGATCTTGTGCACCGTCACCAGCTCCTCGATCTCGTCCACGAACTTCTTCGGGTCGCGGGTGCGGTACTGGCGCCAGAACTTCCACTGCGAGCAGAACGAGCAGGTGAAGGGGCAGCCGCGGGCGAAGTTCGGGATGGCGACGCGGCAGTTGAGCGGGATGTAGATGTAGCGGTCCCAGTTCAGGATGCCCCAGTCGGGCTTGAGCGTGTCCAGGTCCGCGATCGGCGGGTGCGGCTTGGTGGCGACCGGCTTGCCGTCCTCGAGGTACGCGATGCCCTGGATCGTGCTGCGTTCGGCCGGCAGCCGGCCCTCTTCCAGCGCCCGCATCAGGTTGACGACGATCTCCTCACCCTCGCCGCGGACGATCACGTCGATCCAGGGGGCCTCGCTCAGCACCTGGCCGTACATGAACGTGCCGTGCACGCCGCCCAGGACGGTGAGGCAGTCGGGGTGGATCCGGCGCACCATCTCGAGCGTCTCCTGCGCCTTGTAGATCGCCGGGGTGATGGCGGTGGCGAGCACGGCGGCAGGCCGCTCCTCGCGCAGGATCTGCTCCAGCGCGGGATCCTCGATGTTGTCCGTCATCGCGTCGATGAAGCGGATGTCGGTGTACCCTGCCGCCTTCAGCGCGCCACTCAGGTAGGCCACCCACGCCGGCGGCCAGTTGCCGGCGATCTCGGCACCACCAGAGTGGTAGTTCGGATGAATCAGCAGGATCCGCATCGGAAAAGCCTCTCGTGTCGGCGGGGCCGACGGATGGAGCACTGGGCGCTGACGTCGCACCCATGGGTAACCCTCTCCGCGAACATGCCGGTGCTTTGGGGACCCCACCAGTCGGGATTTCCATGGCAGCCGTGTCAGGCGTTCTCCTCCTGACGGCAGCGTAGATTCGACCCATGCGAGACACCCGCGATCGGTACCTCCCGCCCGACCCCGACGCCTTCAAGGCCGCCCGTCCCGAGCGCGGACGCATCATCGTCATCGCCCCCACCCGTGCGGCGTGCGAGACGATCGAGCTGGCCTTCACGCTCAACATCCCGACCTACCTGGAGCAGCACCACGGCGCCAGGCTGCGCGAACTGGCGGCCAGTGGTCAGGGATTCGGCATCGTGGCCGGCACCGGCACCGGCAAGACCCTCGCCGTCCGGCCCATCGCCGAGACGATCCTTGGCGAGGCGCTGCGGGTCGGGGTCGTCAACCGCGAGCGTGAGGCGACGCCCGACACGCCGAGCTGGAACGTCATCATCGTCACCACGGGCATCGCGCGGCGCTGGTTCCAGGACGGTGACATCGACCACCGCGACACGCTGGTCGTCGACGAGATCCACCAGACCTCCGCCGAGCTCGAACTCTGCCTGGCCCTCGGCAAGCGGGCCCGCTGCCGCTACATCTGGCTGTCGGCCACCGTCGACCCGACGTTCTACGCGAAGTACCTCGGCAGCCACGACGTGCTGGAGGTCTACAGCTTCGACGAGGCGAAGAAGGCGAAGGTCGAGGTGCTGACGCGGAGCCCGGCCGACTTCCTGGACGACAAGTTCCTGAAGAGGGTGATCGCCGAGCGGCGCGGGGTGGCGATGTTCATGCCGACGCGCGCCGGCACCGAGGATGCCGCGCGACATGTGCAGGAGAGCTTCCCGAAGATCCACGCCCAGCACTACCACGGTGGCGAGCCGATCCGCGTGATCCGGCCGTACCTCGAGGAAGGGGGCGTGGACAAGCCCTTCTTCCTCTCGATGACGGCGGCGGGCCAGAGCGCGATCACGGTGCAGGGCCTGGACACGGTGATCATCGACGACACGCGGTTCACCAACATGGTGGACAAGGGGCGCAACGTGCTCACGCGCGTGCACCTTGGCGCGAACGAGCTGCTGCAGATGGCGGGGCGCGTGCACGGGCGCGTGGCGGGCGGCCGGGTGTTCATCCTCTCCGACCGGCGCATCCCCTTCGAGACGCTCAAGCCCGAGCTGCCGGAGTTCCAGCTCGCGGGCGACAGCGAGCGCGTCGCCATCACCTGCGCGGCCCTCGGCGTCCGCGCCGACGACCTCGAGCTGCCGGTGCCGCTGGACCGGATCGCCTACCAGCGGGCGCTGCGCCTGCTCGAGACGCGCAACATCGTCGCCAACGGGCGGCTGACGGACTACGGCCGCGCGGTGGAGAAGATGCCGGTGGAACGGCCGTGGGCCGAGCTGCTCGTCAACAGCGACGACGACCTGGTGCCGTATGTGGCGGTGATGAGTGGGGTGGAGAGCCTGCACCGCATGACGCGCGAGGACCGGAACCTGGATGGGCTGCTCATCCCGGGGAGTGATCACCTCACGGCCTACAACGTGTACCGCGAGGCGTTCACGAAGTACGGCTACGTGGGGAACGTGTACGGGCTCCCGCGCCAGCTCTTCCACGAGGAGATCGCGGAGTGGGCCGAAGTGAAGGGCGTGCTGGTGAAGTCGCTGGAGGATGCGGCGCTGGCGATGGCCAGCGTGTACCGCTCGCTGAATGCGCCCCTGCCGACGGAGCTGCCGAAGGCCACGGAGGCAACGCGGGCACGCTTCAGCGAGCTGCTGGCGCAGGTGATGCCATTCGACCTGGTGATCGACGAGCAGACCGCGTGGGGTGAGAGTGCGCGGGTGGGCAAGACGAGTGTCTGCGGCAGCTGGGGCGCCGTGACCGGCACGCTGCGCTTCTTCGCCGATCGCATGGGGATCCCGCGCGCGTCGATCGAGGGGACGCAACTTGCACCGGCGCTCATCCGGCGGTTCGCCGAATACGGCGAGTCGACGCTGGCCTACGACCCGCACCGCAAGCAGGGCCAGCTCGTGCGCACGCGCCGGGTGACGTACGCCGGGTTCGAGCTGGAGCGCGAGACGGCGGTGATCGACGAGTTCACGCCGGAGGTGGCCGACGCGGCGCGCGACGTCCTGGCCGAGGCGTTCGCGACGGAGCGGATGCGGCATCCCGCCGTCGAGCGCAACCGCCCGATGATCGCCGAGGCGCGGGAGGTCTGGCGCCGCAGCGCGGCGACGACGGCGCGTGTGTCGCAGGCTGACCTGGCGTCGTGGTACCGCGCCCGGCTGGGTGACGTGGAGTCGGTGCAGGACCTGCGGCACCTGCCGCTCCGGATGTCGTGGGACGACTGGATCACGCCCGAGGAGCGCGCGCGCTACGACGACCTGCCGCACCAGCTCACCGTGCGCGATCGCCAGGTGGTGATCGAGTACGACGTGGAGGAGCACGATGACGGCACGTACCTGGGTGTCGCGCGGCTGCGGCTGCCGGAGAAGCTGGCGCGCACACTGGTGACGGAGGAACTGCCGCCGTTCGACCGGCCGTACCGGTTCATCGTGCCGCGCGGCCAGCGCGGCTCGGCCCGCGGCCGCACGCTGGTGGAGCTGCGGGAGGCGTTGGATGCGCCCTGGATGCCCGACGAGCTGGCGACGCTGGGTGACCAGTACGGGCACCGGAAGGGAGGCCGTGATCGGGCGCGCGAGGAATACCAGCGCGGGAAGGAGCGGCGGGCGGTGATCCCGCCGAAGCGTCGGGGGCGCAAGGGGCGCTGAGCCGGCCGCCCGAGCAGCAACCGCAACGACCTGAACGCAACCTCGGAAAGGGGCGCGAAGGGGCGCAAACGACTGAACGGTAGGACTGATCGGTCTAGTCCTGAAAGGAAGTTCGGGCGTTCGTGATGGCACTTCTCTGATTTATTGTCGCGCAAGTCATTCAATTGAAATGACTTGCGCGATTTCGCATGCGGGGGTTGTAAATCGGACTGACCGGTCCTAGTATTCTGGCCATGAATCCTCGCCGCTCCCAGATCCTCGATGCCGCCGCGGTCCTGATCGGGCGGCAGGGGTACTCGGCGACTTCGATCGACGATGTGATCCGGGAATCGCGGTTGAGCGGGAAGAGTCATTTCTACCACTACTTCCGTAGCAAGGAAGAGCTCGGTTACGAGGTGCTGGACCGGCAGTTCGAGCGGTTTGCCGAGCGTGGCCTGGCGATCCTGCGGGAGCCGATGATCGACCCGTTGGAGCGGCTGCACCTCTTCATCGACTCCCTGGTGGCGGCGCACGCGGAGCGGGGGTGCCACGGCGGGTCGCCGTTCGGGACGCTGGCGGCGGAGATGGCGGACGCCCACGAGGGGTTCCGCCTGCGGATCGCGAAGGTGTTCGCGCGGTGGGCAGCGCAGATCCAGTCGCTGCTGTGGGAGGCACGGCCGCAGTTGCAGGACGACGTGGACGCGGTGCGGCTGTCGCGGTTCATCATCGCGGCGCTGGAAGGCGGGCTGATGATGTCGCGGGTGAAGCGGGACATCGAGGTGCTCGACGGCATCGCGGTCGACCTCAAGCGGTTCATCGCGACGCACCTGCGCGAGCCGGTGCCGGCGCCTGCATCCACGGTCGAGAGGATGGCGAATGCCTGACTTCGCACAGGGGCCGACGGAGCCCTCGCAGGCCGGATTCGGACGGACGACGACGCGACCCACTCTGGAGCACATCATGGCTGCCACGCAGCATTCGGAACTTGCAGGAACGCCGGAGCTGGTGCTCCATGGGCGCGCGCGCTTCGAGGCCGAGGCGATGGTGCACCTCGATGCGATGTACAGCTTCGCGCTGAAGCTGTCGCGCTCCCGCGACGACGCGGAGGACCTGGTGTCGGACACGATCCTCAGGGCGCTGGAACGCTGGGAGCAGTACCGCCTCGGCACCAACATCCGGGCGTGGTTGTTCACGATCCTGTACCACGTCTTCGTGAGCCGGAAGCGCCGTATCGACGCCCGCGAGGTGCAGGCGACCGACGAGACGGACGGGTGGGGCGCGTTCGAGCCCGTCGGTGAGGCGAATCCGGAGGCGCGCTTCTACGAGACGTTCCTCGACGCCGAGATCACCTCGGCCATCGATGCGCTGCCGGACGAATATCGTGCGGCGGTGGTGCTGAGTGACATCCACGAGCTGCGCTATGCCGAGATCGCGCACATCCTCGGCGTGCCGGAGGGCACGGTGAAGAGCCGCCTGTTCCGCGGGCGCCGCCTGCTGCAGAAGAAGCTGGTCGGCTATGCGATGGATATGGGGTACATCAAGTCGGTGCCCGAAGCCGCCTGATCGTCTCGGGGCTCCTACGCGGGTCGGGATCGTCAAGAAGGTTCACGCGGAAAACGCGGAAGTCGCGGAAATGCACTACACCGCTTCCATCGCCGCCGTAGCTCGAGACGAAGAAATGCTGTAGGAACTGCGCTCACGCTCGCGGAGTTCCTACAGCATTTCTTCGTCTCGAGCGACGCAGACACGCGCCGACAGGCAGAACTTTTCCGCGTTTTCCGCGTCTTCCGCGTGAACCCTGTTCGCGATTCCGACCCGCGTAGAAGCCGGTCAGGACGCCGTGATCGGCCGGAAAGACGTGATGGTCGGCGCGCTGCGCATCGGCTCGCGTGCCCGATGGCGGGCCGCCTTGGCGCGGTTGCCGCAGGTGGCCATGTCACACCAGCGGCGGCGGCCGTTCTTGGTGCTGTCGAGGAAGACGCGACGGCACCGCGGGTCGCTGCAGCAGCGCACGCGTCCCAGCTCGCCGGCGATGAGCGAGTCGGCGCCATCGTCCACGATGGGCATCATCAGCGCCGCGAAGGCGTCGCCGCCGGCCACGAAGTTCCGCGTGTAGACGCCGTCGCTGCTCAGCTCCAGGCGGCGCGTGCCGGCACTGCGCCCGAGGACGCGGTTGATCTCCGCCACGGCCTCGGTCCGGGCGTCGCCGGAGACGGCGCCATGCTCCGCGAGTGCCCGCAGGGCGCTGCGCACCCGACGCGCGTCGAGCAGGGCCGCGGTGGCACCGGCCGGTTGCTGTTCCGCGCGTCGCATGATCGCCAGCCGACGGTCCTGGTCGATCACGCCGACCGCGGCGAGCCATTCCAGCATCGTGCCGAAGTCACGGAGTGCGTCGCGGCGCACGCCGAGTTCGATGTCATCCGTGTTGACGAAATCCAGCCAGAGTCGGTCGCCGACGAACACGAAGGTGCGGCGATCCGATGGGGCGACGACGAGTGCGGACACGAGGACCTGCGCTGAGGGGATACAATCGACGTTACCCCCGGAACGGGGCTCCGCAAGCAACGGACCGGCGCATTCCGATACTTTTCGGCCATGAGCACCAGAGCGCTGCTGCCCGGCGTCCGACGCGTGGCGGTCGGGTCCCGGAATCCGGTCAAGGTCGCTGCGGTCCGTGCGGCACTGGCGCGGTGTGCCTGCCCAGCCGCCGTCACGGGCTTCGACCTCCCCTCCGGCGTGCCGCCCCAGCCGGTCGGCGACGACGAGACGCTGGCGGGCGCCCGCAACCGGGCGGTCGCAGCGCTGGCCGTCGATCCCGGGGCCGACCTCGGCGTCGGGATCGAGGGTGGCGTGGTGCGGGATGAGTCTCCCGAGGGCACCCACCGGGTCTGCGCCTGGGCCGTGGTGGTGGACCGCACGGGCACGATGGCCCGGGGCGGCTCGCTGGCGATCCTGCTCCCGCCGGTGGTCAGCGCCCTGCTGGACCAGGGGCTGGAGCTCGGCGACGCGATGGACCAGGTGGCGCAGACGTCAGGAACGAAGCACGGGGGTGGCGCCGTGGGCGTGCTCACCGCCGGCGTCGCGCCGCTGCAGCAGTCGTACGAGCTCCTGGTGACGTACGCGCTCTCGCGCTGGATCTCGGCCGAGTTGTGGGCCCGCCCTTCCGGCTGAACACCGGCAGGCGGGCTGGCCGGGTCAGCGGATCGCGACTTCGCGGCGGAGCCGGATGTCGCGCGACGACGCACCGAGCATCACGCGCAGCCGCCCCGGCTCCACCACACGCTGCATGTCGGCGTCGAGCAGGCTGAGCTGGTGGCGCGAGACCGCGAACGAGACGCGCCTGGATTCGCCCGGGGCGAGGGGGACGCGCGCAAAGCCTGCCAGTTCGGTGACCGGCCGCACCACCGACGCCAGCACATCGGTGAGATAGAGCTGCACGACCTCGGCGCCGGCGCGCGTGCCGGTGTTCCGGATGGTGGCCGAGACGCGAAGCGCGGTGCTGTCGGCCGGCGGCTGCACGTCGGTCGCGAGGTCGTCGTAGGTGAAGGTGCTGTAGCTCAGCCCATGTCCGAAGGGGAAGAGCGGCAGGCCGGTCAGGTCGAGATAGTCGTCGCCACGGCCGGTCGGCTTGTGCGCGTAATACAGTGGGACCTGCCCCTCGTGCATGGGGAACGTGAGTGGCAACCGGCCGGACGGGTTCACGCGGCCGAAGAGCACGTCCGCCACGGCGTGACCGCCTTCCTGCCCGGGGTACCAGGCGTCGATCACCGCGTCGACCTGCGCACGCCATGGCATGGTGATGGCGCTGCCCCCCACGAGGATCACCACGACCGGCGTGCCGGTGGCCGCCACTGCGCGGATGAGCGCATCCTGCCGGCCAGGCAGGCCGAGCATCGCGCGATCGCGGAACTCGCCCTCCTCGATGCCGGCCACGATGAGGGCGACGTCGCTCGAGCGGGCGAGGCGCACGGCGTCGGCAATCGCGGCGGGGGTGGGATCCGTGACACCGGCATCCCAGGCCAGCCGGAGTCGGGCGCTCCCGGTGGTCTCGTGATACTCGAGGCGGATCTCGTGGCGCGAGTGTGGTGCGAAGTCCACCCGCACCTGTCGCAGGCCGAACGACGCCTTCTGCCAGTTGTCGATCACCAGGCGTCCATCGACGTGCAGGCGATAGCCATCGTTGCCCTCGACGGCGAGGGTGCGCACGCCGGATGCCGGGGCGGTGACGGTGGTGGTCCACCGTGCGGAATACCAGTCGAACGGGAGCGCCGGCGCCGGCGAATAGAGTGTCCACGCGAACGCGATGTCGCGATCGAGACGCGCAACGACCGGCGCACCGGCGAGCGTGATGTTGTCCCAGTACTCGGCGCGCACCCCACTGCCGGTGGTGGTGCTGAAGGCCGTCGCGGGGATGGTGACCCAGGGTGACCAGAGGCGTGGCACACCCGGTGTGCTGCGCACGATGGAGCCGGCCGGCGCACCGGCGCGGATGCCGTCGAGGATGGTGGTGAGGCGCGCGCCTGGCGGGGCGTAGCCTCCGGTGCGGCCCTCGGTGGCGTCCTGCCCGATCACGGCGATGCGGCGGGTGGCGCGGTCGAGGGGCAGGCGCTGGCGCGCGTTCCGGAGGAGCACGATCGACGCGGCGGCGGCCTCCCGGGCCACGGCGCGGTGTGCCGCAGTGCGTGCCACGGCGGCGGCCGCTGCGGGATCCGACTCCCATTGCTCGAAGAGGCCGAGTGCGAACTTCAGGCGGAGCACACGGGCGACGGCCGTGTCGATCGCCGCCGGCTCGATGCCTGCGCTGCGGAAGCCGTCGAGATACGACCGATGCTGCCGGTAGCCCGACTCGAACACCACGTCGAGGCCTGCCTCGATCGCGCGCCTGAAGGCGATGCCGGTGGTGGAGTCGGTGTTGTGCAGCACGGTCGATCCACCGACCGCCGAGGCATCGGAGATGACGACACCGGTGAATCCCCAGTCGCGGCGCAGCCGGTCGGTGAGCAGCGCCCGGTTCTGCGAGGCTGGCGAGCCGTCCACCGAGTTGTATGCGCTCATCACCGATCGTGCGCCGGCGTCGTGGATGGCCGAGATGAATGGCGGGAAATGGCGCTCGGCGAGGAGGCGTGGGCTGAGGTCGATGGGGTAGCTGTCGCGGCCGCCGTCACCGACGTTCGCGATGAAGTGCTTCGGGGTCGTGACGATGCCGGCGGCTTCGAGGGGGCGGATCCAGGCGCGCGCGATGGCGGCAGTGAGCCACGGATCCTCACCATATGTCTCCTCCACGCGGCCCCAGCGCGGGTCGCTGGCGATGTTGATGACCGGGGAGAGGGCGTGCCGAATGCCGCGGGAGCGGGTCTCGGTGGCGATGGCGGCGCCGACGCGGCCCACGAGTGCTGTGTCCCAGGTGGCGGCCAGCCCGATGGCCTGCGGGAAGGTGGTCGTGCCCTCGCGGGTGAGCCCGTGCAGCGTCTCCTCGAAGGGGACCAGTGGAATGCCAAGCCGTGTGCTGTCGACGAACCAGCGTTGCAGGTCGTTGATGCGCCGGGTGTGGGCGCGTGCCACCTGCGCAGCGTCGAGGGTGTCGCTGCGGGGCGACTCCGCGCGCATGCCGGCGGGCAGGTTCACCTGCAGGCCGTAGGCACCATGGCGGTAGTCCAGCGCGGGATCGTCGCGGTCGCCCGGCGCCATGAAGAGCTGCCAGAACTTCTCCTCGGCGGTCATGCGCCCGAGGAGGTCGTGCGCCCGTGCGGCGGGGGAGCGGCGGGCGTCGCGGTAGGGGGCGTCGGCCGGGGGCCGGGCGGTCGTGTCGGCTGCGGACTGGGCGGAGGCGGCGCTCGGGAGCAGCCCCGCGAGCAGCAGTGCGGCGAGGCGGAAGTGCAGTGGCGCCGGTCGGCGGTGGATCATCGCTGGGCGTTGGAGGTCGGCGGAACTGTATCGGCCGCCGGCGCAGGTCGCCACGTGGCGCTCGCGTGGCTCACCCCGTGCGACGGTCGCCCCGGGGCGCGGGCAGGCGGTGGGCGGTGGGCGGTGGGCGGGGCTGGTAGATTCCGGCCATGTCATCCACCGACGAAGAGACGTATTACCGGAAGGGCTTCGGGCTCAAGGCCGATGTGCAGGACACCCTCGCCGACGACTACACCGGCCGCCTGGTGGACCTGCTGCGCGCCAGCGAGTACACACTCACGGCGGGCAACGTGACGGTGCGGCTGGCGAAGGAGTTCGGCTTCTGCTACGGCGTGGAGCGCGCCGTGGAGTACGCGTACCAGACGCGGCGCAAGTTCCCGGACCGGAAGGTGTTCCTCGCCGGCGAGATCATCCACAACCCGCACGTGAACCACAAGCTGCGGGAGATGGACATCACGTTCCTGCAGGCGAAGGGCACCGGCTTCGACTACGACCTGGTGCAGCCGGATGACGTGGTGATCCTGCCGGCATTCGGCGTGACGATCCAGGACTTCGAGACGCTGCGGGCGCTGGGGTGCATCATGGTGGACACCACCTGCGGCTCGGTGCTGAACGTCTGGAAGCGCGTGGAGCGCTATGCACGGGATGGCTTCACGTCGCTGATCCATGGGAAGCACTACCACGAGGAGACGCGGGCGACCGCCTCCCAGGTGCAGAAGTTCCCCGAGGGGCGCTACCTGGTGGTGCGTGACATGGCCGAGGCGCGCCTCGTGTGCGACTACATCGAGGGGCGGTGGGACCGGGAGGCATTCCTGGCCACCTTCGCGGCCGACCGGGCGTCGCCCGGCTTCGATCCGGACCTGCACCTGCACCGCATCGGCGTCGCGAACCAGACGACGATGCTCGCGCGTGAGTCGCTGGCGATCGGCGAGGAGGTGGGCCAGGCGATGGCGCGGGCGCACGGCGCGGCCTTTCGCGAGGCGAACTTCCGCACCTTCGACACGATCTGCTCGGCGACGCAGGACCGGCAGGATGCGGTGGACGAGCTGTTGCAGGAGCCACTGGACGTGATGCTGGTGGTGGGCGGCTACAACTCCAGCAACACGATGTCGCTGGCGGCGATCTGTGCCGACAAGGTGACGACGTACCACGTGGAGGACGCCGAGGGCATCGATCCCGGGACGGGTGTCGTGCGTTACCGGCCCATCGGGCTGCACTTCGAGGAGGCGACGCGCGCCGGCTGGATGCCTGCGAGCGGGCCGGTGCGGGTGGGAATCACGGCCGGCGCGAGCACGCCGAACAACAAGATCGGCGAGGCGGTGGCGCGCATCTTCCTGACGCGGGGCATCGACCCGGCGACGATCGGGTGAGCCGGCACGTTGGGCGCGAGTTCGCGCGATACATCTCGCTTGGCGACGGCCTCTCGGCGGACCTGACGCCGGCGCTGGACCTGAAGGTGGCCGACGTGAGCGTGGCGCTGGAGCGCGACGCGCGCAGCGGTGACGTGCCGCCGGTGGGCGCGAGTTCGCTGCTGTTCAGCAATGACGACGAGCGCTGGCCGGACTTCCTCGGCCTGGACCTGCAGTCGCTCACCGGGTGTTCCGGGATCGTGCGGCTGGCGACGGACGGCGCGAGCATCGGCGACATCTTCGACGAGCAGGTGCTGACGCTCGAGGGAGATGGGTCGCCGACCCTGGTGACGCTCACGGCAGGGGCGATCGACCTGCTCAGCGCCGTCGCGACGAAGCCCGCACCGGCGCGCCGCGATGCGATCGTGCGGGATGCGGTCAGCGGCGTGCTGGCGATCGCGGAGTTGCTGCATGCACGCTTCGACGACCTCACGCTGGTGCTGACGACGCTGCCTGACCCGACCGACGGGCTTGGCACGTTTGCTGATGCGCGCGATGGCGATGCGGTGCCGCCGGCCGCGCTGCTGCAGTTCAACGCGCAGTTGCGCGAGCGCGCCGCGCGGCTCGGCGGGACGATCGTGGCGGAGGCACACGCCGCGTTCCAGGGGCACGGCATGACGGCGCCGGAGGGGGAGCGGTGGTTCTGGCGACGAAGCCCGCACGAGCCGAGCGCAGCCGGGGCCTCCGGCCTGCGCGCGTGCTGGTTGGATGCACTCGGGGTGCTGCCATAGCAAGAACATGCCAGAAATGGCGTTGGATGTCGGTGCTGTGACGGCGCTGCAGTCGACCGGCTCACTCGTGGTGGCGTGATCCGGCCGAGTGCGCTGGTGTGCTCTCTGGCGGATGCCGGTCCCGCGTGTACCGTAACGGTCGTACAACTGCTCACCGGTGAGCAGCGTCCAGCACCGCGGACGTGGCGGTGCGACTGTCACGCGCAGGAGCACACGATGTCAGCAACCCTCGAACAGGACGGCATTGCGACCGTCCCCAGTGCAGCATCCCGGCTTCGGATGACGATCCCGATCCGGTCGCGGTACGAGAACTGGATCAATGGTGCCTATGCGCCGCCGGCGAACGGGCAGTACTTCTCGAATCCCAGCCCGGTCACCGGCCAGCACCTGTGTGACGTCGCGCGTGGCACGGCGCCGGACATCGAGCGCGCGCTGGATGCCGCACACGCCGCGTTCAAGACGTGGGGTCGCACGTCGGCGGCGGAACGGTCGGTGATCCTGAACAAGATCGCGGACCGTGTCGAGGCGAACCTCGAGGCGCTGGCCGTGATCGAGACGATCGACAACGGCAAGCCGATCCGCGAGACGATGGCCGCCGACCTGCCGCTGGTGATCGACCACTTCCGCTACTTCGCCGGCTGCATCCGCGCGCAGGAGGGGAGCCTGTCGCAGCTCGACGACGACACGGTGGCGTACCACTTCAACGAGCCGCTCGGCGTGGTCGGGCAGATCATCCCGTGGAACTTCCCGCTGCTGATGGCCACGTGGAAGCTGGCACCGGCGCTGGCGGCCGGGAACTGCGTGGTGATGAAGCCGGCCGAGCAGACGCCGGTGAGCATCATGGCGTTCATGGAGCTGGTGGCCGACCTGCTGCCGCCGGGTGTGGTGAACATCGTGCAGGGCTTCGGCATCGAGGCCGGCAAGCCGCTGGCGAGCAGCAACCGCATCGCGAAGATCGCGTTCACCGGCGAGACGACCACCGGCCGGCTGATCATGCAGTACGCCTCGGAGAACCTGATCCCGGTGACGCTGGAGCTGGGCGGCAAGAGCCCGAACATCTTCTTCGCCGACGTGATGGACGCGGACGACGACTTCTTCGACAAGGCACTCGAGGGGTTCGGCATGTTCGCGCTGAACCAGGGCGAGGTGTGCACCTGTCCGTCGCGGGCGCTGGTGCAGGAGTCGATCTACGATGCGTTCATGGAGCGGGCGACGGCGCGCGTGGCGGCGTTCAAGCTCGGCCACCCGCTGGACCTGGCCACGCAGGTGGGCGCGCAGGCGTCGAACGACCAGCTGGAGAAGATCCTCAGCTACTTCGACATCGGCCGCGCCGAGGGGGCGACGGTGCGCCTGGGTGGCGAGCGCTTCCACCAGGACGGTGAGACGGCAAACGGGTACTACGTGAAGCCGACGATCTTCGAGGGCAACAACAGCATGCGCGTGTTCCAGGAGGAGATCTTCGGCCCGGTCGTCTCGGTGACGAAGTTCAAGGACGAGGCGGATGCGCTGCACATCGCGAACGACACGCTCTACGGCCTGGGGGCCGGTGTCTGGACGCGCAACATCAACACGGCCTACCGCTTCGGCCGGCACATCCAGGCCGGTCGCGTCTGGACGAACTGCTACCATGCCTACCCGGCGCACGCAGCGTTCGGCGGCTACAAGCAGAGCGGCATCGGCCGCGAGAACCACCTGAAGATGCTGAACCACTACCAGCAGACGAAGAACATGCTCGTGAGCTACAGCCCGAAGGCGCTCGGGTTCTTCTGAGCCCCGCCGGTTCCTACACGTGAACTGCCCTGACGCAAAGGGCGCACAGGGGTACTGCACGAACGCAGACAACAGCGCCTGGGAAAGGCATCGAGGTGATGCCGCCGCTGGAGAGCCCATTCCAGTCCTTCGTCGCGATCTTGCAGTATTCTTCTTGCGCCCTTTGCGTCAAGGCCGTTGCGGTCTCAGGATGATGGAGGAGTTCGAATGGTGGAGCGGGTGGACTGCACGCCGGAGGCGGCGGTGATGATCGACCGGCTGGTGGCGCAGCACGGGCCGGTGCTGTTTCACCAGTCGGGCGGGTGCTGTGATGGGAGCGCGCCGATGTGCTACCAGCGCGGCGAGTTCCGGATCGGGGCACGCGACGTGCTGCTGGGCTTCATCCACGGGGCGACGCCGGTGTACATCGGTGCCGCGCAGTTCGAGTACTGGCAGCACACCCGGCTGACGATCGACGTGGTGCCGGGTCGAGGTGCCGGGTTTTCGCTGGAGGCGCCGGAAGGGGTGCGGTTCCTGACGCGGTCGCGGCTGTTCACGGATGCGGAAGCCGTGGAGATGCTGCTGGCTGCGCCGCCGGCGCGCGGACCGGAGGCGGCGGGGCTGGCGTAGCGTTTTCGTGCAAAGGGGTCTGAGTCGGATGGGGGGAAAGGGGACAGAGTCACGCGGGGGGCAGAGGGCGCGGCGCTGGCGACCTGCGCTGGAGTGCTTTCCAAGGCAGCATTAGGCTTGTGGCTTCCGACCTGCCACCCCAGCCCTGCCGATTGCCGTGACCCTGCTTCCGTTCCTGAAGGTTCGTGCCGACGTGCGCCGATGTGCGTCGATCCTCGCCCTGGGCGTGGCCACTGCAATCCCGCTTGCCGCGCAGCAGCAGGGTGGAACGGCGACCCGCCCTCAGGCCGCACCGGCGCGCGCGGATTCCACGCCACGCCCGCGCCCCCGCCCGCGTCCGCCGGTCATCCGTGGCCGCTCGGCGTCCGACAGCATCGCCATCGCTTCGCTGGACCGCGACTCGGTCGGCGACACGCGCTGGCCCGTCCGCACGCCGGCCTATGCCGCCGGTGCACTGCTCCCCGGGCACCGCATCGTCGCGTTCTACGGCAACCCGCTCTCGCGCCGCATGGGCATCCTCGGCGAGCTCGACCCGGAGCCGATGCTGGCGCGCCTGGACCGCGAGGTCGCCGCGTGGCGCACCGCCGATCCGGCGACGCCGGTGATGCCGGCGCTGCACCTGATCGCCACCGTGGCGCAGGGATCGGCCGGCGCCGATGGGCGCTGGCGGGCGCGGATGAGCGACTCGCTGATCGCGAAGGTCATCCGATGGGCCGACAGCCGGAACGCGATCGTCTTCCTCGACATCCAGGTCGCGAAGAGCACGATCCAGCAGGAGCTGCCCGTGCTGATGAAGTGGCTGGAGCGCCCGAACGTCCACCTTGGCATCGACGCCGAGTTCTCGATGAAGGACGGCTCGAACCCCGGCCGGCGGGTGGGCACCTACGATGCCCGGGACATCAACTGGGTGCAGGACCAGCTCGCGGACCTCGTGAAGCGGAAGAACCTCCCGCCGAAGGTGCTGGTGGTGCACCGCTACACGCGGCCCATGATCACGAACTACCGCAACATCCGCTTCGAGCCGCACGTGCAGGTGGTGATGCACATGGATGGCTGGGGCATCCCGCCGGTGAAGATCTCCAGCTACCGGTCGTACATCCGCGACGAGCCGGTGCAGTTCGCCGGGTTCAAGCTGTTCTACAAGAACGACGTGCGCGGACGCTCGCGGATGATGGTGCCGGGCGAGGTGCTGCGCCTCTGGCCGAAGCCGCTGTACATCCAGTACCAGTAGGGCGGGCGGACAACGAAAAGGCGGCGGTCACGCAATCCCGTGACCGCCGCCTTCGTGCATCGATCCCCGTCTTACACCCCCCTCATCTTCACTTTGCGTCCTTTGCGTCCTTTGCGCCTTTGCGTCGAAGCTGTTCCAGCGATCCTGAACTGCATGCCGCAGAGACGCGAACGGCGCATGGGGGGAACAGCAACTGCTTCCGCGCGCCTACGGAATCACGGCTGCCGTGGTGATGCGGGCGAGGGCGTCGAGCCGCCGCTTGATGGCGGCGAGTTCGGCGTTGAGGGTGACGAGGCGCGAGGCGGCGTCGCGGGGGACACGCTGGTCCGCGCCGAGCGTCATGTTGTAGAGGTACTCGAACT
The DNA here is from genome assembly GCA_020851035.1 of Gemmatimonadaceae bacterium. Taxonomy (NCBI): domain Bacteria; kingdom Pseudomonadati; phylum Gemmatimonadota; class Gemmatimonadia; order Gemmatimonadales; family Gemmatimonadaceae; species Gemmatimonadaceae bacterium. The sequence continues at coordinate 247,744 of JADZDM010000023.1, read as the reverse complement.
GCGCGAGCAGTTTCGGCGCCTGGTAGCGGCCCTCGGCCGTCTCGAGGGCACGCACGATGTCCTCGGACTCGCGGGCCATCGGTGCCCCGCGCGACTGCATCTGGGTGCGGATGTCGCGGGCGCGGGCAAGCGTGGCGCGCGCCTGCTCGATGCCGCTGCGCACCGCGAGCTGGTGTGCCTCCTGTGCGACCAGCATCGCGTCGGTGAGGCCATCCTGGCGCACGCGCGGATCGGCCTGCACGACCAGCGGCTGCGAGAGCGTGTCGCCATCGACGATCAGGCGCACCGAGTAGCGGCCGGGGGCGACCATCGGGCCGGGGCCGCCGGCCGTGGCGCCGTGCATCAGGTTCCAGGTGAAGCGGTTCGCGCCGATCACGTCGGTGATGGCGGTGGCGGCGGCCGATCCGCGCCGCGGCGCGCGCATCCCCTGGGCGCCGGGTGCGGCCGGTGTCGCCGCGGCCGTCGTGAAGCTGCGCACGACGGCACCGAGGGCGTTGCGGATCTCCAGCACCGGTGCGGAGGCAGGTGCGCTGCCGATCCAGTAGTCGATCGCGGCACCGGCCGCCGGGTATTCCGGCACCCCCGGCCCGGCCGGTGAACCCTGGTGACGCCAGCGGATCGCGGGACGCGGCGCATGCAGCACGGCCTTCTTCGCGAGGTTCGCATCGGCGTACTGCACCAGCGGCGTGAGGTCATCGAGGATCCAGAAGCTGCGGCCCATCGTCGAGAGGACGAGGTCGCGGCGCTGCACCTTGATGTCCGTGATCGGCACCACCGGCAGGTTGCGCTGCATCGGCATCCACGAGGCACCGTCGTTGGCGCTGACGTAGAAGCCGAACTCGGTGCCGAGGTAGAGCAGCCCCTGCCGGTCGGGATCCTCGCGCAGCACGCGCGTCGGCGTGTCGTCGGGCACGCCGTTGCTCCCGGTGGTGAGGCGCGTCCAGGTGCGGCCATAGTCGGTGGTGCGGTAGGCGTACGGCTTGAAGTCGCCGAGCAGGTAGCGGTAGACGGCGATGTACGCCGTGCCCTTCCGGTGGCGCGAGACGTCGATCTGCTGCACGCGGCCGCCGGGCGGCAGGTCGGGCGGGGTGACCTTGGTCCAGCTCGCGCCGTTGTTGCGCGTGACGTGGACCGGGCCGTCGTTCGCACCGGTCCAGATCACGCCCGGCTCGATGGGCGACTCACGGATGGCGTAGAGCGTGGAGTAGAACTCCTCGCCCGTGACATCGCGGGTGATGGGCCCGCCGCTGATGCCCTGTGTCTCGGGCGTGAACGCGGTGAGGTCGGGGGAGATGCGCTCCCAGGTCAGCCCGTCATCACGGGAGCGGTGCAGGAACTGGCTGCCGTAGTACACCACGCCCTTCGTGTGCGGCGAGACGTCCAGCGGGGCCACGCGCTGGAACCGGTAGATCAGGTCCTTCGGGTCGTTGCCGTAGAGTGACTGCGCACCGATCCACGAGTTCTGCTCCTGGCCGGTGACGAGGTTCAGGCGCGACCACTGGCCCTTGCACGCGCCATAGACGACGTCCGCGTTCCACGGGCTTGGGACGATCGGGCCCGTTTCGCAGCCGGGGCCTGTCATCCAGTACTGCGCCGGCTGGTCGGGGCGGGTGCTGAAGAGCGGCAATGACGGCACGATCACGGTGGTGTTGTCCTGCTGCGCGCCGTACACGCGGTACGGGTAGTGGTCGTCGAGGAAGACCTGGTAGAGCTCCGACGTGGCCTGGTTGTACTGGGTGCTCCAGGTCTTCCCGCCGTCGATGGAGACGTTCGCGCCACCATCGTTCGACTGGACCATCACGTCGGGATCGGTGGGGTTGATCCAGATGTCGTGGTTGTCGCCGTGCGGCGTCTCCACCGCGGCAAAGGTCTTCGCACCATCGGTGCTTCGCCACATCGTCTCGTTCTGGACCCAGACGTTGTCGGCGTTGGTGGGGTCGGCGTCGATGTTGGTGTAGTAGAACGGGCGGAGGAGCAGGGCGTTCATGTTGCTGACCTGCGTCCACGTGTCCCCCGCGTCATCGCTGCGGTACACGCCCGCCTTGGGCTTCTCGGCCTCGATCAGCACGTACACGCGACGGGGGGCGGCGGCGGAGACGGCGATGTTCGACTTGCCGATGATCCCCGTCGGCAGGCCGCCACCGAGCTTCGTCCAGGTGGTGCCGCCGTCGGTGGAACGGTAGATGCCGCCGTCGTCGCGGCTGCCGGAGATGATCGCCCACGGCCGGCGCACGCCGCGCCAGGCGGCGGCGTAGAGCGTGTTCGGGTCGTCAGGCTTCGCGGTGAGGTCGGTGATGCCGGTGCTGTCGTTCACGAACAGCGCCTTCTGCCACGACTGGCCACCGTCCGTGGTGCGGTACACACCGCGCTCGCTGGAGTTGCTGAACGGCACGCCCTGCGCCGCCACGAGCGCGATGTCGGGGTTGGCCGGGTTGATCACGATCGCCGCGATCTGCCCGACGTCACGCAGGCCCATGAACTTCCACGACTTGCCGGCGTCGTTGGAGCGGTAGATGCCGCGGCCGACGATGACGTTGGAGCGGATGCCGTCGGAGCCGGTGCCGACCCACACGACATCAGGGTTGGACGGTGCCACGCGGATCGCGCCGATCGACCCGGTGCTGAAGGAGCCATCCGAGACGTTGACCCAGTTGTGGCCGGCGTCGGTGGTCTTCCACACGCCGCCGCCCGTCGCGCCCATCCAGAACTCGCGCTTGCGCTGCGGCACGCCGGTGACGGTGGTGACGCGACCACCGCGAAAGGGGCCGATGTTGCGGAACCGGAGTGCCTGCGTGGCGCGCGGATCGATGCCGCCGGCAAGCGCCTGGGCCGTCAGCGACCGCTGCGGCGTCAGGGTGGTGAGCAGCGTGCTGCCGAGGATGGCGGCACGCACGACGGCGCGGAGAGGTCGGTGCATGGCGGGATGCGCTGGAGGTGGCAGGGGCCCTGTCTCCAGTCTACGCGCAAGGTGGGAATCACGCTCCCCTCGGGGGGCGGACCCACCGGGCTCAGAGCTGACCGGTGGAGCCCCAGTCGGCGAGCATGGCCTGGTAGGCAGGGTCGTGGTAGCGATCGAGGCGGAACGCCGGCGCGTACGTCGGCAGGGAGCCGCCGGCGATGTGCGCGGCCAGCAGCTCCGCGCCGGCCGGTGCGGCCATCAGGCCGTAGCCGGACAGCGCCGCATGCACGAATGCCCCCGCCACTGGCAGCGGCCCGATCAGTGGGCGGTTCTCGGCCGTCTTGGTGTAGTAGCCGCCGTCCACGGAGACGGGGGGCAGCCGGTCGAGGTACTGCGCCAGGCCGGGGGCGAGGCGCACCATGCCGCGCATCACGACCTCGGGATAGAAGGTGTCCTCGGGCAGCGGCAGTTCCGGAACGTCGAAGCGGTGGGTGCTGTGGTAGTCCCAGAGCATCAACACCGTCTGGTTCTGCCGGTATCCCTCGGGGCGGAGGTGGATGCCGGCGGGCATCACCTCGGTCAGCCAGCGGGTGGTGTCGTCCGACGCCAGGTCGGCGCGTTCCTCGTCGGTCCACTCGAGCTGCTGCGCGTCGTCCAGGATCACGAGCCCGGTGTTGCGATCGACGACGCCGAGGGTGTCCTCGAAGGCGACCTTGAGGTGCATCTCGGAGAAGAGCGGGAGCTCGACGTCGATGAGCTGCGAGACTTGCTTCGCGAACGGGCCGGCGCAGTTCACGAACGCCGGTGTGGCGATGCTGGTGGTGGTGCCATCGGTACACGCCACCGTCACGCTGCGAACGGAACCGCCCCGCACATCCACGGCCGACACGCGACCCGACAGCAGCGTCACGCCGCGCTCGCGCGCCTCGTCCAGCAGGTACATGCCGAGCTGCTGCCCGCTCATCCAGCCGCAGCGCCGCGCATGCAGCACGGCGACGATGTCCTCCGCGAGCCACGGGAAGTGTGCGCGGATGGCGTGGTGATCGACGAAGAGGTCGGCGCCGGTGGGGTGATCGCGGTAACCGGCGTGGGCGCTTGGCTGGTAGGCGCGCGCCTCGTCCAGCGAGCGATAGGTGCGCACGTCGCCAGCGCCCTGCGCAGATGCGAGCCGCGCGTCGGCCGCGAAGCGCGCGCCAGTGTCAGTACTCGCGGTGGCGTAGACGTAGCCGCGCCGGTTGAGCAGGAAGCGGTTGTCGCTGGCATCAGCCCACGCATCGAGCAGGTCGATGCTGCGGTTCATGAAGCGGACCATCGCGTCGTCGGGGCCGGGCCACCAGTTGCGGTACGCCTCGGTGGACTTGTCGCTGGTCAGCGTGAGCGGCGGGCGCTCGTCGACCAGGGTGACGTTGGTGGTGCCGCGCATGGCAAGGGCATGGGCGGTGGCGATGCCGGCGATTCCGGCGCCGCAGATGACGACGTCACTGGTGCGGGACATGGGGGGAATGCTAGTGGCGTGTAGTCGAAGTTCCGGAATCAGTCGCCGGTCGGGGCATCCCGGCTGGCGGCGTTGAAGATCCTCGCAATACCGCCGGTACTGCTGCGGTTTTCGCCTGGCCAACCAGGCGCCGCATCCGGCTTGGTGCTATCCGAACTTCGATTACACGCCACGAGTGGCGTGAAACCCGGCTGCGTGCCATCTGAACTTCGATTTCATGCCACCGGCGCGTCGGCTGAGCGCGCGGCGGTGCGTTCAGCTCGGCCCGGACATGTCACGCCGCTTGACGCCGGCGCGGAACAGGTAGCTCACCTTCAGGAAGAAGCCATCCGCGGCGCGCCGCAGGTCGCCGGGGCGGTTGCTGAGGCTCGCATCGAGCGAGTTGCCGTAGCCGAAGAACACCACCGTGCCCGGCGACGGCAGGTACTGCACCAGCCAGTCGGCCCGCGCGAGGAGGCTCTGCTGCGCGGCGATGGGCTGCCAGGTGCCGAGCGAGTCCTGTTGGAGGAGCGGGGCCTCGCTGGCGGGGGCCCGCAGCGCGTCGCGCCGCCGCGACTCGAGCTGCCCGACGAAGCGGAGGAAGAGCGAGCGCGTGAACTGGTACTCGAGCCGGAGCCGCGGCACGACCTGCTCGCTGAACCGCGTCCCGTCGCGAACGCGCTCATACCGCTGGTACCGCAGCAGCATGCCGACGCGCACCTGCCGGCTGGGGCGGATGTCCATCGCGAGGTCGAGGCTGCGACGGTCCACCGTGGCGGTCTCGAAGAACTCCGGGTCGCGTCCCCCGGTGTACAGCAGGGTGGCACCGAGGTACCGCCACTGCGGCGTGGTGAGCGCCAGCTCGACGGTGCCGATGGCGTGCCGTTCCCCGGGAGTGAACGTGACGGTGTCGCCACCCTGCACCACGCGCAGGTCGTCGTAGCGGCGCGGGTCGAAGGCGATGGACTGCAGCTCCGGCCTGACGCCGATCTTCCAGCCGCCACGGATGGTGATGGTGTTGTCGATCGAGACGATGTTTTCCAGCGGCACCTGCGCGTCGCGGAAGCCGTCCCAGGTCCAGAGCGTGGTGGCGGTCAGGAAGTTCTGCTGCTGGTCCCACCAGCCGCCGCGCCGCCCGAAGCGGGTCCAGCGCTGGTTGACCTGGCCGCGCACGAAGTCGGTGCGGGGGACGAACCCGACGCGCGTCTGGAAGTCGGGAGAGATGCCCTGCAGCCCGTAGCGGAAGCCGTACGAGCGGCCAGAACGGCCGGCGTTCGCCTCCCACATGCTGCCACGCAGCGTGCTCACGGTGTCGCGGGTCTGGCTGCCGTGGAGTCGTGCCTCGATGCTGTAGACGCGGCGGAACTGGATGCGCGCGTCCACGCCGCCGACGCGATTGTACTGCGCGCCCTCGGTGCGGTCGGTGAGCAGCAGGCCGGCCGTGCTTTCATCGCCGATGTCACGACGGACGCGCAGGATGTTGAAGATGGGATTCGTCGCGCCGTCGGTGCTGTACTCCTGCGCATCGACGGCGGACAGCAGCCCGATGTCGGTGTGCGGGATCTTGCCGGTGAGCTTGGCCGCCACCACCGGCTTCACGATCTGGCGCGTGTAGACGAGGCGGTTCGGGGCATCGAACTGTTCGCTGCCCTCGACGAAGAAGGGACGCAGCTCGGGGAAAAAGAGTGCGAAGCGCGGGTCGCCGGGGATCTGGCCGACGTCGGTCTCGACCTGCGAGAAGTCGGGGTTGACGGTGCCGTTGAGCGTGAAGTTGCTGGTCACGCCCCAGCGCACGTCGGCCCCGGCCTGGTGCCGCGTGTCGTAGCGCCAGGCGGCGGTGCTGCCAGTGGAATCGGGGGCCCCGCTGGTGCGTGACGTGACGACGGGCGTGGCATCGAGCACCAGCCCGCGCCGCATGTCGCGCATGCCGCGCAGGTAGCCCGCCTGCACGCCGAACGACTGCCGCCCGCGCGAGGTCGGTGCCCAGGTGACCTGGAACCCGTTGCGCTGCGTCTGCCGCACCACCTGCAGGCCCCAGTCCTGTGCGCCGCCCATCTGGAAGCGCATCGACTTGAACGGGATGCGCACCTCGATCTGGTAGCCATCCTCCAGCACGCGTCCCTTGGACTGCCAGACGAAGTCCTGCGTGAGGTCGGCGGCGGTGAGCGAGGCGCGTGAGACACCGGGGCCGGCCGACTGCTCGCTGCGCATGCCGTCGGCCTGCACGCCGAGCGGGTTCACCGCGAAGACGAAGGCACGCCGCCGGTCGTTGAAGGTGTCGAAGTGGACCGCAACCCAGTCGTCGTTGTTGATGCGATCGCGCTCGGCGAGCGTCGCGCGGACGGTGCCGGCGGGGGCCCAGGCGCGGATGGCGAGGTAGATCGCGTTGGATGTGTGGAGCAGCCGGACCTGCGTCGAGTCCTGCGCCGGCCGGCCGTCCACGGGGCTGTACGTGGTGAAGCCGGTGAGCAGCGCGCTGCGGCTCCAGTCGGCCTCATCGAACTGGGCGTCGACGATGATGGTGCTGCTGTCCACGCGCGGGGCCTTCACCTCGAGCTGGCCGGCGCGCCCGGAATAGACGGCGTCAGCGGGCGTCGGAGGGGCAGCGGGCAGGGTGTCGGCCGGGAGGCCGAGTGTGCCGGCGAGGGTGATAGCGAGGAGAGCGGACAGCATGGGGCGGAAGGCGGAGTGCTGTCCAGGACGGTTGGACTGCAGCCGAGGGAAGCTAGCTGGGGCGCTGGGCTTCCGGGATGGCGTGGGTGGTGGCGACGGCGTTCGTGAGTGTCGGCAACACTGCGCGCACTGCTGCGTGAATTCGGTGACGGTCTGGGGGCGCGGCGGTGCTATCGTCGCCCATGTGAGCTTGCCCCTGTCATCGCTCGCCGAGCATCGCATGGCCATGCCTGCAGTCACCCCGCGCCGCTGGACGGCGGACGACGTGCGTGCGCTTCCGGACGAACCGGGGAAGCGGTTCGAGTGTGTGGATGGCGAGCTGCTGGCGAGTCCGGGGCCGCGACTGGCGCATCAGGCGATGGTCGGCGCGTTGTGGCGCGCACTCGACCTCTTCGTTCGTGCACAGCGCATCGGTGCCGTCTTCATGGCACCGGGGGACATTGAACTGGACGCCTTCACACTCGTCCAGCCGGATGTCTTCATCTTGCCGCTCGTTGAGGGACGGTCACCTCGCGACGCAGCCGAGATCGGGTTTCCGCTGTTGTTCGTCGAGGTGCTGTCACCGAGCACGGCGCGCTTCGACCGCGTCGTGAAGCGCGGGCGGTACCAGCGGTACGGCGTCGAGTACTGGATCGTCGATCTCGACGCGCGCGTGGTGGAGCGGTGGACTCCGGCCTCGGATCGACCGGAGATCGTCACGGAGTCGATCACGTGGCAGCCGGCGGGCGCGGTGTCGGCGCTGGTGCTCGAGCTCGGGCCGGTGTTCGTGGAGGCGGTGGGCGAAATCTGACGTGAGCCGAACCTACGGGGCCGGTGGCCGCCCCGCCGTGATCCGTCCGCGCGACCCCGTCATCAACACCTTCCCCGTCAGGAGGTCGCGCGGCGACGCCATCCGGAACGGGTCGACGTCGATCACCGTCAGGTCGGCGCGGAACCCGGCCATCAGCATGCCGGCCTCCGTTTCATCGAAGCCGGCGTAGGCATTCCACCGCGTATAGCCTCGCACCGCCTCCTCGGCCGTCATGCGCTCGCCCGGATACCAGCCACCGGCCGGGGCCCCGGTGGTGTCCTGCCGCGTGATGGCGGAGTGGAGCCCGTAGAACAGGTTGAAGTCGGAGCCGGGGAGGTCGGACGAGAATGCCACTGACGCGCCGGCCTGGCGGAGCGAGCGCCAGGCGTAGGCGCCACGGATCCGCTGCGCACCGAGGCGGGATTCGGCCCATCCCTTGTCCTCCACGGCGTGCGGCGGCTGCATCGAGGCGATGATGCCGAGGGCGCGGAAGCGGGGAAGGTCCTGCGGTGAGACCACCTGGGCGTGCTCGATGCGGTGGCGACGGTCGCGCTTGCCGGGGGTGGCGCGCATGACCGAGTCGATGAAGTCGAGCGACGCGCGGTTGCCGGCGTCACCGATGGCGTGGATCCCGACCTGGAACCCTGCCGCCATCGCATCGCCCACCACCCGGTGGTCGAAGCCATAGGCACTGCCGGCGATGCCGCGGTGGCCGGGTTGGTCGCTGTAGTCGGCGAGCAGCTGTGCGCCGCGCGAGCCCAGTGCGCCGTCGTAGTACGCCTTGACCGCCCGGACGCTGAGCATCCGGTCCGGCGAGGTGTACGGGCCACGCCGGATCCACGCCCGGATCAGTGCCGAGTCACGGCCGCTGAGCATGGCATGGACACGCAGCGGGAGTGAATCACGACTGGCGAGACGTTCGAACGAGGCCATCACGTCCGGCGCGACACCAGCCTCGTGGATGCCGGTGAAGCCCGCGTTGGCCATGACGTGGAGCGCGCGCAGCACCTGCGCATCACGCTGCGCCGGTGTGGGCTGCGGCACGGCGTCGTCGAGCAGTGGCACGGCGCGATTCAGCAGCAGGCCGGTGGGTTCACCGCGGGCATCGCGGCGGATCTCGCCACCGACGGGTGCCTTCGTGTCACGGGTGATGCCGGCCTGCCGCAGGGCGAGGTCGTTGGCCCACGCGGCGAAGCCGTGCAGGCCGCGCAGCAGCACCGGGTGATCGGGCACGCGCTGCGAGATGAGGCGCCGGTCGGGGTAGTGGTTGGCCCACGCCCCCTCGTCCCAGCCGTAGCCGATGATCCACTCCCCCTTCGGCGTGGTGGCCGCCCGCGCCTCGATCTTCGCCACCGCCTCCGCCTCGGTCGTGATGCCTGTCAGGTTCACACGATCGAGCGCCTGGCCCATCTCGGCCACGTGTGTGTGCGCATCGACGAAGCCGGGCAGGATGACGGCGCCCTGCATGTCGATCACGCGGGTGTCAGGGCCCCGGGACTCGAACGCGGCGGTGTCGGAGCCCACGACCAGCAGCTGGCCGCCGGCGATGGCGATGGCGGATGCGTCCGGGTGCCATCCCGTGGCGCTGTCGAACGGCGCGTCGGCACCGGGCCTGCCGTCTGGCGACGGTGCGTCCCAGTTCTGCGTGTAGACGCGTGCATTGTGGAGGATGAGCTCCGCGCGGGCGATCCGCGGTTCTTGCCGGGTGCACGCGGAGCTGCCGGTGACGAGCGCGATCGCGGCGAGGACGTGCACGACGCGTGCTCGGGGAGGAAGTGGCTGGCGCATGCCGTATAGTATCCCGGGCGCAGACCGCGCGTCTGCGGCGGTCCAGCGTTCGCCGGCCCCCGCCCGTTCGAGTGTGCAGTGCCTGTGCGCCTGCGTCCGCTGGTGTCGGGCGCCCGTTGCGGTCCACCCTTCACGACGTCCGCCATGCGATTCCGACCGTTCGCACTCCTGTTCACCGTCGCGCCAGGGCTTGCGGCGCAGCAGCGGCCTGCCGGCGCACCGCCCACGGTACCGCCGGCCGCTGGTGCCGACGCCGCTGCGCCTGCCGCGACGCGCCGCGGACCGCGTCCGTACGCACAGGTCATCACGGCGCGCGCCGTCAGTGACGCTGGCATGATCACGGTGCACAAGGTGGACGAGAAGTGGTTCTTCGAGGTGCCGGACTCGCTGCTTGGCCGCGATCAGCTCCTGGTGAGTCGCATCGCCGGTGTGCCGACGGGCGTCGACGGGTTCATTTCGGCCGGCACCAGCCTCAACGACCGGCTGGTGCGGTTCGAGAAGAGTGGTGACCGGATCGTGCTGCGCACCCTCGGCACCAATGCCTACGCCGATGACTCGCTGGCGATCGCGATCTCGGTGCGGGTGAACAACATCGGGCCCGTGCTGGCGGCGTTCCCGATCCAGGCGTTCGGGCGTGACAGCGCGTCGTACGTGGTGGACGTGACGGAGTTCTTCTCCAGCGACGTGCCGGCGCTCTCGGGGCTGTCGGCGGCGCAGCGACGCACGTACCAGGTGCGGCGCTTCGATGCCGCCCGCTCGTCGCTGGACGGGATCAGGAGCTTCCCGATGAACGTCGAGGTGTCGCACACGCAGACGTTCGACGCGGGCGCCCCGCCGTCGGATGCCGACGCGGCCACGATCACGCTGGCCATGCGCCAGTCGCTGGTGCTGCTGCCGAAGGTGCCGATGCGCCCGCGCATCGCCGATGCCCGCGTGGGGTTCTTCGCCGTGAACCGCATCAACTACGGCCTCGACGTGCAGAAGGCGGCGACCGAGACGTTCATCCGTCGCTGGCGCCTGGAGCCGAAGGACCCGGCGGCATATGCGCGCGGCGAGCTGGTGGAGCCCGTGCAGCCCATCGTGTACTACCTCGACCCGGCCACGCCGGCGAAGTGGCGCCCATATGTGCGCGCCGGCGTGAACGCGTGGGCGACGGTGTTCGAGCGGGCGGGCTTCCGGAACGCGGTGCAGGCCAAGGATGCGCCGACGAAGGCGCAGGATCCCGACTGGGATCCCGAGGACATCCGCTACTCCGTGGTGCGCTGGGCCGCGTCCACGGTGCGCAATGCGGTGGGGCCGAGTACGTCGGATCCGCGCACCGGCGAGATCATCGAGAGTGACATCACCTGGTACCACAACCACATGCGCTCGTACCGCAACCGGTTGATGATCGAGACCGGCGCCGCCAACCCGGCGGCGCGCACGCTCGAGATCCCGGAAGCGGTGATGGGCGAGACGATGACGCAGGTGATCACGCACGAGGTGGGACACGCGCTCGGCCTGCCTCACAACATGATCGCCTCGGCGTCGTTTCCCACCGACTCGCTGCGGTCGCGCAGCTTCACGTCGAAGTACGGCGTGTCGGGGACGATCATGGACTATGCGCGGCAGAACTACGTCGCGCAGCCCGGTGACGGGCTGGCGCCGAAGGACTTCATCCGCCGCCTCGGTCCCTTCGACGATTTCGTGATCGAGTGGGGGTACCGAGTGCTCCCCGATGCGGCGACGCCGGCGGCGGAGCGCCCGATCCTCGAGCGGATGCTCCGCAACTCCACGGGCATGTTCGCGTACCGATACCTGCCGCAGCAGCTGGTGGGCGTCGATCCGCGCGCGCAGACGGAGGACCTGGGCGACGATCCCGTCACCGCGACGACGTATGCGCTGGCGAACCTGAAGAAGGTCGTGCCGCAGGTCGTGGCGTGGACCTCACGGCCGGGTGAGGACTACAGCGACCTGGCCGAGATCCACGGCGAGGTGCTGGGGATGTGGTCCACGTACATGGGGCATGTGACGAACGTGGTGGGCGGCATGCGCATCGACCAGAAGGTGTCGGACCAGGCGGGCCCGGTGTGGCAGGTGTTGCCGGTGGCGCGCCAGCGTGCGGCGCTGCGGTTCCTGGTGGCACAGGCGTTCGACACGCCGGCGTGGCTGGTGCCGGCGGACGTGATCAGCCGAATCGGGCCGACCGCGTCAGGGATGGGGGCGCTGGCCACGCGACAGGCGGCGGTGCTGACGGCACTCACGCAGCCGGCGCGCCTCGACCGCATGGCGCAGGGTGCGGCGCTGGAGCCGGGCGTGGGCTATGACGTGACGGGCTACCTCGACGAGCTCACGAGTGCCGTCGTCGGTGGCAGCGCGCCGGATGCGAACCGTCGGCTGCTGCATCGCGTGTACCTGGAGCGGCTGCAGGCGCTGATCGATCCGCCGGCACCGCCGGTGGCCGCGCCGGGGCAGGGCGGTGGCGGGGGCTTCTTCGGTGTGCCGCAGGTGAATGTGCGGCGCAGTGACATCTCGGCGTCGGCGCGCGCGCAGGTCCGGGCGGTGGCCGGTGCAGCTCGGGTGAAGGCCACGACGGCGTCAGGGGCGCAGCGGGCGCACTGGCTGGATCTCGCGGACCGGGCGCAGGCGATTCTGGATCCGCGGCGCTGACCGCTCGGCGGAGTGCTCAGGCGAGCACGCAGTCGGTCTGCGGGAAGTCGTCACCAACGCACAGCAGCGGCTCGCCTGCCACCACTGACATCGCGTACGAGAGACAGTCGCCGAAGTTGAGCGCTGCGGGATGGCGCCCCTTCCCGTAGCGCAGCCAGGCTTCCATCGCGACGCCGAAATGCGCATCCGTCACCGGCAGTACGTCGATACCGCTCTCCTGCAGCACGCGGGCGAGCAGGCCGCGTGTGTCGCGGTCGAGGCGTGCAGACAGGACGATGCCGGCTTCGAGCAGCGTCGCGGCGCCGATGGCGAGGTGCGAGGCGTCGCGCATCCGATGCAGCAGGTCGTCGGCGGTCGGCTCCTGCAGCACGATCGCGACGAGGGCGGAACTGTCGAGGATCATGCGCCGTCAGGGCCGTAGCCGAGGATCCGTTCGTCGTCGGCCTTCGTGTGGGACGTCCCGCGTATCTCGTAGGGAATGCCGGGCCAGACTTCGCGCACGAGCAGCCGGCGCAGGCGATCGGCTGGCGTGACGTCGGCGCCTTCGCGCATGAGGCGGTCCCGACGCTCCTCGAGGGCGCGACGGATGGCCTCGGTCTTGGTCTCGCCGGTCATGGCGGCGACCTGCTCGAGCAGGCGCTCCACGCGGTCGTTCTTGATGTTGACCGCCACCGTGTCTCCCTTTCTGTGATAAAGAAAAATTACAGAAATACAGAAAGATGGCAAGCCACCCGTGCGAACGTGGCAGGCATCAGAACACCGTCCGCTCCCTGCGCTCCGGCCCGCGCGTGCGAAGCGACGTCTGCTGTCGCCCGGCACCGGTTCCGCTCAGCGGTTTCGCGACTCCAGCGCCGCCACGCGCTTCTCGAGTGCGTCGAGACGCGCGACGGGAAGCGGCGCGTTGCTCACCGGCGCCACGGGCGCTGGTGTTCCGCGTGCGCCCGATGAGGCGGGTGCCAGTGGCTCGGACCTTCCCATCGACACCCGCAGCAGGACACGGCCCGGTATGCCGAGCCACAGGACGCGCTGCAGGCGTTCGGCCAACGGAACGCTCATCGGATTGAGCATCAGGGACACGAACGCGGCCCCGAGGAGTGCGAGGCCGGCGAAGAGTTCCAGCAGCCCGTGCGGGGGCGTGTAGAAGCTCGTGGGCCCGAGTTGCCGCCGTGAGGACCACGCCAGGGCCAGCAGCAGCACGCCCGCCGCCAGCATGCCGATGGCCCGCTGCACGGTGCGCCGACGCCGCGCGCGGATCACCGGGTTCGCGGCGTTCTGCTGGCGCACTTCGTCGCGCTCGGCGTGCATGGCGCGCACCGCCTTGCGCACGTCCTCCGCCTCGAACCCGGCCAGCTTCAGTCGCCGCCCCTCGCTGATCACGTGGAGTGAGCGTGCCACGATGATCGCGAACAGGATGACGAGCGGGATGAACCGGTCCCCATTCTTTATGAACCCGTCACGCAGTGCGTCATCGAGGGCGGCGGAGGCCTGCGTGATGATGAGCAGCATGGCGAAGAACACGATCAGCGCCACCATCTGCACGTCCTGCACGAAGAGGCGGACCGGAAGTGGAATCTGCGGGCCCATCACCTGCGCGCGATCCAGCGCCTCGAGCACCGCGCCAGCGGTGGCGAAGCGGTCTCCGGGTTCCTTGCAGAGACACTGCTCGATCAGCGCGGCCAGCGGCGGCGGTGTGTCGGCGCGCACCTGGCTGATCGGGGGCGGTGCCTCCGTGAGCTGCTTCACGATCACCTGCTGCGTGCTCACGCCGGTGAAGGCGGGCTGTCCGCTGAGCGCGAAGTACGCGACGAGGCCCAGCGCATAGAGATCGGACCGCCCATCCACCGTGTCCCCCGACGCCTGCTCGGGCGACATGTACTCGGGGGTGCCGACGATCTCGCCGACCCGCGTGAGGGCGGTGCTGCCGTGCGCGGGGGTGCTGGTGATGGTGCGCGCCACGCCGAAGTCCATCAGGAGCGCGCGGCCGGTGGCGCGCTCGATCATGATGTTGTCCGGCTTCAGGTCCCGATGCACGATGCCGCGCCCATGCGCGTAGGCCAGCGCATAGCAGACGTCCTGCAACAGCGACACGACGTCGCGGATCGGGAGCGGCCCCATGCGAGCCACGCGTGCGCCGAGCGACTCCCCGTCGATGAAGCCCATGGCGTACGCCAGCACGTCGTCATGCTGCTCGACGGCGTAGACCGGGACGATGTTCGGGTGTGAGAACGAGGCGGCGACCCTGGTCTCGCGCAGGAATCGCTCGCGCAGGCTGGCACTGGAGGCAACCTCCGGTGGCAGGACCTTCAGCGCCACGTCGCGATCCAGCGTGCGGTCGCGGGCCAGGTACACCGCACCCATGCCGCCGCGCCCGAGCTCGCGCTCGATGGCGTAGCGGGAGGTGAGCGCGGCGGGCAGCGACGAGGTCATCCGGATACGGAAGCCCCGAATCCCTGCCGTGGCAATCAGCCCGCATGAACGCGCCGGCCCGTCGCCCCGGAGAGGCCCGGCTAGAACACGGCGTGATCGCCGCGATCGACGCCCGCCCCGGTGCGCACGAGCGCCTCGCAGTACGCGGCGAGCGTGTCCGAGCCGGTCTCTGGTGTCGCGTCAGCGTCGTAGTGCCCGGTGACGGGATTCAGGACCAGCATCGACTCGGTGGCGTAGTACCGCCCGATCCGCGCGAACTCCGCCTTGTCGGCCAGTGGCGGGATCACGCGGCCGAGCGCGGAGAGCACACCGATGATCACATCGAGCATCGCCACCGGCACGCGCGTGTACTTCGGTGCGCGACCGGTGAGCGCGAACAGTGTCTCGCCCTGCTCCAGTGGCGTGATGGCCGGCCCCGGGCCGCCGATGGGGAGGATGCGGTCGTGGCGCGTCGTGTCGTCGATGCAGTCGGCGAGGTAGGCCGCGAGGTCGGCGTCGCTGATCGGCTTGCATGACGTCAGCCGGCCGTCGCCGAACATGAGGTACGGCTTGCCGCGGCGCACGCGCTCGAGCTGCCCGGAGAGCGACTTGAAGTACGCCGTCGCGCGAACGATCGAGTACTTCAGGCCCGAGGCCATGAGCTCCGTCTCGAACGCCAGCTTCGCGTGCTGGAATGCGAGCATGGGCTTCTGGACGCAGATGGCCGACAGCAGCACGAACTGCGTCACGTCGGCGGCCTTCGCGGCGGTGAGGGCGTGTGCGTGCGCGCGATGGTCGATGGCCCAGGCGTCCTTCGGCGCGCCGGTGCGCGACGCCATGCACGAGACGACGGCATCGAAGTGCTCGCCGCGGAAGCCGTCACGCCGCAGTGAGGCCGGATCGGTGACGTCGCCGGTGCGCACGGTGGCGCCACGCAATGCCGCTGCCCGTGCCTCGCCGTCGCCTGCGTGCCGCACGAAGCAGGTCACGTCATGTCCGCGGTCGAGCAGGGCGCGCAGGGTCGCCCGTCCGATGGTCCCTGTGGCGCCGAGCAGGAACACGCGGCGTGACGCGGTCATCCCCGGCGCGCGAGTGCTGCGTCGAGCGCGTTGGCGAACGCCGCCGGTGCGCCTGGATGCATGCGGAGGTAGAGCGACGGCTCGATCAGCTCCACCTCCATCAGCGCGAGCGACCCGTTGTCCATGCGAATGAGGTCGATGCGCACCTGCAGCGGCACCGGCGCAATGGCGGCCAGCACCGGCTCGGCCGCGCGCCGCAGCTCGGCGGTGACGGGGATCGCGATGATCTCGCCGCCATGCTCCTCCTGCACCCGGAAGTCGCCGCGCTTCGGCACCTTCTGGATGGCGTGGCTGAGGACCCCGTCGAAGTAGAAGAGCGAGTACTCGCCCTCGGTGACGACGCTGCGCAGGAACGGCTGCGCGAACCAGTCGCGATCCCGGAAGGTGTCCACCAGGCGTTGCAGCATCGTGTCAACCAACGGGGCATGCAGGCGGAAGGTGTCACGCGCGCCGCCGCTGATGGTCGGCTTGATCACGATCTCGGTGTCCTGGAGCGCCGTGAACAGCCCCGCGAACGCCGCCGCCGACCCGCCGTGGCCCCACACCGACGGCACCACCGGCACGCCGCGCTCCTCGAGCATGCGCATGTACTGCTTGTCGATGTTCCACGCCACCACGCTGCGTGGGTTGAGCAGTGTCGCGCCGCTGGCCTCGATGGTCTCCAGCACGGCCATGAACTCGGCGGGGCGGTCGTGGTAGTCCCAGGTGGTACGGATCACGACCAGGTCATAGCGTGCCCAGTCGGTGGGGACCGACCAGGGCACCTCCTCGGCATGCCAGCCGCGGGCGCGCAGTTCGGCGATCGCGAGGGCGTCGTCGATGACGAAGTCCCCGACCTGCTCGAGCGTGAGGAAGGCGACGCTGGGCATCAGCGCTGCACCGTGCGGCAGGGACCCGTCATCCCTCGGTGCGCCGGAGTTCACGCAGCTTCGTCTCGGCGACGCCGAGGTCGATGCCCGGTGCCACCTCGGCGTCGCTGAGGCCGAGGATCTCCATCGCCCGTGCGACGACCGGGGCGCCGCCGGGGGCGAGGCGGCCGAACGTGATCTCGGCCCGGCGGCACATGCGCTCCTCGTCGGCGATGTTGGTGTGGCGCCGGTCCACGCGCATGGCGGTGACCCGCGCGTGCACGCCCTCGTGCAGGATGGTGGCGGCGACCTGGGCCAGGGTGAAGGTGGGGTTCACGACGAAGGTGGTGTCGATCACCATGATGCGGGTGTCGTGGAAGAAGATGCCGCGGTTGGGCCAGCGCTTGACCCAGATGCAGCTCACGTCGGTGCGCAGGCGCCGCAGGTTGTGCGGCATGTGGGTGCCGATCAGCGCGAGGGCCTCGGTGAACCGGCTGACGAGGTGGGCGTCGTCGATGTCGGGTCGCTCGTTGAGGAACCAGGCCGGCACGCCATCGATGAGGTGCTTCGTGGAGCGGTTCGCGTCGTAGCGGTCGCGGAGGGCCGGGGGCAGGAGGTCGCGCAGCATCCCGGTAATCTGGCGGGTGTCAGGGCTCCGACCAGCCGGTGTCGAGCAGGATCTTCCAGGTGCCGTCGGCCTGGCGGCGCCAGAGCGTCAGGTAGCGACCGCGGGAGAGGGTGTCGGTGCGTGCGGTCCGTCGCACCCAGGCGCTGCGTCCGACGGTGACGCCGGTGCGGCGGTCGGCGTAGGCGACGGCGTCAGTGGGCTCCCAGGTGAGCAGCTTGCTGGCGTCGGCGAACATCCCCTTGTCGTTGCCGGCCACCGGGTCGATGCCGCGCAGGAGCAGCAGGCCGCCGTTGCCCGGCTTGGCGATGTCGGGGGCGAAGCGGGCGACCCAGGCGGCGTGGCCGCTGTCGGCGACGGCGCGGGCGTAGGCGCGGTCAGTGGCGAAGAGCTCGTCCTGGAGGGTGGTGTCGTTGCCCGGTGTGGGCGTCGGCAGGGCGACGGGGGGGCGGCAGGCGGCGAGGGAAATGGCGGCGATCAGCAGGGTGCGGCGCATGGTCTCGCTGGGATAGGCGTTGCCGAAGTGTACCCGGTGGCGTTGGGCTGGTGCCCGCCTGCGATCCGACATCACTGCGATCTACTGCGTCTCTCGCAAGCGCTGCAGCGCAGTGAGCACCTGAATGTCCGCGACATCCTGCGGCCGTCCGGTCTGCTTCGATGCGATGAGGTTCGCCAACGACACCGTCGGAACTGACACACCTTCGAGCTCGAAGACTGCGAATCCCTGCGCTGCATCCTCCCATTGGAGGTTCCACGCGCTTGTCAGCACATCGACGTTCGGCATGTCGCCGATCATCGTGACGTGGCGCGCCAGCAGGTCGGCCGGCAGCAACTCCGCCGCGACGCCGAATGGCAGCGCCGCGAGTGCCCGCAGCACGCGTTCGGCATTGTCGGGTGTTGGCTCGATCAGGATGTGGATATCGCGCGTCGAGCGAGACGTGCCCCATAGTTGCATGGCAGTCGCACCGACCACCAGCATCGTCAGGAGCGTACCCGCGTGCAACCGCTCCTGATCACAGAAGTTGGAGGCGCTCAGACTCGCACATGCAGACTCTCGGCAATGATTCAAGTCCCACGCGGACCATGGTCGGCGCCACCAGCGCGCTCATTTTACACGAGGTGTACGAGTTCAAAATTCGAGTGACGCGCTTGGATATACTCAGCCACAAGCCGTCGATGGCATTTATCCGGCTCATGTTCACTACAAAGTAGGCATGCGTGCTCGAGCTCCGAAAGCGATAGCAACTTTTCTAGTTTACGCAACGTAAGCAATTGATTGAATTCGATCTCATATTCGGCCCACGAACCTTTCAGCTTCTTGTAACGATCAAGCATCTCCTGGGTCGGGGCCATCTCGGGCGCATGACGATAGTCGATTCCTCCGATCTTTCGAAGAAAGAAGGGAAGATCGTCCGCTTTTGTGAACCCGGCGAGCTGTGATCGATTGTTGAGCCGAGTATCGATGACTTTTCGCACGCCAGCTACTGTGAGCAGATCGAAGAAGCGTTCAGCACTTTTCTGAGTAAAGCCAACAGTGAATAGAATGCTCATGCAAACTCTCGGTCTCCGCTGAGTTCTGGCATTGGTCCGGCGAAGGCAAAACGCTGAGCTTGCCTTTTGTACGCGAGCTTGAACGAGTCGTCGACCGAACTGAAAACATCGATCTGCTCGAGTCCCGCAGCAGCGAGTAAGCGCTGCTCGCCCGCAGAGTGAGATTCCAGATTTCCGTTTGCAAGAATGTGCTGAACGTCAAACCCCATGACGTGGAGGGCACGGCCGATAAGAAGAAAGCGATGGCACTCAAGGGGGTCCGATTCAGCGCAGAGCAAAGCTATTGACGCGTGACGCGCCGCGCGTCCGACTCTCCGAACGCCGTTGATGAACGATACTGTCTGCGCTACTAGCTCGTAGTCCACCTGATTTCCGACATAAACAGCTCGGTCGCTCGGTCGCCCCCCGAGTGATAGCCCGCCGAAAGAGTATTTGATGCCTGCTGCGGCTAGCGACTGTTGCAGCGACTGGCGATTGAATTGCGGTGCTCTCCGGCTGTATGGTGACGACCTGACATCCAAGACGACGTCCACGCTGTGTCGGTGCAGCAGAGCAGTGAAGTGCTCAATCCGATGTAGAGAATGCCCGATGCTGTAGATGCACTTGCCTCGCGTATGCTTCACGCGTCCTCCCTGTTTCGGCGACATGGAACCACGGTGAATCGAAACTGAGAGTGCTCGTCAAATCGGAACGAATCCTGCGACAAGCTTATACCGATAGCCATCGAAAGGTTCGCCGAGAGACACGCAGACGAGGGCGCGTGTCTCGAAAGAATATTCGCCGTCCGGCTTGCCGAGATAGTCAGTCTCAACCTTGGGGTCCGTAACTGACAGCAAGTACCGCCGGTTTCCCAGCCGGAAGCGGATTCGAACCTGACGCTTCTTGAACCCTGAACCGACCTCGAATGTTGCTGCCTCCGTGACGACAAGAATCAACGAGGAAGGTAGCTGATCGGCATCGGCTTGCGGAATGCGGTCGTTCTCCCCGCCGTAACTGCTGAACCCATCCACCCAGAGCGGTCCGCTCGCGATGGCGGCGGGCAATAGCGTAGAGGCGGCAATTGTGCCGCGACGAATCCACGAATGCTCGTCATCAATCAGATGATTCTCAACTTGACATGCGTGCGGTCGGGGCTCCTTGAACGCAACCTCCACGAGGTCAAGCAACTTCACGTCCTGGCCGTCTTCGTAGCGTCGCTCGTCGATTGATAGCTCCTCAGTACCACGCGAGCTTACGGGGCGCACCCATTTGCCGAAGGCGTTCCCGGTCATCTCAATACCAGCGATGCATCGGCCCGAATACTTTCGCGAGTTTGCCAAACAGACGAAGCTCTTTGTGTATGCCATGAACTCTGCTTGCTAAGTGAGCGAACAACTGCTAGTCGCCGTCCGCTAGAATTTACTGCGCAGTACCGCGAAGTAAAATCTCTTTCTCAACCGAATGGGGCTGTTCTGCGCTGCAATCTCCAGTTTCGGTCACATCACGCGTGTTACATCTCAACGACGGGAAGAAATGCTCTGCTGGTCTGGGAAGAATGGCGCCGCACGCGAGCAATCAGCTCACTCAATGTTGTAGTTCCGGAAAGAAGCAAATAGAGATGGGAAAAGTCGAGAAGGAGCAGCGGTGATCTTGCTACGGAAGCACCGTCGATTGCAACCGAGGAATAGCCAGACAGCGATACCATGAGGCCCATCGTGTTGTCGGCTTTGTCCGAAACCTTCTTGTAGAATATGTCTACATCCGGAGCTCCTGCTTGAGCCGATGTAAACTTGAGCTCCACGAGGTAGGTGGTACCCTCGACTGTCACCGAGCCATCGATCTGACGGCCGGCAGTGCTGTACGGCCGACGACAAATGACCTCGAAATGGTCGACCAAATCGTAGAACCAATCTTGAAACTCGTAGCCGGCCTCTGATGTGCCAACTCGTGAGGCAAGCGCATCGAGTCGCGCGCGTAGAGCGTCTAGGTTGGATGTCCGCCGAATTCGCTCGTCGCGCATCTGCTGCGCGCGTTGACGCGCGGCAGCTTGTTCCTTTTCGTTGAGGGTGTTCTCGCGCTGCAGAGACAAGTACGACTTAAGAGCCCTCACAGCCTCGACTCCTCGTTTCTTCTTCTCTGCAGAATCTTCCCATCCCTCCAGGTCGGGGAAGGAAGTTTGTGCCGCAAGCTCGTTTGCAATGCGCTGCAAGGCTCGGCGGCCTGCCTCCGACCGCTCTAGGAACGGGAACATCCGATAGATGAAATCACGCTTTGTCTCACTTTCATGCCAAGTGGACAAAAACGCGTCCTTCAAGTTCATCCGCCTTAAGAACGCGCGAAGCGCTGCCTTTCGCCAAAATGAATGAAGAAGCGCGTTGGCGACAAGATCGAGAAAGTGAGTAGGAAGCGTCTCTGCCATTCAGCGACTATTGGGAACACGTACCTAGATCAGCCAGAGACGTCTCACTACGCGCAGCTACCCTTACTTCCTTGAGCCTCTTAGGAGCCACCGTGCATGTGCTTCGTTGTACAAATCCGGCCAACGCGAAACGATTTCCGCGGCGGCGTCAGACAAATCCTTCTTGCGAGTCTTCATTGCTCGTGGTGCGTCAACGACCGTGCCATCAAACATATCCGCAGCCAGACACAGCCGTCGCACCGGTGATTCGCCTTGGGACTCAAGAAGCAGTGCGACGGCAGTCGCGACGTACTGAAGGCCGTCCGCGCGTAGCAGTGCACTGCGTGAAACATTCAGCCGGATTCCACCCACGCGTCGCTCGGTTCCCCTTTCGAGAAAAGTGACGTCGGGTGCGACTGAAACACGCAGCTCGCCAAGCGCAATTGACGCTGGTTTGCCGACCGTGCTTACGGCGATTGCTTTGTCCCCGCAAAGCAGGTGAGCGTGAGTGGCGAAGCTCTCAAGCGCCAAGGCTGAGTACTTGAGGCACTCAGCCTGGTGCGGCTCCGTGTCCGAAACTGCCGCAGACTTCTCGCGAAGCGTCAGTGCCGCAGCGCGCAATTCTTCCGGAGAGGCAGCACCATTCTGAACTGCACGAGCCACTGCGCGGCGCGCAGCGTCGTAAGTGACGACCTTGAACGTAGATGGGTTGATCTGCTCTTGAATCAAGGCGCGTCGACGGCTAGCACTCGCGGTCATGTACTCCGCCAGCCTTGTGATCGAGAATCGAGGTGCCTTCCGAGGCTCTTTTTCCACCGCTTCTCCAGTGCAAGATTGGTGTAAAGGTAGCTTGCGGATGCGGGCGAACACAACCCGAAACTCCGAATTCCGTTCCGGGATGCCAGCGCGCCCGACGTGAACCGGCTGCATGGCCGTCGCACCCACCACGATGTAGCGTGCGCCCTCACGGTTGAGCAGGTCACAGACACGCGCGACGCCGGTCTGCAGGGGAGTCATGTCGCGCGGTCACGCGTGCGCAGCCACGCCTGAAATGCATCGTACGACGGAAACGTCCTGGGCTCCTGTGCGCCTCCGTCCGGGATCACGCGCAACGCCTCCTCTCCCGCGGCGACGCGCTGCAAGGGCGTGAGCGTGAGGTCGCGGCGGAGCTGTTCCGCGCGGGACGGGTCGAGGGCCGGTGCCGCAGCCTGCGCGACGTACTGCCGCACCGCCTCGGCGATGATCCAGCTGCGCGAGCGGTCCTGCGTTGCGGCCAGACGGTTCGCGGCAGCGAGGTCATCCTGAGGCAGGGTGATCGCAATCTTGGCGTACGGTTCCTTTCGAGGCATGGTCCAATCATACCAAGTCATACCGCGTGGTCAACCCGGGGAGGCGCCCCACCTCAGTGAAAGTCATGACTCCGCGCATGCTCCGCCCCCAGCTGCGCGTCCAGCGGCACGAACAGCCGACCCCGCAGCGTCACCACGTTCGACTCCACCTGCAGTGTCCCCCGCACCAGCAGCAGTGGCGAGGTGCTGATCTTGAGCGCGTCCCGCTCGAAGCGCTGCGGGGTCACCACCACGTTCACGATCCCGGTCTCGTCCTCCAGCGACAGGAACACGAACCCCTTCGCCGTGCTGGGGCGCTGGCGACAGATCACCAAACCCGCGATGGCGACCTGCTCGGTGTCGCGGCCGTTCTGCTGGATGTCGCGCGCGGTGCGGATGCCGTTGGGCTGCAGCAGCGGCCGCAAGTGGCGCATGGGGTGGCCGTTCAGCGACACACCGGTCACGCGATAGTCGGCCTCGGTGAGGTCGGCCATCGACATGTGCGGCAGCGCGGCATCGGGCAGCATGACCGGTGGTGCCAGCGGACCGGCATCACCACGCACCGCCGCCAGCACCTCCCACAATGCACGACGCCGGCGCGTGGCCAGCGGCTCATGGGCGAACATCCCGTCGAACGCCCCCGACTCGGCCAGCAACCGCAACGCGCGCCGGTCGAGCTTCGTGCGGCGCACCACGTCCCCCACGTCACTGAAGGCACCCTCGGTCAGCGCGGCCTCCAGCTTGCCACGCGCCGCCGCGCCCAGCCCGCGCACGCTGCGCACCCCAAGGCGCACCGCCGGTGCCGCAGACTGCGGCGCGCGTGATTCCAGCGTGGCATCCCACGCCGAGCAGGTGAGGTCCACCGGCCGCACCTCCACGCCGTGCCGCTTGCCGTCCTCGATCAGCGTGCCCGGTGCGTAGAACCCCATCGGCTGCGCGTTCAGCATCGCCGCCAGGAACTCGGCGTGGTAGTAATGGCGCAGCCACGCGGAGGCGTACACCAGCAGCGCGAAGCTGGCGGCGTGGCTCTCGGGGAAGCCGTAATCGGCGAAGGCATTGATCTGCGCGAAGATACGGTTCGCGATGTCGTCGTCGATGCCGTTGGCGCGCATGCCGGCCAGCATCTTCTGCCGCAGCGCCTCCATCTTCTCGTGGCTGCGCTTGTGTCCCATCGCGCGGCGCAGCGTGTCGGCCTCGCCGGCGGTGAAGTTCGCGCAGGCGATGGCCACCTGCATGCCCTGCTCCTGGAAGAGCGGCACACCGAGCGTGCGCTTGAGGATCGGCTCGAGCGAGGGGTGCGGGTATACCACCTCCTCGATGCCCGCGCGGCGGCGCAGGTACGGGTGCACCATCGCGCCCTGGATCGGGCCCGGGCGGATGAGCGCGACCTCGACCACGATGTCGTAGAAGCAGCGCGGCTTGAGGCGCGGCAGGGTGTTCATCTGGGCGCGGCTCTCCACCTGGAACACGCCGATGGTGTCGGCGGCGCAGAGGTCGTCGTACACGGCCTGGTCGCTGGTGTCGAGCAGCGCGAGGTCGATCGTCACGCCGCGTGTCCGGCGCACGTACACGAGGCAATCCTGCAGCACCGTCAGCATGCCCAGGCCGAGCAGGTCGATCTTGACCAGGCTGGCCATGTCGAGATCATCGCGCTCCCACTGGATCACGGTGCGGCCCGGCATCGATGCAGGTTCGATCGGCACCACGGTGGACAGCGGCTCGCGGGTGAGCACGAACCCGCCCACGTGGATCGAGCGATGGCGCGGCAGCTGGTGCAGCCCGTCCACGATGTCGGCCAGCGCGCGCACGCGCGGGTCGGCGGGATCGAGGCCGGCGCGTTGCAGGATGTCGGTGGGCACCTTCGGTGGTTCCTTCGCGGCCGTCTTCAGCGCCGCAGCGGGGGGTGGTGCGGAGGTGTGCGTCTCGACCATCACCGGGGGGGTGGAGGCATCCACGCGTGCGCGTTCGGCGGCGGTGACGCGTCGCGTGCGCGCCTCGGGGATCGCGGCCAGCCGCTCGTCGCGCTCGAAGCGCTTGCGGAGTTCGGGGCGGCCGCCGGTGCCGTCGCCGCCCATGCCGGCGAAGTCGTCCACGTCGGCCGACGCGGTGCGGATGGCGGGGCGTTTCGCGGTGATCGGGATGGCGGACTCGCGCACGGCGGGCGGCAGGTCCACCGCGAACGCCACCTTCGCCATGTCGCGGCGGATGTGCGGCATCTCGTGATCAGGCTTGTCGGCGCGGTGCACGGGGCCGGTGATGCCGACGGTGTTCGGTGTGGCGTCCACGAACGTGCTGCGGCGCAGGTCGTCGGCACTGGCGATCCCGATGCCGGCGCGCAGGGCGGCGGCGGTGCTGCGCGCGCTGAAGCGATCGCTCACGGCGGCCAGCGCATCACCCTGCTCCAGCGAGAAGCCGAGGATGCGCGCGGCATCGCGCACCGCGCTGCGGCCGCGGTAGGTGATCTGTTCGCAGACCATTGCGGCATGCTCACGCCCGTAGCGCTCGTACACGTACTGCAGCACGCGCTCGCGGTCGCGGTGGGCGAAGTCGATGTCGATGTCGGGCGGCTCGCGGCGGTCCTCGCTGAGGAAGCGCTCGAAGAGCAGCTCCATGCGGATCGGGTCCACCGCCGTGATGCCGAGGCAGTAGCAGACGGCGGAGTTGGCGGCGGAGCCGCGGCCCTGACAGAGGATGCCCTCGCGCCGTGAATAGCGGACGATGTCCCACACGATCAGGAAGTAGCCGGCCATGTCGAGGCGGCGGATGACCTCGAGCTCGTGCAGGAGCTGCTTCTGCTGCGCGGGGGTGCGCACGCTGCCCCAGCGTTCGGTGGCGCCGGTCTCGACGAGCTGCGTGAGGTAGTCGTCCTCGCTCACGCCGGGTGGCAGTGGAAAGCGCGGCAGCGACGGCTTGAGCTGCCCGATGCGGAACTGGCAGCGCTCGGCGATGGCGCGGGTGGCGCGCAGGCCGGCCTCGTGGCCCAGCCAGCGCTTGTGGTGCAGGGCGGTGGACTTGAGGTACCACTCGCCGTTGGGACGCAGGCGCGTGCCCATGGCGTCGAGCGGGCGGCCGTGGCGCAGGGCGGTGAGCGCATCGTGCGTGCTGCGCGCCTGGCGGGTGGCGTAGTGCACGTTGTTGGTCACCACCCACGGCACGCCGATGCGGCGCGCGAGCGGGATGAGCTGCCGCACCAGCGCATGCTCCTCGGGCAGGCGGTGGTCCCACACCTCGATCGCGAACGACTCCTCGAACAGGTCGCGCAGCGTGCCGGCCACGCGGGTGGCCTCGGCGATGTTGCCGGCGGCGAGTGCCTGCGGGATGGCGCCCCGCGGACAGCCGCTGAGTGCGAACAGTCCCCCGGCGTGCTGCGTGAGCAGGGCGAACGGCACCGAGGGCGCGCCGCGCTCGGGCACGTCCATGCGGGCGCGGGTGAGCAGGGTGCTGAGGTTCCCGTACCCCGTGCGCGACATGGCCAGCAGCGTGAGGTGCTGCAGTGCGCCGTCGCCCTGCACGGTGAGCTCGGCGCCGATGATGCCGGCGATGCCGGCGATGTCCGCGGCCTGGGCGAAGCGCACCGCGCCACCCAGTTCATCGTGGTCGGTGAGGGCGAGGGCGGTCTGCCCCGCGATGAGGGCGCGTGCGACCAGCTCCTCGGGGGCCGATGCGCCGTCGAGCAGCGAGAAGGCGCTGTGGCAGTGCAGCTCGACGTAGTCGGTGGCGTTCATGCGCGGGCCACCCGGCTAGATTTCCCGGCATGGAGACCCCGGACCCCCCGCTGCCGCGCCGCGATGCGGTGCGCCTGACGCCGCACTCGCACGAGGCGCTGAAGGCCGAGATCCTGTCCACGGCCGACCACATGTCGGCGGGGGAGCTGGACACGCTGCCGTACGGCATGATCCAGCTCGACGCGACGGGGCGCATCCTGAAGTACAACGCGGTCGAGAGCCGCCTCGCGCAGCTGTCGCAGGAGTCCACCATCGGCCGCAAGTTCTTCACCGAGGTGGCGCCCTGCACGAAGGTCCAGCAGTTCCACGGCCAGTTCAAGGAGGGCGTGCTGCGCGAGTCGCTGGACACGACCTTCCAGTTCCACTTCGCCTTCAAGCAGAACCCGCGCGACGTGACGGTCCGCCTCTTCTACAGCAAGCGGACGCGCAGTGTCTGGGTCATGATCTCCGACCGCGAAGGCAACCCGATCGTGTAGCCGCGACGGCACCGCCATTGCAGACAGCAACGGCTTTGACGCAATGGCGCAAAGGGCGCCAAGGACGCAAAGAAGAACCGTAGCCTTGCGCGCGGTCGACGATGGTCGGTGAGGGGGGATGCATCGAGAAGGCTTTGGGAACAGCAACTGCAACCGCAGTTCCCAGAAAGTCCTGACATCATCGCGCGCACGTGCGCCTGCCCACGGCGCAGGACCCCTTTGCGTCCTTCGCGCCCTTTGCGCCTTTGCGTCAAAGCTGTTGCTCTTGCCGTTGGAGCAGAGGATGGCGTCAGTCATACCAGCCCTGCAGCACCCACGACTCGGCTTCGTTGTAGATGAGCAGCGTGCCGACCTCGCGGGTGCGGACGTGCCAGTAGTCGCGGGCGAAGGGGGTGCGCCACCAGGCGCCGGTGAGGCGATCGGGGCCGGTGCAGTCGCGGACAGTGAAGGTGTGGGACTGCCAGGTGCCGGCGACGGGGCGCTGCGCGGCGTCGCAGGTCATGCGCACGGGTTGCGGCACCTCGAGCAGGCGGAGGGCGGCGGGGGCGGCGCTGCGCTCGCCGGCGAAGAGGGGGAGCCAGTCGCCGAGCTGCGTGGTGGGGGCGGTGTCGTCGCTGCGGGGGGCGACGGCGTTCTGCGCCACGCGCGTGGCCGCCGCAATCGCGGCATCGTCGCCATCCACCAGCTCGGCCCACGCCCCCGACTGCTCGGCGCGGTGGTCGTCGCGCAGCACGGGGCGCACGACGGTGTCGGGACCGAGGGTGCTGCGGAGTCGCTCGAGGGCGGCGAGGGCGGCGCCGGGGTCGCGCCAGCCGGCGTCGAGCAGGTCGCCCTGTTCACCGGTCGCGGGCAGCGTGTTGGTGAGGGTGACGGTGACGCCACAGATCGGCGCCGGCAGCGGCCAGTCGGAGAGCAGCGCGCGGCAGCGTTCGAAGAGCGGGGCAACGCGCGCGAGCGGATGGGCGGGCCGCACCTCGCGCGTGATGGTCTCGGCCGGGGTGACGTCGTCGCGGGTGGTGCGGCCGCCGTCGAGGTGGAGGGTGATGGCGACGGCACCGGCGGCGAGGCCGTCGCGGACGAGGTCGCGGACGAGGGTCTCGAGGGCGGCGCGCACCAGAAAGAGTGCTGGCTCCATGGTGTCGCTGGCGCCGCCCAGCTCCGCCGTGACGCTGCGCTGGGCCTCGAGGCGGGCCAGCACCGGTCGGCGGGGGTCGTGGCCGTGGGCGAGGCGCCAGGCGCTGAGGCCGGCCTGGCCCCAGCGGCGTTCGATGTCCGCGACGGGCAGGGCCGCGAACCCCCCCACGGTGCGGATGCCGAGTGCCTGGAGGGTGGCGACCAGTTCGGTGTCGAGGGGGAGGAAGCCGAGGGGGAGGGGGGCGAGGAAGGCCGCATCGCCACCGGAGGGGATGCAGAAGCAGAGCGGTTCGCCGGCGGGGGGGTGGGTCCAGGTGGCGGCGCGGGCGGCGGCGCAGGAGTCGGCGATGGCGACGCGGGCGAGGGGGTGCCAGCGCTGGGCGATGGCGAGCAGGGTCTGGGCGAGGCGTCGTTCGCCGCCGATGGCATCGAAGCCGGTGGCGCCGACCCACCAGATGCCGGTGGTGGCGCCGGCGGGGGAGACGTGGGGGCTGGCCTGGATGAGCGCGGCGGTGGCGCGGGTGAGGGCGCCGCTGATGGCGATGTCGTCCCAGGGGAGGACGTCGAGGCGGGCGCAACGGCCCTTGGCCTCGGTGACGGTCATGCCGGCGCGGATGCGGGCGCGGCCTGCCGCCGCGGTCACGGCGCGGAGGGCATTCCCGTCGGCGAGGGCGAGGAGGCGGTCGTCCCAGTGCCTGCCGTCGTCCGATGGTGGCGTGGTGGTGGCGGGAGGTGCCGAGGTACCCAGGTCGAGGCCCAGTCCGAGCTGGCGCGGTCCCTGGCTGGCGCGCCAGACGGCGCCGAGTGGGAAGCGGGGGATGCGGACACAGGCGACGCGCCAGAGGGACGGCATGGGTGGGTCGGCACGCAGCGGTGAGGGACGGGGCGGTCGTGAGGTGTGGGCGGGGTGGGTGGGGGGAGGGGGATGTTACCGAACAAACACCGAAGCGCAAGGAAGGCGACAGTGGTGGCGGGAGGGTGGTACGAGACGCACGAATTGGGTGATGGTTGGCTGAGCTGCGGGTGGTAGGATGTGGGATGTCCGAGTCCGCACTACCGCCCAAGACGATCCGGGAAGTTGCCGCGCGCGGCTATGCGCCTGATGTCAGAACCGTCGGCACCACGGTCCTGAGGCAGCGCCTGAGCGAGTATCTCCGCCTGGTCGTCTCGGGCGAGACGATTCTCGTCACGGATCGGGATCGCGTCGTGGCAGAGTTGCGTCCGCCGTCGCCAGCCCATCCACAGTCGGCCGATGCGCTGCTGGCTGCGATGGTGGTGCGTGGCAGTTTGACGCTACCGACCGTCATCGGAGGAGATCCCCCACCTCGGTTGCCGGTTCCGAATGCGGACGAGATACTGGAGTCGCTCGCCGCCGGCCGAGCGGATCGGTGATCTACCTCGACACGTCGGTGGTGCTTGCCTACCTGCTGCACGAATCGCAGGTCCCCGATGCTGCCTTGTGGGATCTTCCGCTCGTCAGCAGTCGCCTGCTGGAGTACGAGCTGTGGGATCGACTGCATGCGTATGCGCTGACGGCGTCGCATGGCGACGCGGCGCGGGCGGTACTGCGACGGCTGCAGGTGGTTGAACTCACGCCGGACGTACTCGGTCGCGCGCTGGCGCCGTTGCGTGATCGGTGCTGCTGCACCGCGGCTGGCGTCGGCCGGACTGTTCGGGCTCGCGCTGCTGACGGCGGCGGGCGTGGCGTGTGTGACGCTGATCCTGTGGGTGCCGGCGATGACGCGGTGAGGTGCATGCTGGCGGTGCAGGCGCCGTCGGTGACGGCTGATACGCGACGCACGCGACGCGCTACATGTCAACGTGGCCGGTGCATCCACATGGTGCCGCCAGGCATGAGCGTTGACGCGCGCGACGCCGTCTGGATCGTGACCTGCGCCCCACGCGACGCAAGCATGTTTGCGAGGAGCAGCTCGGACAGCGACGGGATCCGCGCCTCTCGGCTCTCGATGGTCGTCGACTGCGACGCCGGCCCGCCGAGCTGGCGGTCGCTCTGCACGGTGCCCACCTCGCGCACGAGGGTGCGGCCGTCCGGCGAGAAGATGTAGCCCAGCTCTCCTCCCACCCTGAGCTGACGGAAGTCGAACACGCCACGCTTCACCATCCACACCTCGATCGTGTCACCATCAAAGCGCATGCTGAACGGCATGTAGCCGGCGCTGACACTGTCCGACATGCCCACGTTTCGCGCGACCGCCGCATGCTCGGCGATGGCCTCGTTGACGAGCCTGGCGGTGTCGAGCGGCGTGGTGACGGCCGCACCGGTACCGAGATCGACCACCAGGAGTTTCGTCAGCCGGCGCGCTGCCGCATCGACCGACAGGTTCGCCAGCACACGACGCCCGCCATCCGTGAAGCAGACATTCGCAGGGCCGAGCGACTCGCGCGTCGGGTTCGAGGCGATGCGGTGCGACTGCAGGAGGAGGCCGAACCGGCTGTAGCACTCAACCGTCCATGCGAGCGTCTGGGCCCGGCGGTCGGCAACGTCGAAGTCCGCGTTGAATGCTGGGTCCGTCTGGGCGCGGAGCGAGGATACGAGGCCGACGAGCAGGGCGACGGAGCGCCATGCCACACGGGTGCATTCGTGCGTGGTGCGCATGCGGGACGGCAGCGCGGGCAGTGCGAAACTCAATGCCAGCAGGATAAGGGATGACGTGAGTATAACCGATGTCGCTGGCGTCCCGACCATGGCCACGCGCTTCGCCTCAGGCACGCACACGGCGGCAGAGAGGGCCGGGCCGCGCCGCAGCTGCGCGGCGTGATGCACCCGAGGGGTCCGCGCCGATCTCCGCCCCCGACTCAGCCGTCAGCCGCCGCACCGCCTCGGCGATGACCCGACTGCGGGAGCGGTCCCAGGACTACGCCAGCCGGTCGGCGGCGGCGAGGTCGTCGGGGGGGGCTGGTCATGGCGATCTTGGTGTGACGTGGACGGACAATCGTGCCGGACCATACCGAAACTCCATCCCCGTGGGGAGGAGGTGGCCGGCCTACGGCACGCTGATCCCCCACTTCCACCCCAGGTACCGCTCCACCTCCTGCCGCTCCGCCGTCGTCACGACCCGCGGATAGATGATCACCTCACTGATCCGCCCGTTCAGCCGCCAGTTGTAGCCGCCCGTGCCCGGGGATGCGATGCCGACGTACAGGTCCGCCGCGCCCGTCATCGTGCCGGCCACCGCACCGCTGCTGTTGGAGTTGCCGCCGTCACGCCAGATCGTGGAATCGAAGGTGCTGCCGGTCACCGCGAGGGTGTTCGTGACGACGATCGACGCGCTGGCGTCGAGCCAGGTGCCGACGAACGACGCCGCCCCGCCAGTGCCGGGATTCTCCCAGGTGTCCGACGACACCCACGTGGGCACGGGATAGCCGCTGAGGTGGAGGCCGGTGTTGAAGCCGACCCAGTTCACGATCGCACCGCCGTTGTTGGTGGCATTGTCGGTGGTGGCCGTGCAGCGCGCCACCGCGAACACGGTGCGTGACGTGCTCCGCAGCGAACGGATCGCGGCGGCGTTCACGATCAGGTACTGGTCGGAGGCGAGGTTGAACGACAGGCTGCTGCGCCCGTTCTGCGCGCTGGTGCTGAACGTGGCCCGCGCGCCGGCGGTGGCCTGCAGTGCGTGATACGCGTTGCCGCTCTTGTCGCGCACGCAGCCCACACTGCTGCCGTTGCTCACGGCACCCGTGCAGCCGCTGCCGGTGAAGATGTTCGATGAGTCGGCCATGTCGAGGCGCAGGCTCATGCCGGTGGGCAGCGTGCCGGTGCCCGTGAACACCACGCCCTGCCCGCCGTGGCTGGCGGTGAGCTGGTTGCTGCCGACGTCGAGCACCCAGTCCGGCGCGCTGGCGTAGCCACTGCCATCGGTGGTGACCGTGGCGGTGAGGGCCGCGTTCACACGACCGCCACCGCTGGTGACGGTGAACGTCACCGTGGCACCGGAGACACCGGTGCCGGCGGCGTTCGTCACGCGCACCTGCGGTGCCGTCGCCGGACTGGTGCCCGCCGCGGTGCTCTGGCTGTTGCCGGCGGTGAGCGCGAGTGTGCCGAGCGACCACTTCGCCATCAGGCCATTCTCGACGGCCGCACGCTCGGGCGCGGTGAGGGCGCGGGGAAAGACGAGCAGCTCCGCGATGTCACCGCCCCAGCTGTTGCCGATGCGCAGGGCCTGATCCGCGAAGCCCAGCGTGTCGGTGCCAGTGTCGGAGACGAGCGTGGTGCCGTTGCGGCGGATGTGGCGCTCCGGGGTGCTGCCGGTCATCGTCCCGACGCTCCACTGCGCGGCCGCGAGGGCCACGCCGGCGGCCGCATAGTTGATCCCGATCCGCGCCCCCGGCACGGCGCAGCAGGTGCCGAAGTCCCACGCGACGTTGCCGTTGGCCCACGGCAGGTGCACGCTGAACCGCTCGTTCGGGTGCACCACGAACTGCGAGTCCGCGCCGAACAGGAACGTGTCACCGGTCTGCGAGGCCGTGGCGCTGGCCACCACGAAGACCTCCGCGGCATCCGTGATGCCCTGCAGCACCCCCTGACTGCGGAGCAGCGCCGCCGTGGTGTAGCGCACGGTGCGCAAGCCGTGCAGTGCCCCGGCAACCGCGGTCGGCTGCTCGGCGAGGGTGGCGTTTGCGGCGTGTCGCGCATTGCCGCTCCGGTCCCGCCACTGCGACACGCGGTTGCTGCCATCCAGCGTCAACGTGGAGAGGTCTGCGGCGTCGAGCCAGAGGGCCGCGCCGCAGACGCCATAGCTGGCGGTGGCGGTGCCGGTGACGGCCACCGTCGTCGCCAGCGGCACGCCCCCCGCGGTGGCCGTGAGCGTGGCCGCCGTGCCACCACACAGCGCCGTCATGCGCACCACACCGCGCCAGCGCCCGTCGGCGTCGGTGAGACTGGCGGCGGGCATCGTCAGCCCCGCGACCGAGCTGGCGAGTGAGACGGCCACGCCGGGGGCGACGTTGCCGGCCGTGTCGCGGACGGTGACCTCGACGATGGCGGTGTCGGTGAGCGCGGTGAGACTCGACTGCGTGAGCCGCATGGTGCTGCGCGCGGCACTCACCGCCGCCGGCGTGATCGTGAGCGCGCGGGTGGTGGTGAGCGCGGTGAAGTCGGCCACGGCACGCACGGTGCTGGCCTGCGCGACGGCGCTGCTGACCACGGCGGTGGCCACGCCACTGCCATCGGTGGTGGCGGTGGCGGGCGTTGCCGAGATGTTGTGGCCGAGTGCGCTCACGGCGACCGGCACGCCGCTGCGCACGGTGCCGTCGGCACTCTTCGCGGTGACGGTGGCCGTGACACCGGTGCCGGCGGTCACGCTCGCCGCGCTGATCACCAGCGTGCTCGCGCTGCCGCTGATCGCGGTGGCCGGCGTGCCGCCGCTGCCGACAGTGAACGACAGCGTGGTGGTGGAGGAGTCCCCCGCGTCGTCGATGACGGTGAGCGACAGGGGATAGGTGCCGGCCGCGCGGTACACCGTGCGCGACGTGGCACCGGTGCTGGTGGTGACCCCGTTGCCGAAGCTCCAGCGGTACTGCACCACCTGTCCGTCACCGTCGTAGCTGTAGCTGCCGTCCACGGTGACCGTGTCGCCAGGCGCCGGATAGCGGGGCGAGACGGCGAAGAGGGCGCCGGGGGCGACGTTCAGCGTGGCGGTCGAGACGTCCGGTGGCGCCACCGGTCCCGTGCTGCCGGGCTGCGTGGGCGTGCGCTCCACGCACGCACCGAGCAACAGCGCCGGGAGCAGGACGATGCGGCGCAGCGCCCGAATGGCGCGGCGCGCCACGCGGCTCACCCGGCACAGCGGTGCCGGATCGGGTCGGTACTGGTCTGCGGACGGCCGGACGGGACCGACGGACCGGATGTGAAGCGCCATGGCGGAAGACGAGAGGTCCTGTGGGAGTCTCGTCGCCACCCTGTTGCGGCATGAGCCGCGACGGCCGTCCGGTGCCCCGTGCCGACCTCACGGCGACGGACGTGCCCGAGATGACATCGCGACTGCCAGCGACCCGAACGAATGCCAGGGTGCACCGGAATGAAACTCATTCGATCGCCACAGCCACTGTTGCGTGACGGAGAACCGGCGCCAGCCGACAGTCCACCCGAGCGCGCTTTCCATGACGCCGTGTGCAATGTCGAGCTGATGCACCGTACGCCAGCCGGTCGGCCCGGTATCTGCCCAGCGTGAACCGGAGAGCAGCGCATTGCCGCCGACGGCGCGGACCGTGCCGCCCGCGAAGACCTGTCCCCACACATTCCTCGCGACGGAGGCGACAACCCGGGTCGCCACGTTGCCGTCGGCCCGCGCGACGACCTTCTGTGATGCGGCGGAGGGTACCGGTGCGACCAGCCGATCCGCCTTGACCAGCGGGTACGACGCGGTGTCCTGTGCAAGCACGGCAGGGACGTGACTCTTGAGGAGCATCTTGCCCGTCAGGCCGATGGGCGACACGATGTCGGGTGTGACCGCCGCGAACGCGTCGTTGAGCAGCGTGGCTGGAATCGGGGATGGTGCCGGTGTCCGGTCGATGTTCCAGCCGGCACGCAGCCTGGCCCCGACGGAGGCGCGCTGCATCACGGTCCCGACGATGATCTCGGGTGACACCTGCGCGTCGAACACGCGGACACGGGAGACCGGCCGCTTCCCTCCCGGTACCGCGGTGGCCGCAGGCCATGGGACGGACAGCTGCCCCAGCACCTTCGCGTACGCCGTCCGCAGGCTGACCAACGGCGCGGTGCGAAGCTGGTTCCGCCATCCGAGCGGACGCGGACTGCCGAACGACCAGGTCCAGTGCGCGAGGCTCTGCGTCTGCTCGGCGAACGCAAGGGGGCCGATGACGCCGACACTGACTTCGCTCAACGCCGACGCATCCTTCCAGCGCAACGTCGCGGCCACGGACGCGGTCAGCAGGCCGGCGTACGGGCGATCGCTGGGGTCGAGGATCGAGTCCAGGATGTTCGCCGGAGTGAACTGGGTCTGTGTCAGCGCAAAGCCGACCGTCAGACATTCGCGCCCTGACGTATCCGCAGCCGCGAGGATGGCCTGCGTGCAGGCCGCCACGGCCCGCGCGCCCGACCGTGGGCGACGAGCCGGGGCCAGGAACCGGTTGAGCGTGACCATCGCGCGTGGCGCGCGCGCGAACTCCATCAGGACGCGCAGCCCCTGCGTGTACGAGGCGTCGGTGCCACCGAATCCGAACGCATCGTTCTCGACCGCGATCGAGACGGAGCGTTCGCGATCGAACCATGCCGTGTCACGTCCTGGCGTGCCGCGGACCGCCTGGCCGCGACACTCGCCCGCCACGATGAGGCCGAGCAGGATCGCCGCGCGGCGCCGGATGCACGCGCCGTGGATGCTGCCGGGTGCAGTGCTCAGCGCCATGGCAGCGACACCTCGGAGATCGGCCCGCTCCAGCCGATGGTGAGCAGGCTGCCGCGGTACCGGATCGCGACAGGGGTGACCGTGCGCCGGCTTTCCTCCTTCGTGAAGCGGCCGGACAGCCGGTAAAACCGGAGCTGCACGCCGCTCTGGCGGCCAGGGAGCGGCAGTTCGAGGCCCATGGAGAGCGCCTGGCGCGGGCGGGCGTCCCGGAAGTTCCGCGCGCCCGTCCCACCCGCCGGCCACACTTCGGCGGTCGTCAGCGACCACGTCGCGCACGGGGTGTAGCCGAGCAGCGGTCGGACACGCAGGTGCCGGAACCGCACCGTATAGCCCAGTTCGGGAAGAAACTCGACGCGTGCGATGGCGCGGTCGGCGGGACGGGTGCCCACCCCGGCGATGTCCGAGACGGCGACGCGAACGGCAGCCGTGAGCGTGAGGTGCGGAATCCGCAGCGATGTCCGGACGCCGACGCCAAGGGAGAGTCCTGTGCGTGGGGCAGGCATGCTGCCATCCAGGCTGGTGACGAACCGCGCCAGCGCCACGTCGCCGGTCAGACCGGTGTAGTCGATGCGTGGGCGCTCGTCCGAGGCATTCTGCAGCTTGCGGCGCGAACCCGTGGCAGCCGAGTCGCCCGTGCCATCACCGTGTTGCGCCGCCGCCACGACAGGCGCGGCGCACCACGCACCGAGCACCACGGCGCCGATCATGGTGCGGTGCCGCAGCGACGCGTGCCGAGGGGACCGTGGCGGCGCTTTCGCTGACGCCGTTCCGGCGTCGATACCTGATGAGCGGCTCATGGCTGGGCGGACAGTGCGCCGATGCGCCGTGACAGTTCGGCCCGAGTGCGGACGCCGAGCTTTGCGAAGACGCGCTCGGTGTGCCGCCGCACGGTGCACACCGAGAGGTTCAGCCGATCGGCAATGGCAGGAGAGGTGTCACCGGTGCCGAGCTCGAGTGCGATCTGCCGCTCGCGTGGTGTGAGGCGGTAGCCCTGCAACGAGGCGCGCAACACGGCGCCGACGTCCTGGCCAGCCTCCGGCGTCGCGGTGGATGGCACCAGGACGCAGAGGAGTCGGTGTGTGGACGGGCCCGTCCGGTAGACGCGAACGACGACCGAGACCCGCCGCGTCCCGACGCACACGAGGATCGGTGCGCACTCCGCGTGTGCAGGGCGACCGCGTGTGCCGAGCAGGTTGGCGGCGATCGTTCCGAGCTCGCGCTCCACACCGGCGATCTCTTCGGGTCTCCAGCCGAGTACGCCAGAGAGGCCGGTTGTGTGATTGGCGGAACTGAACCAGCAGTGCGGAATGTTGAAATCCGCGAGGAAAGCCGCGACGGCCTGCAGTGGGAGCGACATCGGCGAACCCGTCCATGGTGGAGGAAGCAGCCGGATGTGGGAGGCGACCACCGGCTGCACTGGAATCGGGGCGAAGCTGGCGCCGGGCGATCAACCGGACGTCGCATTCCTGTCGTTGTGCAGCCAATATTCGATTTCGCGCCGCAGTTGACCGGGTTGATCGCACCAAAACAGGCACATGCAGACTGGTACGGAGGCGACGCGCGTGGGTCAGTTGTCGCTCAGCCTGCTTGGCGGGGTGCGTCTGGACCGTGACGGCGCCCCGGTCACCGGCAAGAGTGTCCAGCGGCGACGACTCGCGATTCTCGTGGTGCTGGTGCGGGCACCGCAGCGGCAGCTGGAGCGGGAACGGATCCTCGGGCTGCTGTGGCCGGATCATCCTCCGGCAGCCGCCCGCCGCCTGCTCAACGAGGCCGTGTACGTGTTGCGCCGCGAACTTGGCGCCGGCATCATCGCCACGGTCGGAGATGCCATCCGCCTGGATGGCGCCGTGAAGTGCGATGCGGACGAGTTCGTCACGGCCGTTGCGGAAAAGCGGCTCGATGATGCGCTCGCGCTGTACGAGGGAGAGTTCCTGGGCGCGTGGTACCTGCGCGATGCGGTCGATTTCGAGCGGTGGGTGGATGGCGAACGGTCGGGGCTGTCTCAAGTGTTCAGCCAGACACTCGCCGTTGCGGCTGATGCGGCCGAGGCGCGTGGCGATTGGGTGCGCTCGTCGCACTACCGCCTCCGCCAGGTCCGCATGGACAAATCGAGTTCGGGCGCCGTCGAGC
This sequence comes from Gemmatimonadaceae bacterium, assembly GCA_020851035.1. Lineage (NCBI taxonomy): Bacteria > Pseudomonadati > Gemmatimonadota > Gemmatimonadia > Gemmatimonadales > Gemmatimonadaceae > Gemmatimonadaceae bacterium. The sequence goes on along the minus strand of JADZDM010000023.1, from coordinate 210,407 downwards.
GCGCAGCGTACGCGCTCGCCAAAGCGGGGGAGGGAGCCGCTGCGCTCGATGTGATCGACCGGCATCGGGCATTGCTGCAGGCGGAGTACGAGGCCGATCTCCCACCCAGTCTTTCCGCGCTGGCGAGCGACATCCGGGCGGCACGACTCGCTCCGGCGCGCGCCGTCGCCCCCGCGGACGCGGCGGAGGGGGGCGCTGCGCCGACGCGCGCGCGTCACGAGCCGGCCGGGACGGAACCCGCGTCGGTGGTGCCGGCGGAGTTGGCGTCGGTGCCGGAGCAGGCTGCGCCGTCAGCGACATCATCGCATGCCCCGATCGTGCCGCGTCGCGGATGGATGCGTCGTGCGCTGCCTGCCGGCGCATTCGTGGGCGTCGTGGCGATCGGGACGCTGGTCCCGTCGCAGTGGAGGCCGGCGGTGTCGGAGTCACGCGGCGCCTCGGACGCGTTCCGGATCGTGATCGAGCCGTTCTCGGTCGATGGCGACACGGCAGGCATCGCCTACGTTGCCGAGGGGATCTCGCATCAGCTCACGGCAACGCTGAAGCGCGTGGGTGGGGTGCAGGTTGCCGGCACAGACGTGTCACCCGGGGTGCTCCGGCGTGCGGAACGTGGCGGTACGGCAGCGCTCGACCTCCAGATCACGGGAGCGGTCTCGGGAGGCCCGGATGGCGTGCGGGTGTCGGTGCGCGTGCTGGACCGCGCTGGTGCACAGGTGGGTTCTGCGCAGGTGAGCGCTCGACGCGGCGACCCGGTGACCCTCACGGACGACCTCTCGGCGCAGCTCGACGTGTCGTTGCGCGACCAGCTCGGTGAACGACGGTCACTGGCCGCGCTCCGCCGATCGCAGCGTGACGCGGGGGAGTCGGAGCACGCCATGGACCTCGTGTGGCGTGCACAGGGGCTCGTTCGTGCGGCGGCGGCGGCGCGCGCTACGCCGCTGTCGGATGGCGCAGACCGGTTGCTCGGTCGCGCCGACTCGATGCTGAGCGTGGCGGAGTTCGATGCGCCGAACTGGGTGGTTCCGACCCTGGAGCGCGCCTGGCTGGCGCGGCTGGCTGGCAGCCTGCGTTCCGGTGAGGCGCGGGTGCGCGCGCTGGACGTGGGCCTCGGTCATGCCGATCGTGCGATTGCGCGGTACACCTCCACGTCGGCGGATGGACGTGCTGCGGGCTGGCGCGCCGGCCAGGCGGAGGCGTACTGGGTGCGGGGACAGCTCCGCACCGACGCGGCGACGGCCGTGCAGACGTATCGCCGCGAGGAGGACCTGCTGCGCGGTGCCGAGGCGGACCTGCTCACGGCCACCAGCATCGATTCCCTGCTCGCGGGTGCCTGGGCGTCGCTGGGGATGCTCCGCTGGGTGCGGGGCGACATTCCGGGGGCGATCCTCGCGACGCAGCGGGCGCTGGCGCTGGACGGCTACCTGGAGAATGCCGACCGGATCATCGACTTCGCCGTCCGCGCGCTGATCGCGCTTGCCGATCGCCGTGCCGCGCTCACGTGGTGCCAGCGGGGCCGGCGCATGTTTCCGGCGGACTGGCGCTACGTGGAGTGTGAGCTCTCGGTGATGTACATCGACGCCGGTGGTGGTGGCGCGCCACCGGATCCGGTGCGGGCATGGGCGCTGGTGGACACGCTGACGCGGATGGATCCGGACAGTGTGGCGGCGGCGTCGGGCCGGCCGTACAGCCCGATCTACCGCCGGATGGTGGCGGCGATCGTGAGTGCCGCCGCTGGCGATGTGCCGCGGGCGCGGCAGGAATACGCGCTGGCAGAGGTGCGCGTGCGGCAGAGTGCCGAGCTGACGAACGATCTCCGGTTCGATGCGGCGCACCTGGCGTTCGTGCTGCGTGACTCCGCGGCCGCTGAGGTGCGACTGGCCGAGTACGTGCGCGCGCGGCCCGATCTCGCCGCGCTGGTGCGCAACGACCGGACGACGGCGCAGTTCCGGCGCCTGGCGGGCCGGCCGACGAGGCCCTGACGGATGGCGGCACGCTCCGCAGCGGCGCGGAGCGTGCCGCGCCAGGTCACCGATCGAGGGTCATCAGGGCAGCGACGATGGCATCGCCGCCGAACACCAGCGGGGTGTCGCCGAAGCCCTGGATGGAGAGCCCGGACCGCGCGATCATGCGGTCGCGGAGCGCACCGGTCACGGCGAAGGCCGGCGTCTTCGTGCCGATGAGTCCAACGGAACGCGGCAGGTGCAGCGCACAGAGCACATCACGATCCGCCATCACGCGTCGGTACTGCTCCAGCTCCGCGCCGGTCATCAGCCGGGTGTAGTACGGCACGAAGAACTTCTCGAATGCGGCGATGCTCCACGCAGCGCAGTCACACTCCTTGAGGACGTTGGGCACGGGCGTGCCATCGGGATGCAGGAGAACGACCGGTGGGGAGCTCTCGATGGTGATGGGCTTCGTGTTGGAACCGGCCGGCTGGGAGGGCGCCACGGAGAACAGCACCGAGGCACCTCCGCCACGCGCCGCCGTTGCCGAGATCGTGGTCCCGTCCTCGAACACGTCGACGGTGGCATCGGGACTGCCGGCAACGGTTTCGACGAGGCGTCGCAGGTCGAGCAGCGAGAGTGTCGGTGGCATCGGGTGCAGTCTCCGGGCAAGGTGATGACGGGGCATGACGAGCGGCGGTGGATGCTAGTGCAGTGCCACGGGCATGAGTATGGGCAACTCTGCCACCATCGGCAGGAGCGGGCCGGGTGGTCGACTTGCCAATGGTGCGCCGCGTCGTGGTGCGGAACTTGGAGGCGTGACCGTCCCCAGCCTCCGCCACCCATGACCCCGAGTGATCCATGCCGATCGACGCACGTCTCAACCAGGACCTGAGCGAGGACAGGAGTGGCGGAATGGTCGCCGCATCGGACATCGGCGTGCTGCGGCGGTGTGTTGCGGCGGTGGCGATCCTGATTCCGCTCGCCGGTCCGTCCCTGTCGGCGCAGTTCAACCTCCCGGTGCCCGTCGTCGTCGATGCGCAACGCGTCGCCCGGGAAGACCTGCAGAAGCTCTTCATCCGTGACTTCCTCGGCGCCGCGGTCGCGCGCACCGAGCGCATCGCGTCGATGCAGGTGAAGCTGAGTGATTCGGGCGCCGACGCCGAGCTGGCCGACAGCGCCAAGGCGTTCTGCGGGCGCCGCGATGCCGCGACGACGCCGGAGCACGCCGCCTGCATCGCCGCCGTGAGCAAGGATTCGCTGGTGGGCCGGTTCGGGACTTCGACGCGAGCAGAGCGTCCGCTCAGCACGCGGCTGATCGGAACCCCCGTGCCGGGGTTCTTCACCTCCCGCGCAGATGTGTCGGACTACCTGCGCAGTAGCGGTGGCGGGACAGGATTCACCATTGCGTCGCAGTTCGCGGCGAATATCGGGGAGAACGATGCGTATGTCGTCTCCTCGATCGTCCGCGGCCAGGTCGGGCGCGCGCTCTTCTCGGCAGATCAGGCGTCGGTGGTCACGACGTCGGACGAAACGGACGCGGCGGCGCGTGAAACCGACGAATCCGACCGGGCGAACGTCCTTCGCGCCATCAACAACGGGGGAACGCTGGTGGGCCGCCTGACCCTGCCGATGTACGCCAGGTCCGGGAGCACGATGAGCAGTGCCGGCGGGGTGAGCGTCGCGCTGGGACTGCTCGGTGCCGTCACCGGCGACGCACCACGCCGGGACGGTGCGGGCACGGTGAGCGGCGAGTACTCGATGGCGATTCCGGTCCGCGACCTGAGTGGCAATGGCAGCGTCGTGGCGGACCTGCTGGTCGGCCTCCGCGCAGGGTACACCTACAGCGGCATTCCAATCCTCGTCGCGGGAGGTGCCCACGACCTGAGCTACGCCCAGCTGGCGGTCGGACTGAGACAGAACAACGCGCTGACGGTCTCCGTGCTCGCGTCGTTCGTCAACAAGGGCTTCCAGGACTACGTGCCGCGGATCACGGTGAACTTCACGGCGCGCCGCTGACCGACGCGTGGAGCCGCGCAGCAGCGATGCCCGCCCTGCGGACTGGACGCCCCGTCGCGCGCGCTCGACAACTCCATTCCCACCCGGGTGATGCGGACCCTCGTCTATGCCATGGATGTGACGCTCGACGGATTCATCGCCCGCGATGACGGCACCTGCGAGGCACTGTCGTGCACCGCGGAGAGTGCCGCCCACCGTGCGGTGGCCGCCGGCGATGTGGACTGTGTGGTCACCGGACGCGTGGCATTCGAGGCGCGCGTCCGCGACGGGCTGCTCCGCACCTGGCCGGCGCTGCACCAGGTCGTCGTGACGCAGACGCTGCACCCGTCGGCGGTTCCGGGCGTGCAACTGCTTGGCGCGGATGTCGCATCACGCATCCGCGACCTCAAGGCGTCGGCCGGTGCCACGATCCTGCTGGCCGGCGGCGCTGAACTCGCGACGACGCTCATGCGCCACGGCCTGATCGACGAACTCTCGCTCTGCGTGCACCCGGTGGTGTTCGGCTCCGGGATCGGCCTGTTCACGGAGGGCCTGGCCGGAGTTCCACTCGTGCGCCGGCAGCTGGTGGCTGGCGCGGCGGGTCGGATTCACCTGCGGCATGCGGTCGTGTCGCAGCGGGGGGCCGTGTCCTGACGGCGGGCGGGAGTCGCGGCGTCGGCACGCCACGACATAGTTTCCGGGTCGGTCCGCCATCGGCGTCGACCGATCATTCCACACGCCACGCGCCATGCATCCACGGATCTCCGCCACCCTGCTCCTCACTGCCGCGGCCCTGTCGCCCGCCGCCGGCCAGGGCCGGCCGGCACCCCGACCGGTCACCGACACCTCGATCTTCGCGCCGCTCGTCCTGCCCACCGCCAACGAATTCCGCGCCGGCAGCGGCGCGCCGGGCGCGAAGTACTGGCAGAACCGGGCCAGCTACACCATCCGCACCACCCTCGACACCACCACCACGTCGGTGCGCAGCGAGCTCTCGCTGCAGTACACCAACAACTCCCCCGACACGCTCCACTTCCTCTGGCTGCAGACGGAGCAGAACGCGTTCAAGTCGAAGTCGCTGAACAGCTTCATCTTCCCCGAGGACTCGCGCTTCGGCGCCCGCGGGTTCGAGGGGGGCTACACCTTCACCCGCGTGGAGCAGCGACTGGGAACGCCCACGGCCGCGCGCCGGGTGAAACTCACGACCCGCGTGCAGGAGACGGTCACCAAGGTGGACCTGGCCGAGCCGCTGGCGCCGGGCCGCAGCGCGACGATCGAGATCGCCTACCGCTTCACGGTGCCGGAGCATGGCGCCGACCGCATGGGCCGCGACGGGTCGCTCTACGAGATCGCGCAGTGGTATCCGCGCGTGGCGGTGTACGACGACGCCCGCGGCTGGAACATCGAGCCGTACCTGGGCCAGGGCGAGTTCTACCTCGACTTCGGCGACTACAACCTCGAGATCACGGTGCCGGCCGGCTACATCGTCGCCGCCACGGGGGCACTCGAGAACCCACGCGACGTGCTCACCACCACGCAGCTCGCGCGCCTGAACGCCGCGGCGTCCACCGACTCGGTGATCCGCATCATCACGGCCGCCGAGCTGCGGTCGGGGGCGGCCCGCCCGCGCACCACCGGCATGCTGACCTGGAAGTTCGCGGCGAAGAACGTGCGGGACGCGGTCTGGGCCGCCTCCCCCGACTTCCAGTGGGATGGCACGAGCTGGAAGGGGATCTACGCCTTCGCCTACTACCGGCCGAGCGCCGCCGACAACTGGCACGATGCCGCCGACCAGTCGCGGATGTCGATCCAGGAGTACTCCGAGCGCTGGTTCATGTACCCGTGGCCGCACATTTCGGCCATCGAGGGCCCGATCAGCGGCATGGAGTACCCGATGATCGCGATGGAGAACCGGAGCGAGGACGTGTACGACCTGTTCAACGTGGTGACGCACGAGATCGGCCACATGTGGTTCCCGATGATCGTGGCCAGCAACGAGCGCGCGTACATGTGGCAGGACGAGGGGTTCAACACCTTCATCAACACCTTCGCCGAGGCGCGCCGCTACCCGCGGAAGGGTGACCAGATGGCGCGTGCCGCCGAGGAGCGCGGGATGGTGGAGCAGGTCATGCGCGCCGGTGTCGAGGGGGCGATCGTGACCGGACCGGACCGCATCGACCCGCGCCTGCTGGGCATCTCGGCGTACGTGAAGCCGAGTGTGGGCCTCCAGCTGCTGCGGCAGGAGATCCTCGGCCCGGACGCCTTCGATGACGCGTTCCGCACCTACATCCGGCGCTGGGCGTACAAGCATCCCACGCCGGCCGACTTCTTCCGCACGATGGAAGATGCCGGTGGCCGGCGGCTGGACTGGTTCTGGCGCGGCTGGTTCCTGGAGAACGCGCGCTACGACCAGGCGGTGGACACGGTGGTGATGCGCAAGGACGGCGACACCACGCGCGTGGTCATCGCCTACGGCAACCGCGAGCGTGGTGTGCTGCCGATCCGTGCGCGCCTGACCTTCAGCGACGGCAGCACCGAGGACCACGACTATCCGGCCGAGGTGTGGAGCACCAACACCGTGCGCTACGTCCGCCGCTACAGCTTCGCAGGCCGGACGCTGGTGAAGGTGGAAATCGATCCCGAGGCCCGGATCCCCGATATCTCGCGGGGAAACAACACCTGGCTGGCGACCGGTGCGCAGGCGAAGCCGGTGCTGCCGTAAGGGCACCGGGCGGTCGGTAGGTCAGGGCAGCGTCAGCAGGAGTGACGGGGAGATGGCGGCGGCCACGTGACCCCGGGTGACGGTGCCCTGCCGCCGCTCACCCGCGTGGTCAGCCCGGCGGGCGGCGTACCACGAGCAGCAGGTGGTCGGTCGCGTCGCGGTACTGGGGCAGCTCGCAGAGCGTGGCCGCCACCTGGACCGCCGTGTCATACGCCACGCGGCGCTCCAGCTGCATGCGCTGCAACGCCGGTGCCATCCCCGAGGCGAAGCTCTCGGCGCCGGCATAGGTCACCAGCTCGAAGCCGGCGTCGCGCACCTCCTGCAGCGCGGCCGGTGGCGTGGACCAGTGGCTCTCGGTGAAGCCGGTGAGCTGGCCGGCACGGAACGATCGACCCTCCAGCAGCGCGCTGAACGTGGAGCGCTCGCGGTACCAGTCGGGGAAGTCGTTCAACCCGGTGCGGAGCAGGCCCCACGCGTTGAGGTAGGCGACGATGGCGATGCCGCCCGGGCGCAGGATCCGCAGGAGTTCGCCGAGCGCCTGCTCGCGGCCGGCCAGGTCGCCGATGTGGTAGAGGGGCCCGAGCAGGAGCGCCGAGTCGAAGCTGCGCGACTGGACGCCGGCCAGCTCGCGCGCGTCGGCGAGCATGACCCGGTCGGCCTTCAGCCCGTTGCGCCGAAGCCCCTCGGTCGCGAGCCCGAGTGCCCGCGCCGAGACGTCCACGAGGGTCGTGGCGAATCCGCGACGGGCCAGTTCGATGGTGTAGCGACCCGGACCACCGCCGATGTCGCAGTTTCGGCCCGGCGGGCCGAAGTAGCGCTCGATGAGATGCAGGGTGCTGAGGAACTCGATCCGGCAGAGCGGCAGGTCGAGCCGCGACCACTCGAGCTCGGCATTCGCGTCGTAGTAGCTCGCGACAGGCGTGTTCATCGAGGCAGTGCTGGGGAGACGCAGCCCGGCGGCGGCGTCGTCGCGGGTGATCCGCCCGTGGATCACGACGGTGCGCACCGGGGTGGCGTGCGGAACCGTGCGGTTGCAAGTCGCGCACCATCGCCGGCGCAGACGCATGCCATCCGGAATCCTCCGACTCCAGCGCTCGAGCTCGCCGAAGCCGCGCCGTGCCTCAGCAGATCCGCGGCAGCTGCTCCCCGAGCTGCATCGCGATCACCCGCTGCGCCCCGATCGCCGTGCGGGCCACCAGCATCCCCGGGTGCGACGCCGTCACCTCGCCGATGATGGCGGCGTTGGCGCCACGCGGGTGTGCGCGCATCGCGGCCAGCATGTCCATCGCATGCTGCGGCGGGACGATCGCCAGCAGTTTCCCCTCGTTGGCGACGAACACGGGATCCATGCCGAGGATCTCGCAGGCCGACGCCACCTGCGGCAGCACCGGCAGCGCCGACTCGCGGATCACGATGCCGACACCGGACGCCGCCGCGATCTCGTTCAGCGAGGAGGCCAGCCCGCCGCGCGTCGGGTCGCGCAGCACGTGGATGTCCGGGGTGACCGCGAGCATGTCCGCCACCAGCGAGGCGAGGGAGGCGCAGTCGCTCACGATGGTGGTGTCGAACTCGAGGCCCTCGCGCACACTCATGATCGCCATGCCATGGTCGCCGATGGTGCCGCTCACCAGCACCACGTCACCCACCTCTGCCCGCTGCGGCGCGATGTCGATGCCGTCGGCGATCACGCCGAGGCCCGAGGTGTTGATGTAGCACCCGTCGCCATGCCCGCGCTCGACGACCTTGGTGTCCCCGGTCACGATGCGCACCCCCGCCTCGCGTGCGGCGGCGGCCATGTCGGTCACGATGCGGCCGAGCACCGCCATCGGCAGCCCCTCCTCGAGGATGAAGCCGGCGCTGAGATACAGCGGCCTGGCCCCGCTCATCGCGAGGTCGTTCACGGTGCCGTTCACGGCCAGGGCACCGATGCTGCCGCCGGGAAACTCCAGCGGACGCACCACGAAGCTGTCGGTGGAGTACGCGATGCGGCCGGGAGGCAGCGCGAGCACGGTGCTGTCGGCCATCCGGTCCAGTGCGTCGTTGCTGAACGCCGGCTTGAACAGGTGCTCGACCAGCTCGTTGCCGAGCTGCCCTCCCCCGCCGTGGCCGATCACGATGGTCGGGTAGTCGCGCAGCGGGAGCGGACAGCTCCAGGTGCCGCTGAGCGGGGCGTCAGCCAACGGTCGCACGTTCGAGGGTATGGAAGCGGCCGTAGTTGAAGTAAGCGGCACAGGCACCTTCACTGGACACCATCGTGGCGCCGAGCGGGGTGCGCGGCGTGCACTGCGTGCCGAAGGCCTCACACTGGCTCGGCTTGATCGAACCCTGCAGCACCTCGCCGGCCCGGCAGAGGGCCGACTCCACGGTGCGGATCGCGCCGACGTCGAAGCGATGCTCGGCATCATAGTCTGCGTACGCGTCGCTGAGGCGCCAGCCGCTGGCCGGGATCACGCCGATGCCGCGCCAGGCACGGTCGGTGACCGTGAACACCTCCGCCAGCAGCGCCTGCGCCGGCGCATTGCCGTCGAAGGTCACCACGCGGGCGTACGCGTTGTCGACACGGTAGTCGGCGGTCTCGAGGCACTGCACGGTGCGGCGGATCCCCTCCAGCACGTCCAGCGGCTCGAAGCCGGTGATCACGATCGGCACCGCGTGCCGCGTGGCCAGTGGCGGGTACTGCCAGAAGCCCATCACGCTGCAGACATGGCCGGCGGCGAGGAACGCCTGCACGCGGTTCCCCGGCGCCGACATGATCGCATCGATGGCGGGTGGCACCAGCACGTGCGACACCAGCATCGAGAAGTTGCCGAGCCCCTCACGCTTCGCCAGGTGCACCGCCATCGCGTTGGCCGGTGCAGTGGTCTCGAAGCCGATGCCGAAGAACACGACCTGCTTCGCCGGGTTCTCGCGCGCGATCTGCACCGCGTCCAGCGGGGAGTAGACGATGCGCACGTCGCCCCCCTCGCTCTTCACCCGGAAGAGGTCCTTCTCGCTGCCGGGCACGCGCAGCATGTCACCGAAGCTGGTGAAGATCACGCCGGGGAGCGCGGCGATGGCGAGCGCCTTGTCGATCATGTCGAGCGGCGTGACGCACACCGGGCAGCCGGGGCCGTGGATCAGCTCCACCTCGGGCGGCAGGAGCTGGTCGATGCCGTTGCGCAGGATGCTGTGCGTCTGGCCGCCACACACCTCCATGATCGCCCAGGGCCGGGTGGTGATGGCGCGGATGTCGGCGGCGAGCTTCTGCGCGATGTCACCATCGCGGAACTCGGCCAGGTACTTCATGGCGCCACCACGTCACAGCTCTCGCCGTGCGGTGCGGCGTACTGCTCAGGCGTGGCCTCGCCCAGCTCCTCCTCGAGGATGCCGAGCTCGCGGAACTGGCGCAGCGTCTCCTGCGCCGAGGCCTCGTCGATGCGGCTGATGGCGAAGCCCACGTGCACGATGGCGTAGTCGCCCACCACCGCGTCGGGGAGGTAGGCCAGGCACACCTGCTTCTGGATCCCGCCGAAGTCGAGCTTCGCCATGCGGGTGCCATGGGCTTCGAAGATGTCGACGATCTGTCCGGGGACGGCGAGGCACATGGTCAGCTCGTGGTGAGGAGGTCGGCCGTGATGCCGGCGGTGGCCCAGAGCATCACGCGGTTGTTGCCGGAATCGGCGATGGCGAGGCGGCCGCCATGCATCCAGAGCCCGTACGGCCAGCAGAGGGTGTCGTCGGCCACGGCCTTCCAGCGGTTCTCGCCGGCGGCATCGAAGTCGGCCTGCCCGATCACCGCGGCGGCCGGTACACCGGCTCCGTGCGGCGGCGGTGCGGGAAAGAACAGCACGCGGTTGTTGGCGGTGTCGCCCACGGCGAGCAGGTCGCCGTCACTGGCGATCCCGTACGGGAAGCGCATGCGGTGCGCTCCCTGCTTCCGGTGCGGCAGCTCGGTGTTCGACGTGAAGTCGGGCTGGCCGATCACCATCGTGGCGGGGCCGTCGGACACCGGCAGCGGTGACCACCCCAGCACGCGATGGTTCCCCGCGTCGGCCACGTAGAGCGCGTCACCGATGCCGGTGATCGCGTGGGGCCAGCGAAACGAACCGGCGCTCACGTCGGCACCGCGGTTCTCGGCGTTGCTGCTGAAGTCGGCCTGGCCGAGCACGATCTCCGGGGGCTGGTCGGGGGTCGGAAGCCCGCGGTAGCCCAGCACGCGCCGGTTGCCGGTGTCGGCGATCCAGAACGTGCCGGCGTGCCAGCCGATGCCGTATGGCCAGTACAGGCCAGCATCGGTGACATCACCGCCACGGTTCGGGAGGCCGTCGGCCATCGTCTGCTGGCCGATGACGTACGCCGGCGCGACATCCGACGACCTGGGCACGCCATCCCACACCAGCACGCGGTGGTGCCACGCGTCGGCCACGCAGAGGTTGCCCTCCACCACCAGCACGCCGGTGGGGAGGTGCAGTCCGTGCGCCGCCTCGCGCGGACCCTCGCTGGTGAAGTCGGGCTGACCCAGCACCACGTCGGCATCACTGCCATCGGTGGAGGGGATGCCGTGCCAGATCAGCACCCGGTGGTTGCCGCTGTCGGCGACCACCAGCATCTCGTCATCGAACCAGACGCCGCGTGGCCCGTACATCTGCGACGCCGTCGGCTGGGCCGAGGGCAGCGCGAGGCCGAAGGGCGAGGCGGCGCCGAGTCGCGCGATCGGCTTCACGAAGGACGCACCAGCACGCGGCCGCCATCCAGCCGCAGCGGCACCTGCTCGAGCTGCGCCTGCGGCGCGGTGAGGCATTCACCGGTCGTGCAGTCGAAGCGGAACCCGTGCCACGGGCAGGTGATGGTGCGTGCCTCGGCATCCACCATGCCACCGTCGATCGGCAGGCCCTGGTGGGCGCACTCGTTGTGGAAGGCCGACACCTGCTCCCCGAAGCGCAGCAGCACGAGGCTCCTGCCGTCCTGCATTTCCATCCGGAACGGCTTGCCCTCGACGAGGTCGTCGAGGGACGGGCCCTCGAGCCAGCCGGCGTTCGCCCCACCGCGCTGAATCGACACCAGCGGGACGGCGGCGGGCGCCGGCTCGGTCGGCACCACCTCGATCGCCGTGACTTCGGGACACTGCTCCCGCAGCGCCTCCTCGACGCCGTTGCGCAGGGTGACGGCGCTCATGCTGCAGCCGTTGCAGGCGCCGGCCATCCGCACGTAGACGATGCCGTCGCGGACGTCCACCAGCTCCACGTCGCCGCCGTGCGACTGGGTGTACGGCCGCACCGTCTCGACCACGCGGGCCACGCGGGTGCGCAGGTCGGCCCGCACGATGCCGTGCATCGCGAAGAGCGCGTAGATGCTCGGGTCGTCCACCATCTCCAGCAGCAGTTCCTTGCCGCGCGGGTCGGCCTTCAGCGTGCGCACGATCTGCGTGAGCCCCGCCGTGTGGAACGCCTCGACCGCATCCTTGAGCGCGGTGGCGCGCGTGCGGTGGTCGATCGGCATGCCCTTCACCTCGGTCAGCGCGGCCTCGACGGCCTTGGCGCGCCGGGCGAGCTCGGTCTCGGGCGCGACGGGCGCGCTGACCGGCGGGGTCGCGGTGCTGGTCCCGGTGCTCATTCGTCCACCACCTGGAACGCGAGGCGCTGCTCGAGCTGCTCGTCGGTCTTGATGCGCAGCACCGAGGCGAAGGCGTTGCGGGCCAGCGCGCCAAGGGCTGCCTCCACCGTCATGCCGTCGGTGATCACCGGCGCGGCCGGCCGCTTCGACAGGGCCTGCAGCACGAACGCCGAGCCGGCGGCGTTGTCGAGCAGGAAGTCGCGGAAGAGGGCGGCGGTGAACTCGTCCAGCCACACGCCCTCGCCGTTCGGGTCGGTGCGCAGCCGCTCCAGCGCCGGCACGGGTCCACCGCACCGCTGCTCGATGCGGTCGACGAAGCGCTCGATCGCGGCGTTGAAGAAGAAGTCGAATTGCTGGCGCGCATGCAGGTCCATCAGGCGTCGCCTCCGCCGGTGGCATCGGCATCCGCATCGGTGCCGACGCTCGCCAGCTGCGCGTTGATGCGCTCGAGCTGCTCGAGGATGGTGGCCGCGAGCCCGGCCTCCCCGTGCCAGTGCAGCAGCTTGTGCGCCTCGGTGAACTTCTCCGTCGCCGGCTGGAACATGCCGAGGTGCGCGAGGGCGTTGGCCTGGTTGGCGAGCAGGCGGGCGTAGCCCAGCGGATCGATCGCCTTGTTGCGCACCGCGAGCAGCTGCTCGTACGTCTCCACCGCCTGCACCAGGTGCTCCTCGGGGCGCGCGGAGGGCAGGTACTGCAGGGCGTTGGCCATGTTGAGCATGGTGCTGGTCCACGCCTCGAGGTGCGTCTCCGGTGTGTAGACCTTCAGCGCCTCACGGAAGCTCTGCACGGCCACCGCATGCCGCAGCTTGTCGCCGGCGTCGGTCATCGGCATGGAGAGGTAGGCGAGGCCGATGTTGTTCTGGGCCATCGCGAAGGTCTCGGGGGTGTCCTCGAGCGTGATCCCGTGGTGCAGTGCGTCCTGGTAGGTCTTCACCGCCTCCACCAGCATCTCGCGGCGGTCGCCCGAGGCCTCGTGCAGGGTGATGGCGAGGCCGATGCGCAGGTCACCGCGCAGGTGCGGGAGGGGCGAATCGCCGGCCAGCGCGATCGCGCTGCGCCAGAGCGTGACGACCTGCGGCACTGACGCGCCGGCGAGGGTGGCATGCACCTGCGCGAGCTGGGCGGTGAGCTGCGCAGCGAGCACGGGTGACGTGGCGCGACACGCCGCGACGCCCTCCGTGAGCAGTGCCGCGGCGGCGTCGTCGCGACCGGCATCCATCTCGGCGGCAGCGCGGGCCATCAGCAGGTTGGCGCGCAGCTCGCCCTGCAGGCTCGTGTCGCCGGGCAGGGTGTCGCTGGCGCCCTGGATGAACATCGCCATGGTCGTGAGCGTGCGGAGGGTCTCGCTGCCGTCGCGCAGCGCGGCCTGGCACCCGGCCTCGTCGCCGTCGAGCACGAAGCGGTTGTAGCCGGCGAGCGGGGTGGTGTCGTCACGCAGGGCTGCGATGGCGTCGCCGGTCCGGCCGTGCAGCGCATCGTGGAAGAACTGCCACGCGGCGGGCACCGTCCCGGGCACGGCGCCGCGCATCAGCGTGGCGCGGGCGAGGTCGGCACCGGCATCGGCGCAGGGCGGCAGCACCAGCAGGCCAGCCGGATACGGGAAGATGCCGAGGGGCTGCGGCGTGGTGATCGTCTGCGGCATCAGGGTCTCTCGCGGGGGTGCGGAAAGGTTCGGTTGGCGGCGTTCACGGTCCACTTCGCGGCCACCTCGGCCCGCTCGCGCGTGGCGTAGTCGGCGATCCGGTGGCGGATGACGTGGTCCGGCCGGTCAGGGACCATCAGGACTTCGAGCACCAGCACCCAGCGGCCCTGCTCCTCCGTGATCACGGCCCGCACGTCGATCGCATCGGAGGCAAAGTGACGCTCAGGCATCGGACTCCGCCAGCGCAACGCGGAGGGCGCCGTTGGCTGCGTCCCAGAATGCGGGGCGGGTGCCCACCGGCACGGCGTCGTCGAGTGTCTCGCGCACCAGCACGCTGCGGTCGCCGCGCAGGTTGCGCTGCTTGAGGATCAACCCGCCGGCGGCGGCGCCCCGCGTGGGCAGGAGCCAGAGCTCCGGTCCGCGGCGCAGCGCGACCAGCACGTCGAACGGGAAGAACTCCTGCGCCACCTCGGCCTGCAGCACGAGGTAGCCATGGTCGGTGAACTCGACCTCACGCCGCATCGTGGTGCAGCTCGGCGAGCAGCAGGTCGGCCAGCGTGTGCATCGCGGTCTCGACGGCGGGAGAGAGTGCCTCGCCGACGGTGAAGTGCTCGCCCTCGATGAGGTAGACCGTGATCGACTGCGGGTAGTCGTCCTTGAGCAGCCAGCGCGCGAAGGCCAGGGCGTGGTCCCAGCGGAATGCGTGCAGGTTGATGCCTGCGAGTGGCGGGAGGTGTTCCACCTCGGTGCCGGGGAGCTTGAACAGCGCCCCCGGTTCCGAGCCGCTGCGGCAGGCATCGACGAGGATGACGTGCGGCACGCCGCGCATCTGGAAGGCCACATCCATGCCGCCGGTGCCGCCGTCGGCGCAGCGCACGCCGTCGGGGAGCCCGCGTTCCCAGAGGTGGCGCACGAACACCGGGCCCACGGCATCGTCGCCGCGCAGGATGTTTCCACACCCGATGATCAACGTGCGAACGGGCCCGGCGAAGTTCACCGGGCCCGACGCGTCGTGTGCCAGCGTCGCGTGAACAGTCTGTTGGCGGCATTCGTCGGACGCTGCATCCCGATCTGCTTCGTTGCTCGTCGCGACCGTCGCGCTGCTACGCTCGCTCCTCACGTCTCGCATCTCGGGCGCATCGTCCGACTCGGTGCCCGCCACATCCTGCTCACGCGCCACTGCCGCACGCGTGATTCCTGTCATCCCATCTCGCCGATGCGGAAGCTCGAGAGCTCCTTGCCGGTCTTCTCGTCGTAGGCGTGGACGGTGCACACCAGGCACGAGTCGAACGAGCGGGCGACGATCCCCATCTCGACCGGGTCGGTAGGATCGGTGATCTCGGTGCCGATGAAGGCCTGCTCCATCGGGCCGTTGGTGCCGGTGCCGTCGCGCGGGCCGATGTTCCAGGCCGTCGGCGTGATCACCTGGTAGTTCTCGATGCGGCCGTTGCTGATCACGATCCAGTCGGAGAGGGCGCCGCGGGCCGCCTCGGTCGAGCCGAAGCCGCGGCATTCGGTGTGCTCGGTCGGCTTGGTGTAGAACTTGTCGTGCAGGTCGAGCTGGTCCAGCCACTGGCGCACCCACATCGAGTACTTCGGTGCCTCGTGCATGCGGGCCATCACGCGCGTGAGCACGCTCGGGCCGACGGTCTGGATGGCGTCGAGCATGAACGGGTCGTGGTCACCCGGGCCGCCGGTGCCGGGCTGGCCGGCCATGACCTGGCGAGACAGCGGGCCGGCCTCGAGTGGCATGGCACCGGTGCCGGGCACGTTGTAGCGCGGCGACTTGGCCCACGAGTACTTGCCCTGCTTGTGGCCGTCCAGCGGGTCGATCGGGTCGGTCTCGCCCTGCCACGGGTGCAGCAGGCTCTGGCCGCGGTAGAACGAGTTCGTGATGTCCTCACGCACGTTCAGGTGGTCGAACTCGTGGAACGCGCGCTTGCCACCGTCGTAGATGCCCGAGCGGCTGATGAGGGCGGCGTTGCGACCCTCGACGGTCGGGTTCTCGTAGAGCTCCGGCTGGAAGAACGTGCCGGTGGAGATGAACGAGCCGCAGCCCTGGCCGAACTTGTCCAGCCCGGCGCGCAGCGCGAAGCGCAGGAAGAGGCCGCAGTCGGAGTTGCGCTGGCTGTCGTTCTCGTCGGCCCACACCAGCAGGTCGTTCCAGCTCTTGATCTGCATCCACCGCTCCACCGAGCAGCCCAGCCACTGCTTCTCCAGCCACTCCCGCTTCCAGTGGTCGAGGATGGCAATCGCACGCGTCACGTCGGAGAGCGTGGGGGCGCACATCACGCCGCCGGGGATCATGAAGCTCGAGTGCGGCCACTGCCCGCCGAACAGCGCGTAGATCTCGACCGGCTTGGCCGAGAGCGTGACGCCGGGCTCGTAGCTGGTGCCGACGAACGGGGCAAAGCGGCGCACCACCTCGTCGTACTCGGGGAGGTGCGCGTAGTTCTTGTTGGTGAGGTCGATCGCGAACAGCGCGTAGAACCAGCGCGGGATGCTGAGGAGCGTCTCGCAGGCCTGCGCGATGTTGCGGATCAGCGTCGCGTTGCGCGGCACGTGCGTGCGCCAGGCGGTGTCGAGGGCGTAGCAGGCCTTGTACAGGTGCGAGCCGCCGCAGATGCCGCAGATGCGCGGCGTCACGATCAGGCCGGCCTGCGGATCCTTGCCGCGGAGGATGATCTCGAACCCGCGGAACATCGATGCTTCCGTCCACGCATCCGTGACGACACCATCCCGCAGCGTGACGCGCAGGTCGAGGTCACCCTCGACGCGTCCGAGCGGGCTGATGCGCATCGTGTCCGGCATGGGCAGTGTTGACGTGGCCACTGTGTGTGTGCTCCGGTATGGATGGATGGATCAGACGACGAACATGTCTTCTTTCGACCACTTCGGCGCGGCCACGCGGGCGGCGGCGGCGTGGGCCATGTACGACACGTGGTCGGACCCGGTCGGCACTTCCTTCGGGATGGTCCCGCTGATCTTCTGCGTCTTGAACACCGTGCCGGGCTTGAGCTCGTGGAACGGGAACTCGGGCTCGGTGCAGCCGGTGCAGGGCATGCCGGCGCGCGTCTTGGAGCTCTGCCGGTTCCAGAGGATGCGGTTGCAGGGGGAACGCGTCATGGGACCGCGGCACCCCATCTCGTAGAACAGGCAGCCCTGGCGCGTGCCCTGGCCGAATTCCACGGTGCTCTGCTTGTACTCGAAGTACTGCACACGGGTGCAGCCGGTCTGCGTGAACGTCTTGAAGAAGGTCTGCGGGCGCTGCAGCTCGTCGAGTGCGATGTCGCCGGCGCGGCCGGCGGCGATCGCCACCAGGATCTGCGTGATCCAGTCCGGGTGCGCCGGGCAGCCCGGGATGTTGATCACCGGCAGCCCCCACTTCGACACGAAACCGGCGCCGAGGAAGCCACCCTGCTTCCGCTTCAGGTACTGCAGGCCGACGTTGTCCACCGGGTTCGGCTCGGTGGCCGGGATGCCGCCCCAGCAGGCGCAGTCACCGATCGCCACCACCGCCCCGGCCTGTGCGGCCAGCTCGGCCACCCAGTCCTTCATCGGGCGGTCGGCGAACATGTTGAACCGCCCCGTCCCGTTGGGGCCGAGGATCACCGTCCCCTCGAACACGAAGATGTCGAGCTGTCGCTTCCCCGAGGCCAGGTCGTGGAAGAGGCGCTGTGCGTTCTCGCCCATCTCCATGCCGATCGAGGGGTGCCACAGGATGTCGACACCGAAGTCCGTCACGAGGTCGACCGCAGTCGGTTCCTCGGCATTCAGAAACGACATCGTGTTACCGGAACACGCTCCGCCCTGCAGCCACAGCACGGTCGCCATTGCGCCCTCTCCCGAGCCCGCGAGTTGAACTGCCTGCCTTGTGCGGCAGGACAATCGGCCCGCGCGCAGATGCCAGCAATAGCATGTTCTGGCTAGGGGGCGCGAAACCGCGGCCAGGCCCGCCCGGCGACCTACTCCCGGTCGCTGCGCGACCGCCCGAGGATGATCAGCCCGCGCTGGACCGCCGTCCGCACCAGCTCGGCCTGGTTGTGCACCCCCAGCTTGCGCATCAGGTTCGCGCGGTGCCGCGTGGCCGTGTGCGGCGAGATCGCCAGCGTCTCCGCGGCCTGCGACGTGGTCTGTCCGTCCGCGATGAGCTGCAGCACCTCGCGCTCGCGCGACGTGAGGTCGCTGGACTGGATCGAGACGTTGCCGATCCGGACCTGGTTGATCCCGGCCGCCAGGTAGCGCTGGCCGGCCACCACGGCGTCCATCGCCTCGAACAGCTCGTCATCCATCGCATCCTTCAGCAGGTAGCCGTCGGCCCCGTCGCTGAGCGCCTGCGCGACGAACTGGTCGTCGTCGTACATCGACAGCACGAGCACCCGTGGCCGGCGCGGCACCTTCCGCAGCCGGCGCAGGGTACCGAGCCCGTCGAGCTTGGGCATCGACAGGTCCAGCAGCACCAGCGAGGGGCGGTGCCGGGCGATCAGCTCGAGCGCCGCCTCCCCGTTGCTCGCCTCACCCACCACGGTGTAGCGGCCGTCGCTGGCCAGCAGCGAGGCCAGGCCGCGGCGGACCAGTGCGTGGTCGTCGACCAGCAGGACGCTGTGGCGCGGCATCATGCGAGCGGTACCGTGACGCGGATCGTCGTGCCGTCCCCGGGCGCGGAGGTGACGCCGAACGTGCCGCCCAGCATCGCGACGCGCTCATGCATCCCCAGCAACCCGAGTCCCGCCGAGCGCGCCAGGGGGTCGAACCCGGCGCCGTCATCCGAGATGCAGAGCGTGACACGCTCGTCCTGCACCTCCACGTGGATCTCCACCAGCAGTGCCTCGGCGTGCGCCGCCACGTTCGTCAGCGCCTCCTGGGTCACGCGGAACAGCGCGGTCTCGAGTTCCTCCGGCAGCCGCCCGCCGAGCCGGTGCGTGAGCAGGCGCACCTCGAATCCGTAGTGCTCCCCGCTCTCGCTCGCGAGCTGCTGCAGTGCCATGTCCAGGCCGAGCCGGTCCAGCGTCGGCGGACGGAGGTGCCGCGCCAGGACCTTCAGCCGCGTCGCCGCCTCGTTCACCTGGCTGCGCAGGTGCGTGAGCTGCTCCCGCAGCGCCGGCACCTCGCCCGGCACCAGGCGGCTCATCGCCTGCAGCGAGAGCTTCACCCCCACCAGCGCCTGGCCGGCCTCGTCGTGCAGCTCCCGCGCGATGTGCTGCCGCTCCTGCTCCAGCCGCGTCACGTGGCGGGCCGAGAGCGCGCGCACCTCGTCAGTCTTGAGTGCGAGCGCCGCGTTCAGGCGCGCATTCTCGATCGAGACGGCGGTCATGTTCGCCACCGACTCCAGGAACGCGGCATCCTGCCAGCTGAAGGCCCCGTTGTCGGCGCGACGGTGCAGCTCGAAGAAGCCGAGCACCTCGTCGCTCGGATTCTTGATCGGGACCGCGATGGCGTAGGCCACGTCGGTCGCGTCGTCGTCACGCGCCGGGTCGGTGGGATAGTCGGCGGCGAGGTACGGGAACTCGGTCTCGAGGACCGTGCCGGGAATGCCCCGCGAGCGCGGCCAGCGCCGCGTCTGCGTGATCCAGCGGCCGTCACTCCAGTACGCGCGCGATTCCATCACCACGTCGCCGGTGACCTCGTCGGGCACGGCCAGGCCCCCCTGGCCGCCATCCGCCTTCAGCAGGCGCGCTGCATGCTCGGCCATGTCGCGCACCAGCACCACCGGGTCGCGCTCGTGGCCCACGGCGGCGCTGAACTGGAACAGCGCCTCGAGGCCGCGCGCCCAGCTGTCGAGCTGCCCGAGCATCTGCGCCCGGTCGAACGCCACCGCGGCCTGGTGCGCGATGGTCTCCAGCACGCGCAGGTCCGGCACACCCAGCCGTCCCGCACTGCGCCGGT
This sequence comes from Gemmatimonadaceae bacterium, assembly GCA_020851035.1. Lineage (NCBI taxonomy): Bacteria > Pseudomonadati > Gemmatimonadota > Gemmatimonadia > Gemmatimonadales > Gemmatimonadaceae > Gemmatimonadaceae bacterium. Next base: position 190,624 of record JADZDM010000023.1, on the reverse strand, counting down.
TGCCGACCAGCAACAGCGCCACCGGGTGCCCCTGATGATGGAGAGCGGGCACCGCCAGCAGGGTCTCCCACGGCATCGGTGGCGCGGGGGGGATGAACGGCTCGTCCGACGGCATGAGGCACGGCGCGCGCCGCTGCACCAGCCAGTCGAAGAACGCCAGCCAGGCCGCATCGGGACGCCACCCTTCCACCACCTGATGCCGAACGACGCGGGAGCACCGGGTGATCGCGCTGTCCACCACCGCCACCACGATCACCTCCTCGGCGCGGAAGGTGCGCGCGAGGGCGAGCGCGAGGCTGCCGGCCAGCTCGGCAGCATCCGGCTCCTGCATCATCGCGTTGGCGCAGTCGTGCAACGCCTCGATCACGGCCGTCGGGGCCTGTGACAGGGCCGGATCCGTGGCCGACAGCGGAATGCGCATCCCCGGCTCGGCCCGGATCGCCGTCACGCGCCGTGATATGCAGCCGTGGCGCGGCGACGGCCGGAGGCCAGCGCGGTCAGCCAGGACTGCATGCCTGCCCCACTCTTCGAGGACACCTCGATGATCTGCATGCCCGGCCGCACCGACTGGATCGCGGCATGCGCCGCCTCGGGGTCGAAATCGCACGGCGCCGCGAGGTCCATCTTCGTGATCACCGCCATGTCGGCGGAGTTGAAGATCACGGGATACTTCAGCGGCTTGTCCTCCCCCTCGGTCACCGAGAGCAGCACCACGCGCGAGGCCTCACCCAGGTCGTAGCTGCTGGGGCAGACGAGATTCCCGACGTTCTCGATGAACAGGTAGTCCAGGGTGGCCAGGTCCCACCCGTCGAGGAACGACTCGAGCATCTCCGCCTCGAGGTGACAGCGGCCGTGCGTGTTGATCTGCCGCACCGTGGCACCGCTCCGGGCCAGGCGCACGGCGTCATTGTCGGTCTCCAGGTCACCCACCAGGCAGGCCACGCGCGCCCCGTCGGCGATCAGCTCCCGCATGGTGCGCTCCAGCAGCGCCGTCTTCCCGGTGCCCGGGCTCGACACGAGGTTCACCACGTACACGCCCGAGGCCTCGAACCGCAGCCGCAGCGCGCGCGCCAGCTCGTCGTTCTTCTTCAGGATCCCGGCGCGGACCTCGACGATGCGCGTGCTCGTCACGACTCGACCTCGATGGAGGAGACTGCCAGCTCCCGGCCGCGACGGATGTCACCGCTCGGGGTGTCACAGACCGGACACCGGAACCGCTGAATGCCCTGCAGCTCCTGTTCAGCATTGCACCGCGGACACCAGATTGCCACCGGCACGTCCTCGATGACGAGGCGGGCGCCCTCCGCCAGGCTGCCCTCGGCAGCGATGTCGAACGAAAAGAGCAGGGCGCCGGCCTCGACCCCGGCCATGCGCCCCACCTGCACGTGCACCGCCGTGACCCGCGGTGCCCCAGCCTCCGTTGCCGCGGCATGCGCCAGGTCGACGATGCCGCGGGCCAGCCCGAGTTCGTGCATCGACTCCTATTTTTCCAGGTTCTGGCCGAAGGCCTTCGCGAGGCGCAATGCGAAGTTGAACGCCCGGTTGATGTCGGGATCGCGGAGCTTCATGGCCAGGCCGATGGTGCCATGCTGCTTCGGCTGGGTCTCCTTGGCGGTGTTGTACGCCGAGGCGAACACATGGCCCACCTCGGCGAGCTGCCGGACCACCACCGGGTCGAGCAGGCCCGACGAGACCAGTTCATTGCCGGCGTTCACCAGCGTCGGCACGGAGTCGAGGATCTTCGAGTCCACCAGCTCGTTGCCTGCCTTCACCAGCGTCGGCAGGGAGTCGAGGATCTTCGACTCCACGAGCTCGTTGCCGGCCTGCACCAGTCTCGGCAGTGACTCCAGCGTGCGGCGCAGCTCGACCACGTTGAGCTCGGGGGCCGTCTTCCGAAGGTCGTTCACCCCCTCGGCGAGCCCTTCGGCGATGTCGTCACCGCGGCGGAGGAAGCCGTCCACGGACTCGAGCGCGAACGCGGCCATCTCCAGCTTCCCGATCAGCGCTCGGAGGTTCTCGATCGTCTTCTCCTCGCCGAGCTGCTCGATGAGTCCCGACGCGGCCAGTCGCTGGAACGCCGGCGTGGCGGAGATGTCGGCCACCTGGGCGCCGGCCTTCGCCAGCTGCGGCAGCTTCTCCATCAGTCCCGAGGTCCCGGACTCCGTCATCAGCGTCCGGAGGTCGCCCACCGAGGCGGAGACGTTGTCGGCGATCGTGTCGGCGCGGCCGAGGAAACCGTTCAGGGCCTCGACGGCGAACACGACGATGTCCAGTCGGTCCAGCAGCTTGTTGATCGACTCCATCGTCTGGGGATCGGACAGGCGTGCGAGCAGCTGCTCCTGCCGTTCCGTGTTCCCGTCTGCCAACGCGAACGCCATGGTTGTCTCTCCGTGCTTGCCGCGGGATGCCTGCGATGGTGAGCTACGGTACGTGCCTGCACGGCGGCGTGTTATAGCGTGAAGTTGCTATTCCTGCCGGTTTCCCCTCTCCCCAGACTCTGCCCATGTCTGCCCCTGCCCCGGAGGTCGCCCCGTTCGCACGGTGGGCCGTGCGCGTGCGCGGAGGGGTCCAGGGGGTGGGCTTCCGGCCATTCGTGCACGCGCTCGCCAGCCGGCTGGGCCTCGCCGGGCTCGTCGGCAACGATTCGGACGGCGTGTTCATCGAGGTCGAAGGGGGGGAGAGCCAGGTCGAGGCCTTCCTGCAGGCCCTCACGCTCGAGGCGCCACCGCTGGCCCGGGTGGAGTCGGTCGAGTCGGCGCAGATCGCGACCACCGGCGCCGCCGGCTTCGCGATCGTGCAGAGCCGACACGACGCCACGCGGGTCACGCCGGTCCAGCCCGACGTCGCCACCTGTCGCGATTGCCTCCGCGAGCTGCACGATCCCGCCGACCGGCGGCATCGCTACCCGTTCATCAACTGCACGAACTGCGGCCCCCGCTACACCATCGTGACCGCGCTGCCGTACGACCGGCCGGCCACCACCATGGCGCCATTCACGATGTGCGCCGCCTGTGCCGCGGAGTACGGTGATCCTGCCAACCGCCGGCACCATGCGCAGCCGAACGCCTGCCCCGCTTGCGGGCCGCAGCTCGCCTGGTGCGACGGGACCAGCGGCGTGACGTCCCGCCGCGGCGCGGAGGCGCTCGCGGTGGCGATCGACGCGCTGCGATGCGGACAGGTGGTGGGGGTGCAGGGCGTGGGCGGGTTTCACCTCGCCTGCCGTGCGGATGACGAGGGCGCGGTGTCGTTGCTTCGCGCGCGGAAGCATCGGCCGGACAAGCCGCTGGCCGTCCTGGTGCGCGACCTGGCGATGGCGCGTGACGTGGCGCTCATGACCGAGGCCGAGGAGGCGCTGCTCGGCGCGCCAGCGCACCCGATCGTGCTGCTGGCGCCCAGGGCCGACACGACACTCGCCGCGTCGGTCGCCCCAGGGCAGGACTCGGTCGGCCTGATGCTCGCCTACTCGCCGCTGCATCACCTGCTGAGCGAGGTCGGTCCGCTGGTGATGACCTCCGGCAACCTCGCCGACGAACCGATCGCGTACCAGCCGGCCGACGCCTTGGTGCGCCTGGCCGGCCTGGTGGACGGGCTGTTGTTCCACGACCGCCCGATCCACGCACCGGCCGACGATTCCGTGATCCGCATCGCCCTCGGTGCCGAGCTGCCGATCCGGCGATCGCGTGGCTATGCGCCGTATCCCGTCTCGCTTCCGCACGCCGTGGTGCCGGTGCTGGCGGTGGGTGGTGAGCTGAAGGCCACGGTGTGCCTGGCGCGTGACGCGTATGCGTTCCTGTCTCCGCACATCGGTGACGTGGAGAACCTCGAGACCGAGCGTGCGATGACGCGCACGGTGTCGCACCTGATGCCGCTTTTCGGCGTGCGGCCGCAGGTGGTGGCGGCGGACCTGAGCCCGGCGTACCGCAGCACCGTCTGGGCCTCGCGCTTCGCCGCCGAGCGCGGACTGCGGCTGCGACGGGTGCAGCACCACCATGCCCACGTGGCGGCGCTGATGGCGGAACATGGCTTGCGCGGTGACACGCGCCTGCTCGGTGTCGCGTTCGACGGCTCCGGCTACGGCACCGATGGCACGATCTGGGGCGGGGAGTTCCTGCTGGCGGACTACGACGGGTTCGAGCGGGTCGCGCATCTCGCGCCGATCCAGCTCGCCGGGGGTGACGCCGCGGTGCGCCAGCCGGCGCGGCTCGCGCTGGCGCACCTGCACGCGGCCGGCGTGCCGTGGCACGAGGCGCTGGCGCCGATGCAGGCGTTGCGCGGGGAGGCCGTGCGGGTGCTCCGTACGCAGCTGGCGACGGGCGTGCGCACGCACCTGACGTCGTCGGCGGGCCGCCTGCTGGATGCCTGCGCGGCGCTCGCCGGTGGCCGCCAATCGGTCACGTACGAGGGCCAGGCGGCGATCGAGTTCGAGGCGCTGGCGAAGCGGGCACCGATCGGCTTCAGCTGCCGTTATGTCATCGCCCTCGATGACGCCGGCGGCGGCGCGGTGCAGCTCACGCTTGGCGACTTCTGGCGCGAGCTCGCGCAGGACGTTGCGCAAGGCCGTGACCGTCGCAGCATCGCGCTGGATGTGCACAGCGCGCTGGCGGACGTTATCGTTGCCGTCGCGCGACGCGTGCGCGAGTCGCACGGGACAGGCGTCGTCGGGCTCACCGGCGGGGTGTTCCAGAACGTGCTCCTGCTCACCCTCGCCGCGCGCCGCCTGCGGCACTTCGGATTCACCGTGCTGACACACCGACTGGTTCCCCCGAACGATGGCGGCCTCGCGCTGGGCCAGGTGATGGTCGCGGCGGCGGGGGCGTCGTGACGTTCGGCTTCCTGGCATTCACCGGGATCGGGTTCCTGGTCGGCTTCCGCCACGCCTTCGAGCCCGATCATCTCGCGGCCGTGAGCATGTTCGCGACCCGTGAGCGCGGCTGGCGCTCCTCGGCTGCGCTGGGGCTGGCGTGGGGGGCGGGGCACACGGCCAGCGTGGCCGTCGTGACGGTCCTCATCGCGGTGCTGGGCATCCGTGTTCCACCGGCGTTCTACTCCACCTTCGAGCTGCTGGTGGCCGCGATGCTCATCGCGCTCGGCCTCTCGACGCTGTGGGCCGAGGCGCGCCGGCACCGCGCCAGGCTGGGTGACGCGCATGCGGCGGCGCACCATGCGCATGTGGCACACGTGCATCCCGAGCGCATCCGCAGCGCCCGGGGCGCGTTCGGCTTCGGCATCGCGCACGGTCTGGCGGGCAGCGGCGCGGTGATCGTGCTGCTGGTGGCGGCCACGGCCTCGGTGCGCGCGCAGTTCGGCTACCTCGCGGCGTTCGGCATCGGCACCATCGGTGGCATGAGCGTGGTGTCGCTGATCGTCAGCGGGCTCGCCGGCCTCGCGGTCGCGAGGAGCACGCACTGGGGCATGAGCATTCGCGTGGCGGCGGCCACTGCCAGCCTGGTGGTCGGGGTGATGCTCGGCTGGAGCGTGCTGGCGGCGTAGGGACAGCAGATGACGGCACCTGTGCCGGGTGCAGGTTCGGGCACGGCACTCGCGGGCAGCGCCCCCGGCGGCGAGGCTTGCGGTGGTATCGTGCCAGGGCCATGCTTTCCCACATGATCCGCCCACGTGATTGGAGTGGACGGGTGGCTGCCGTCACGGCGGTCGCCGTCGCGCTCGTGACGGCCGTGCCCGCGCAGGTGGTGCGGCTCGCCGGCGGCAGCGCGGGTGGCTCGGTGAGCGGAGTCGTGTTCGACAGCCTGGCGCAGGCACCGCTTGGCGGTGCCATGGTGCAGCTCGTCGACGCGGACAATGCCGACGCGTCGGTGCGCACGATGACCAGCGACTCTGCAGGACGATTCCTGTTCACGGCCGTGCCGCGCGGACGGTACCTGCTCGGCTTCCTGCATCCGATGCTGGACTCGCTGGGGCTCGAGCCGAATCCGCGCGAGGTCTCGTCGGACGGCATCGCGGCGCTCCGTGCGGATATCTCCATCCCGTCGCCGACGAAGCTGCGCACCGCACTCTGCGGCGCCGACGCGGTGTCCCGCGGCGATGCGCTGATCATCGGGTATGCGCGCATGGCACCGCGCGGCGCCGCGGTGGACTCGGCCGCCGTGCGGGCGCAGTGGATCGAGTTGACACTCGAGCGTGGCTCGATCCATCGAAGTGTCGCGCACCGCTCGGCGATGGCGCAGGAGACGGGGTGGTATGCCGTCTGCGGCGCGCCGAGTGCCGGCACGATCCTGCTCTGGGCGTCGCACGGCGCCGACAGCACCGAGGCGCTGGAGCTCGAGGTGCCGGCCAGCGGCTTCCTGCGACGCGACCTGTATTTCGGCACCGCGGTCGTCGCCGGCCAGGACAGTGCGGCGGCGCCGGTGGACTCGTCGTCACGCTCACGTGGCCTACGGCGCAGCGGTGATGGTCGCTTGAGCGGCATCGTGGTCTCGGCGCTGGGCGGCGAGCCGCTGGTCGGTGCGCGCGTGGGCATCGTGAACGGTCCGCAGACGCGCAGCGATGCGACCGGGCGCTGGGTGCTGACGGGCGCGCCGACCGGCACACGCATGCTGGAGGTGCGGGCGGTGGCGCGATTCCCGGTGCTGATGCCGGTGGACGTGGTCGATGGCGCCGCGCCGGTGCGTGTCGCGATGGTGACGCTGAAGGCGGTGCTGGACACCGTGCGCGTGACGGCGATGCGCGGTGGCAACCTGCGGCAGCAGGAGTTCGCGCAGCGTCGCCGCTCGTCGGGCACCGGCCGGGTCATCGGCAGCGAGGACGTGCAGCGGCGCAACCCGCTCGTCACCTCGGACCTGTTCCGGACCATCCCCGGTGTCTGGCTCGAGCGCGACACGAGCGGTGAGGAATTCATCGGGATGCGCGACGTGATCGCAGGTGAATGTCGGGCGTCGGTGTTCGTGAATGGCATGCTCATGCGCGGCCTGAGCGCGCTGGACATCGATGGCTACGTGCGACCGGCCGACCTGATCGGCATCGAGGTCTACCCGGCGATGACGGTGCCGCCGCAGTTCCGTGAGCAGAACGGATGCGGGAGCGTCGTGATCTGGTCACGCTGAACTGGGTCGTGGTGCCGGTTGGTCGCGGGGTCGGGCTTTGCCGGCATCGTCAACAAGGTTCACGCGGAAAGCGCGGAGAACGCGGAAAAGTGCAACAGCGGCACTATCTCCTGCGAAGCCCGCAGTGAAGAAATGCTTAAGGAACTGCGCTCCCACAACAGCGTGCGCAGCACGGCTTCGTTCCGGCCGAGCACCGGCGCCGGATACTCGCGCACCTCGATCGGTGCGTGTGGCGCTGGCATCACTGCGGCTCTCGTCATTCGCTTCTTCCGTTTGGGGTCGGGAAAAGCTACGGCATGACGCAAAGGCGCAAAGGGCGCGGAGGACGCAAAGAACGGCGGTCCTGCGCGAGGGGCACTGCCCGGCCCGCACGAGCGTCAACGCAATTGAGGGGAACTGCAACAGCCAAGGCAGTTCCCCTCAATTCACGGAGTCACGATTCGGGCCCGAACTCTTTGCGCCCTCCGCGCCCTTTGCGCCTTTGCGTCATGCCGTGCAGTCGTGCGACGCAGGCCTCAGGGCGTCGCCTTCTTGGTGACGATCTCGATCACACCGTTGGCCGCGCGCGGGTCGGAGTACTTGGCCGTCGCAGCCGCGCCCTTCATGACGTTCACGGAGATGATCTGGTCGGGCGAGATCGTGTTCATGGCGTTCGATTCACGCGCCACGCCGTCGACGACCAGCAGGCCGGTGAATGGCGTGCGGGGCTTGCTCTCATCGGCGCGCTTCGCGTCGAGTTGCGTGCGCGCGATGGTGGTGCTGCCCGCAGAGGCCGTGACCGTGTCGCCAGGCGTGTGGAACGTCACCTGCGTCGGGTCGGCGCGGCGCAGCATGATACGCGTCGGGTCGGTCGAGTCGGCCGGGGTCGGCGTGCGGGTCATGATGCGCACCTCGCCGCCACTCTGCGTGCCTTTCTGCAGCACATTCACCGTCGCGATCTGCTCCGCACTGAGCTTCTCGGCCTGGGCCTTCGTCGCTGGGACGTCGTCGATGAAGTACCGGACCGCCGCCGTGTCCACCATCGTCGCGAACGCGGCCGCCTCGGTGGCTGACCTGGCCGTCATCGCGTTCACTTCCTCCGACGTCGGCAGCTTGGCCTCGCACGCGGCCAGCAGCGCGAGCGACGCGAAGGCGCCGGCGGTGAGGGCGCGAACGAGCGGGTACTTCAGGCGCTTCGGGGTCATGGCAACCAGTCTCCGTTCCAGATGGGAAGGCGAGCAGGAAAAGGCGGGGAGCGCCGCGCCGAAACCGGCGCGATGATCCGTGAGGTCGATCAGCAGCGTGCCGTAATCCCGTGCACTGGCTCCGCGCTGCAGCACGCGCCGGTCACAGTCGAGCTCCACCGCCAGCCGCATCCGGCTGGCCATCCACCACACCGCCGGGTGCCAGGGCAGCAGCACCACCGCTGCCTGGGCCACCGCGAGGAGCAGCGGGTCGTGCAGCCGCACATGCTCGAGTTCATGTGCGAGCACCAGTTCCTGCTCCCGGCTTTCGCGAGCAAGCAGCCAGGACGGCACCACGATCTCGGTGCGCGTCACGCCGATCACGGCGGGGCCGGTGTCGTCGGCCACCCGCACCGTGGTGCCACGCACCAGGCGCTGCGGCCACTGCGCGCGACGGCGGTGGTAGCGCACATGCACGCCCACGAACAGCAGCAGCAGTGCGAGGCTGGCCACCAGCCAGGCCAGCAGCAGCGCGGTCTCGACCTGCGCCGGCATCACGTCGTGCCATGCGCTCCACGCCTGCTGCACGAGGGCCTCGCCACGCGAGCGCGCTGCGCTCCACGTGCGTTGCAACAGCTCCAGTGCGCCCGCTGGCGCCGCCGGCGCAGCGATCGCCGTGGCCGGCGCGGCCGAGAGTGTCAGCTCGATTGCGCGCCCGCCCTGCATCAGGCGCATCGGCGCCAGCGCACCCAGCACCACCGTCATCAACAACGCCGACAGCCACACCCATCGCGTCTGCCGACCGGCCACGGTGAGCGCCGACTCGGCCCCGTACGCCGCCAGCGCCAGCAACGCGCCGAGCAGCAGCAGTTGCGCCATCGACCAGGCGATCATGCCTCCTCCCCGAGCCGGTCGGCCAGCAGGCGGCGCATCCGCTCCAGCTCACTGCGGCTGAGCTTCTCGTCGCTCACGAAGTGCGCGAACAGCTTTTCGGCCGAGCCCTGGAAGATCGACTCGCGGACGCGGGCGAGGGCGCTGTCGCCGGCCGCCGCGGCGGCGACGAGCGCCTTGTAGCGGTAGGCGCGCCCCTCGGCCTCGTGCCCGACGTAGCCCTTCTCTTCGAGCGTCTGGAGGGCGGAGAGCACAGTGGTGTACGCCAACGGCTCCTCGAGGGCGTCCTTCACCTCGGCCACGGTGGCACCGCCGGTGCGCCAGAGGACGGACATGACGGCCAGTTCGCGGGGCGGGAAGTAGAGCGGGTCAGGCATGCGGGGCACCTTGGCTACGGGTTCTTCCGTACTATCGCGCCCGTCGCGTGGTTTGTCAACTGCTTTTCCCGTAGATGCCTGGGTCGCGCTAGATCCAGCGCCGCGTCCGGGACAGGTACGCCTCGTACGCCGCCCCGAACTTCGCTCGCAGCGCCCGCTCCTCGGGCAGCACCTGGAAGCGGTGAATCCACGCCACGAACACCGGCACCGCCACGAACGACTGCGGCTGCCACAGGTGACAGGCGTACGCCAGCAATGCCAGCGCATCACCCACGTAGATCGGGTTCCGCGTCACGCTGAAGATCCCCGTCGTGACGAGCGTGCTGGCCCGCTCGGGCCGGATTGGCGTCACGGTGGTCCGCGCCCGCACCATCGTCGCGACCGCCACCGCGAACACCAGCCCCGCCGCGACCGCGATCCCCGCCACCAGCGCCCCCAGCCACGGCGGCCGCGCGAACGGCGCGTTGTCGTGCGCGCCCATCCACATCACCAGTGCCGTGACGCCGGCCAGGATTGGCGGCGGGATGCGGAGCTCGAGTTGCGTCAGCATGGGGCTCAATATCACGTCCGTCACGCGCATCTTCGAGTCACGAACAGCAACCGCATGACGCAAAGGCGCAACGGGCGCGAAGGACGCAAAGAGATCCGTGCCCTCGGCCATCGTCGGCGTAGCACGTGGCATCGAGACGGCTGTGGGAACTGCAACTGCACTGCAGTTCCCCTCAAATGCGATGCTTCTCGTGCGAGCGAGGCATGCCTGATGCGTCGACCCCTTTGCGTTCTTTGCGCCTTTCGCGCCTTTGCGTCAATCAGTTGATCTTGATGTTCACCGACGCCCGTAGCGCGAGTCGGCGGCGCGGCGGCCGGACGATCCGCGATCGACGCGCCCGATGGTCTTCGCGACCGGTGTCGCCCCCGCTGACACGATGCCGCTCCCGGCGGCCTTCGGTGGTGCCCCCACCTGGCGCGCCACCCCGCGCCGGTCGGGCACCTCGGCATGCCGCCCCAGGCGACGGGGGGTGGTGATCACGTACGGCAGGCGCATCGTGGAGGGCGGCCCACCCTTGGCCACGGTGATCGCGAGCTGGGTCGACGGCGGGGGCGGGGCATCCGGCGCGTCGAGCACCGCGGGAATCCCCTTGCCCAGCAACCGCATCGGACGGGTGGTGGCCGGCTGCTCGCGCCAGGCCCGACCCGCCGGCACCGGCTCCGGCGACTCGAGCCGGAGCCCCAGCCGCACCGAGGCCCCCACCGTGGGGATCGCCGACTCCGCATCACAGGCCAGCAGGAACACCACCTGCCGGTCATGCGCCAGGCGCGTCAGCCGCAGCACCACGTTCCGCTGCAACGCCGGCACCCCGTCCAGCACCACCAGCGCATACGCCCCCGATCGCAACAACACGTCGGCACACCACGCCGCCCGCGATGGGTCCGGAGGCCGGATCACCGCCAGCCGGCTCGTCTCCAGCTCGGGAGCCACCGGCCCGGCTTTCGGCCGTGGCGTGGTGCCGATCGCCCCCGGACCGCTGGCGGACGGACTGGCCAGGCGAGCCCAGTCCGCCGGTGCCAGCGTCCGCTGCGCATCCACGATCGCCACCCAGCGCCCACTCGCCAGCGTGTGCGCCACCAGACTCCGCAGCAACGTCGTCCGGCCCTGCCCCCGCGGGGCCTGCAACTCCGACAACCGCCCCCTCGGCAATCCGCCACCCAGCAGCGAGTCGAGCTCGGCCATCCCGGTGGGGAGTGATGGATCATCCCGCGGGCGCTCCCGCTCGACCACCGTGTCGAGGGCATGGCGCAGGGCATCCAGGGCAGCAGCAGGGGCAGGCATCGTCGGCTCGTCGTGGGACTGTTGACGATACCGAATAAACGCCGAAGGTCAAGCAAGACGACAGTGACCGCGCCCCTGTCGCGACGCTGTCGTCGCGCACCCGCTGCCTCCGTGTCGCAGGTGGCCAGCCCCCGTGTCGCTCGGGCATGGTCACAGGGTTCACGCCGAAAACGCGGAACGGAACTGCGAGTGACTGCAACAGTTTCCGGGAGCAGCTCTCGCGACAACCGAACTCTGCAACCCGACGGTCGAGTGTGCTTGCATCGAGCACAGCATGGCGTCAGCATGAAGCCACACCAATCTCGTCAGTCAGCCAATCACCCATCCCGCATGAGCACGCCACCACCGCCTCAGGCCGGCAGCATCAGCTGGGCCGACATCACCGTGCCCGATGCCAGCGGCCTGCGCGACTTCTACGCGGCCGTGGCCGGGTGGTCGGTCACGCCGCTCTCGATGGGTGACTACGACGACTACGTCATGACCCTGCCCGGCACCGACTCACCCGTCGCCGGCATCTGCCACCGGCGGGGCAGCAACGCCGTGCTGCCCCCGGTCTGGATGGTCTACATCACCGTCGCCGACCTCGACGCCAGCCTCGCCGCCTGCGTGGCGGGAGGCGGCAAGGTCTGGCTCACACCACAGCGCATGGGCGAGACGGCGCGCTACGCCGTAATCGCCGACCCGGCCGGCGCCGTCGTCGCGCTCTACGACACGGGGATCCGGCCCGCGCCGTGATGACCGGGCCGGGCGGTGCACCTCGCCCGGCCGGGAACGGCGTGCCGCACGCGCCGCCGCGGCGACGGACGCGACCATCGCGCCGCGCGCCCTGACGGCGGCGGACCGGCCAGCGCTGCGCCGCTCGCGCCCGTAAGATGCGCGCATCGCTGGACCCCCTTCCGCACATCCGTCGAGCCCATGTCACTCGCCCTTCATTCCACCGGCCACCGGCTCCTGCTGGCGGGCCTCGTCGGCGCCGGCGCGCTGCAGGCACAGGCCCCGGCACAGCCGCGCGCCATGACCCTGCGCGACTGGTACCGCGTCACCACCGTCAGCCAGCCCGCCGTCTCCCCCGACGGCGGCCGCGTCGCCTTCACCGTCATGACCGTGCGGGAGGCCGAGAACAAGCGACACCAGGAGGTCTGGGTCGCCGCGCTCGACGGGAGTGCGCCGCAGCGCTGGACGTCACCGGGGTACGAAAGCAGCGCGCCGCGCTGGTCGCCCGATGGCAAGTCGCTCCTGTTCACCTCCACCCGTCCCGGCGGCAAGGGCACCACGTGGGTCCTGCGCACCGACGTGCCCGGCGGCGAGGCGATGCAGCTGCCCACCATGCCGTCGCAGGGCAGCACCCCCGCCAGCGGACAGTTCGCGGTCTGGTCGGACGCCGCACCGGCCGACACCACGTCACCGGGACGTGATCCGTACGCGCGCATGGGCGCACTCGCCCGGCCGCCGTTCGACGCCATCACGCTGCCCGCCGACCCCGCGCGCTTCGACGGCCGCCACTTCGTGGACTTCCCGTTCAAGTCGAACGATCGCAACTGGATCCCCGGACGCCGCACCGCACGCACCTATCGGCCGACGCAGCTCTGGAAGCAGGCCTACGGCGACACGACGAAGGTGCAGCTCACGCGCGACGCGTACTCGCACCGCTCGCCGGTGGTGTCACCCGACGGCCAGTGGGTCGCCTTCATCGCCGATGCCCGACTGCGTTCCGACAGCCTCGTCGAGAAGGAGCGCGACTCCCTCGGCGTGCTGCCGTACAACCGCGTGCGTGACGAGGCCGAGCGCAACGATGCCGACATCTACGTGATGCCGGTGGCCGGTGGCGCGCCGCGCAAGGTGGCCGAGTGGCTGGGCGCCGAGTCGGATCTCGAGTGGTCGAAGGATGGACGGCAGATCGCGTTCATCGGGCGGCCGGCGCGCACGAAGTCGGCGCGGATCTACGTGGTGGACGTGGCCGGTGGCACGCCGAGGAACCTGCTCGGCAGCTGGCAGTACGAGCCCGATGCGATCACCTGGCTCCCGACCGGCGCCATCCGCTTCACGGCGTCGATCGGCGGGCGGGCGGCGATCCTCGACGCCGACATGAACGGCGGCGCCCCGCGGGAGCTCGTCGGCGGCCGCCGGCGCGCCACCGGCATCTCGCTCGACGCGAATGCCCGCGTGATGGCCTACGTCTCGACCTCGATGACGAAGCCGACCGAGCTGTTCGTGTCGGATGCAAGCGGCGGCAACGAGCGGCAGGTCACGCACTTCAACGATGCGTTGAATGCGGACGTTGCATGGAGTGATGCCGAGCGGTTCACCTATCGCAGCGTCGGCAACCTCGAGATCGAGGGGTGGCTGATGAAGCCGTACGGCTACGAGCCGGGCAGGAAGTACCCGGTCGTGCTGTACATCCATGGCGGTCCGCACTCGCAGTACAACGAAGGCTGGTTCGACGAGTTCCAGAACCTGGCCGCGCAGGGGATGTTCGTGCTCTTCACGAACCCGCGCGGGTCCAGCGGCTACGGTGCCGACTTCACCTACGTCACGCGCGGACGGTGGGGGCTCGAGGACTACGACGACCTGATGAAGGCCACCGACATCATAGCGCGCCGTGCGGACATCGACAGCACGAAGATGGGGGCCACCGGCGGCAGCTACGGCGGCTTCATGACCACCTGGCTGGCCACGAAGACCACCCGCTTCGCCGCCATCGAGACCGACCGCACGATCACCGACTGGACCTACTGGTACGGCGCCAGCGACGTGCAGGGGCTCACCGAGTTCGAGTTCTACGGCAAGCCGTGGGACAACCAGGCGCTCTACGACCGCCTGTCGCCGATCCGCTACGTGAAGAACGTGAAGACCCCGATGCTGATCGTGCAGAGCGAGGAAGACTTCCGCACGGCGATGGGCAGCGCCGAGATGTGGTACACGTCGCTGAAGAAGCTCGGGGTGCCGGCGGAGCTGGTGCGCTACCCGCGCAGCACGCACGAGCTGTCCCGCGCCGGTGAGCCCTGGCTGCTGGTGGACCGCCTCGGCCGGCTGCGGCAGTGGTTCGGCTACTGGCTGCAGGGCACGAAGGCCACGGCACCGGCGGCGACGGCGGCTGGCGGAGGCCGCTGACGCCTCCGTTAGGTTTCCATGGACGGGTGAGGCCGGGGATCCGCGACACGTCCGGGTTCCCGGCCTTCCTGCACCCCACACCCCGCCCCCTGCATGAACGACATCGGTGAGGGACTGACGTTCTACGTCGTGTTCCTCCTCTCCACCACGCTGCACGAGGCGGCCCACGCGTGGGCCGCGAAGCTCGGGGGCGACCTGACGGCCTATCACGGCGGCCAGGTGTCACTCGACCCGTGGCCCCACATCCGGCGCGAGCCGTTCGGCATGGTGGTCCTGCCACTGCTGACCGCGCTCACGATGGGCTTCCCGATCGGCTTCGCGAGTGCGCCATACGATCCGGCGTGGGCGCAGCGCTACCCGAAGCGCTCGGCGTGGATGGCGCTGGCGGGTCCCGGGGCGAACCTGCTGCTGGTGCTGCTCTCCGGCCTGGCGATCAGGGCCGGAGACTACACCGGGCTGTTCTACGCGCCGACCCGCGCACCCTTCGGCCACATCGTCGGCACCGAGGGCGGGCCGGTGTGGACGGCGATCGCGTTCTTCCTCGGCACCATGTTCTCCATGAACCTGCTCCTGGCCGCGTTCAACCTGCTGCCGTTCCCGCCGATGGATGGCAGCGCGGCGATCCCGCTGCTGGTGGGCGAGGCGAAGGGGCGGGTGTGGCAGAACCTGATCTGGCGCACGCCGGCGCTGAACTTCGTGGGCTACTTCCTGGCGTGGCAGGTGTTCGGGTACATCTTCCAGCCGCTCTTCTATGGCTCGCTGGCGGTGCTCTATCCCGGCGTGACGTACGGCGGCGGCTGAGCCGCGTCGCCGGCGACGGCCAGCGGCAGCACGCTGTCGTCGGCGATCACGAAGGTGCGCGCGAAGTCGCGCTGGTCGATCACGCCGCCCCCGGTGAACTCGCCGAACGCCGGCAGCAGCCCGCCCCGCGCCCCGAATGCGAAGCAGGGCAGGGTCAGGCGCTGGCGCCCGCGGCCATGCAGCCGCACCACGGGATGCACGTGGCCGGCGAGCACGTAGCCGTCCTGGCCGTCGCCGGGATGGTGGCAGAGCGCAAATGGCCCGAACCGGAGCGGGGCATCGACGCAGGTGATGCCAAGCGCGGGCGGCGGGTCGCCGGCGTGCAGGTCGTGGTTGCCGCGCACGAGCGTGATCGCGAGCGCCGGCCGCGCCGTGCGCCACGCCTCGATGGCGCGCAGGGTGGCCGGCGTCTTGCCGGCACGCGCATGCCACAGGTCACCGAGCACGATGAGCTGTCGTGCGTCGGTGTCGTCGAGCAGCGCGGAGAGCCGATCGAGGCCGGTGCGCGTGGTGCCGTGGGGCACCGGCACACCGAGGGCGCGGAAGGTCGCCGCCTTGCCCCAGTGCACGTCGGCGACGATGAGGGTGCGGCCCTCGTGCACGAACATCGCGCGGTCGGCGAGCAGGTCCACGGTCACGCCCGCGAGGGAGATGGTCGCAGTCATCCGCACGAAACTACGCCGCACCGCCACGGCCCGGCGGCGCGCGGCGCCCGTGCCCGCACCGCGATCACGGCCTGCCCCGCGCCATCCGGGATGTCGCTGGCGCGCAGGCGCGGCCTCACGCCAACAGGCTCAACAACTGGGCCTCGCTCGGTTAACCTGTGGGCTGGACGTGCGCCCCGGATTCGTACGGAGAACGAGCCATGAGCAGTGCGATCGAGTCGGAACCGATGCTGGACGAGGCGCAGGGCGACAGCCTGCGCGAGGCCCTCGTCGCGGCCGTGGGCGACGAGTACGAGATCGTCCGCCTGATCGGTCGCGGTGGCATGGGGGCCGTGTACCTGGCCCGCGACCGGGCGCTGGAGCGCCTCGTCGCGATCAAGGTGCTGCCCCCGGGCTCGGCCACCGATGCCGGCGTGCTCGAACGATTCCGTCGCGAGGCGAAGACCGTCGCCAGCCTGCAGCACGTTGGCATCGTGCCCCTGTACGCATTCGGCGAACGCCGCGGCCTGGTGTGGTTCGTGATGGGCTACGTGCGTGGCGAGTCGCTCGGCACGCGCCTCGATCGCGAGCAGGTCCTCGACGCCGAGACCGCGCGCACGATGCTCGCGCAGGTGGCCGAGGCGCTCGATCATGCGCACCGCCAAGGCATCGTGCACCGCGACGTCAAGCCGGACAACATCCTCATCGACGACAGTACCGGTCGCGCGCTGCTCACCGACTTCGGCATCGCACGCGCCGACACCCTGCAGTCCGGCACCAGCCTCACGCAGGTCGGCGCCGTGATGGGCACGCCGCACTACATGTCTCCCGAGCAGGCGACCGCCGAGCCGTCCCTCGACGGGCGGAGTGACCTGTACTCGGTGGGCGTGGTGGGCTACCAGATGCTCAGCGGCACGCTGCCGTTCGACGGCGCGAGCTTCCGCGAGCTGCTCATGCAGCACATCTCCGTGCCGCCGAAGCCGCTGTCGGCGGTGGCCCCCTCCGTGCCGGCCGACCTGGCCGACGCGATCATGCGCTGCCTCGAGAAGGATCCGTCGAAGCGCATCGCCGACGGGCGGAGCCTGCGCGCCGCCGTCGGTGGGTCCGCGTACGACGACGACACGCTGACGTACGAACTGGCGGAGCTGCAGCAGCTCGGCGCCAAGGTGGTCGTGACCACGGCGATCTGTGCGGCACTGGCGCTCTCGGCCCTGCTCCGCGGTGGCCGGCTGTTCTCGATCCAGGCGTGGGTCTGGATGCTGCCGCCGCTTGCATTCCTGCTGAATGGCCTGCAGGTGCGCGAGGCGCGGAAGCGCGGCTACGAGTGGGGGACGATCCGGCGCGTGGTCACGCTGCCGCCGCGCTGGTGGTGGCTCTGGTGGCCGCGCAGCTGGCGCCGCGCCGGCGACGTGTACGACCGGCTGCCGGGCGCGCTCAAGGGGGCACGGACGACGACCGGCCTGCTCACGCTGCTGCTGCTGGCCGAGGCGCCGCTGATGGCGTGGGCCACCGATCCTCGCCGTCTCGCCATCCGCGACCGGATTCCCGCGGCGCACGCATTCTTCCAGGCGCCGTGGCTGGCGCGGCTCGACATGCTGGTGCCGCTGGTGGGACTGGTGGTCTTCCTGCTCGTCCTCGTGGTGGCGGCGACGCTGTCCAACCTCCTCGTGAAGCGTGCCACGCGTGGCGCCGATGCGGGCTACATGGACCGGCAGCGCCTGACCTACAAGCCGACCGACTCCGCGTTCTGGCGCGACCCGCGCATCCAGCGGATCTACCGGCAGCAGGCGGCGGACCGTCGCCCGAAGACGCCGCAGGAGTTCGTGTCGCAGATCCTCGCGGCGGCCGGCACGCTGCCGCCCGCGGCGAGCGAGAGCGGGACCGCGGCCATCACCGGCGCGCGCCGGCTGCTGGATGCGATCACGGCGCACGAACGTGAACTCGTGCTGCTCGAGAAGACCGCGCCGCGCGAGCAACTGGAACGCCTCGAGGCCGAGATCGTGCGACACGAGTCGGACGCCGGCGATCCCGAGGCGGTGCAGCTGCTGGTGGACCAGCGCGATGCCGTGCTGCGCTCGCGTGCCCGGCTGCTGGTCGTCAGCACGCGTCGCGACGAGGCGGCGGCGCGACTGGAGACGCTCTGGACCAGCGTGCGCCGGCTGGCCTCGTCCACCGACGCCGCGGCCGCGGGGGCGATTGCCGCCTCCATCAGTGAGGCCTGGCGCGACGTGGAGCGCGACTACCCGGTGCGCCGTGGCGCGTCGACCACCCAGCGCTCCACCGGCGCGCGCGTGAGCCTGGTGCTGGCCGTCGGGACGATGCTGGCGGTGCAGGCCGGCGCGCCGGCGGGCGCAGCGCCCGACGCGGCGGCCCTGGTGGCGCGTGGCCAGCCCGATTCCGCCCTCGCAATGCTCGCGGCGTCTCGCGACAGTTCCGCACCGGCGCTGGTGCTCACCGGGCAGGCGCAGCTCCAGCGCGGGAGCCAGCCGGGCGTAGCCAGTCGATACCTGGGTGCGCGTCGTGCGCGGGCGGCGTTCCTCGCGGCGCTGCGCCGCGACTCCACCGACGTGCAGGCGCTGGAGTCACTGGCCTGGATGGCGCGCCTCCTGCCCGCGTTCGCCGGAGGCAGCCGGGCGGAGACCGGGCGGCTCACGGCACGGCTGGAACGCGCGCATCCGTACCGGGGGGCGCTGATGCGCGGGCACCTGGCGCGTGCGGACGGGCGCACCGCCATCGCGGACTCGATCTTCGCGCACCTCGTGACGATGCATCCCGACAGCGCGCCGGCCTGGTTCGCGCGCTTCGACCTCGCCTCCCGGCTGCGCCGGGCCGACGTCGCGCGTGAGGCGCTGGGCCACTACCGTCGGCTCATGCCATCGGATCGCGCGGCGCTGTTCCAGCAGGGCCAGCTCGCGGCGGAACTCGGCGTGGACCTCGCCGCGGGCGAGTCGGCGCTGCGCGAGTACCTGCGCGGGCCGTTCCTGCCGGCGATGCCGCCCCGGGGGCAGTCGTGGTGGCGCCTGGGGCAGGTGCTCGAGGCCCAGGGACGGATTGCCGATGCGCGCGAGGCGTACGGCAACGCGGTGGCGATCGACCGGCGCGATGCGGAATACCGGGGCGCGCTCGAGGCGCTGGAGACATCGACCGCGCCGCGCGACTGATCGCTGCCGCTGTGCTGCTACGGCGTGCCGCGCTCCGCCTGCGCCGTCATCCGCTTCACCCGGTCACTCAGCTTCTCCGTGCTGAGTCGTGCCCGCGAGCGGTCCACGAGCAACGGGAACGCCAGCGGTGTGGGGCGGTCCACGTCCACCAGGCGCACGGTGCTCGCCTCCAGCCGCCGCAGCGTGGCCCCGATGCGGCTCGCCTCGAGCTGCCGCTCCAGCACCTCACGCTGGGCCTGCAGCAGCAGCAGGTTGTCGGGGTCGTACTTCGCGAACACGTCGTACAGCAGCCCGCTCGACGCCTGCACCTGCTTCATCGACTTCGACTGCCCCGGGAACCCCTGGAAGACCAGGCCGGCCACCCGCGCGATCTCGCGGAACTGCCGGCGCGCGAGCTCGGCGGCGTTGAGCGATTGCGTGATGTCGTGCAGCAGGTGGGCGCTGCCGAACAGCCCCGACTCCAGCGCCTCCGCGATCGGGATCGGCTCCGGGGCCAGCAGCTCGAAGCCGTAGTCGTTGCAGGCGAAGCTGAAGGTGATCGGCGCGAGCTGTGCGATGCGATAGGCACACAGCGCGGCGAGCCCCTCGTGCACGAGGCGCCCCTCGAACGGGTAGACGAAGAGGTGATGGCCCTCACGCGTGTCCACCCGCTCGATCAGCAGCTCGTCCGGGGCCGGGATGATCGAGCGCGCGGCCTGCACCTCCATGATGCCGCGCACCGCCTCCATCTCGCGGCTCGTGAAGACACCCTGGCGCGCCTCCTCCAGCGTCTGCCGCACCGCGATGGACAGCTCCGTGGACAGCGGCATCCGTGACCCCTGCCAGCTCGGCACGGCCCCGGTGGGGCTGCGCGCCTTCCGCACCCAGGCCGTGAGGTCCTTCACGCGCACGAACTCCAGCGCGCGGCCGGCGAAGATGAAGCGGTCCTTCGGCTTCAGGCGCGCGATGAAACTCTCCTCGATCGTGCCCAGCCGGCCGCCGGTCAGGAAGCGCACCGAGAGCGCCGTGTCGCTCACGATGGTCCCGATGCCCATGCGGTGGCGCTGGATGACCTTCCGATCCGTCACGAAGTAGTGCCCGTACTCGTTCACCACCCGGGCATACTCGGGATAGGCGCGGAGCGCCGCACCGCCGTGGGTGATGAAGTCCAGCACCCAGTCCAGTTCCGCGTCGGTGAGCGGCGCGTAGGCGCGCGACGTGCGCAGCTCGGCCATGATCTCCGGGCGCGTGAACCCGCCGCCGATGGCACGCGTCACCAGGTGCTGCGCCAGCAGGTCCAGCGGCCGGTCCACGGGATCGCGGCTCTCGATCTTCCCGTCACGGATCGCGTCACGCGCGGCCGCGACCTCCACCAGCTCGAAGGCGTGCGTCGGCACGCACACCACCGTGGACACCCGGCCCGGCGCATGCCCCGACCGGCCGGCACGCTGCAGCAGCCGCGCGACCCCTTTCGGGCTGCCCACCTGCATCACCACGTCCACCGGGGCGAAGTCGACGCCGAGGTCCAGCGACGACGTGGCCACCACGGCGCGGAACCGGCCGCTCTTCAAGCCGTCCTCCACCACCTGCCGCTGCCCCTTGTCCAGCGACCCGTGGTGGATCGCCACGGTCTCGAGCCACTCCGGCCGCTCGGCGACGATCGACTGGTACCAGATCTCGCACTGCGATCGCGTGTTGGTGAAGATGATCGCCGACTGCGCCGCCTCGATCCGCGCGATCACCTGCGGCAGCAGCTTCGTGTTCAGGTGCCCCGCCCACGGAAACCGGTCCATCGTCTCCGGGAGGAGCGACTCGATCGCGATCTCCTTCGGCACGATGCCGCGCACCAGCACGCCGGGATTGGGCACGCCGGTGCTGCCGTGGCGCCCCAGCAACGTCTCGCAGGCCACGCCGAGGTTGCCGAGGGTGGCCGACAGGCCCCAGGTGCGCAGCGTCGGGCAGAGTGCCCGCAGCCGCGCGAGGGCCAGCTCCACCTGCACCCCGCGCTTGGTGGCCATCAGCTCGTGCCACTCGTCCACGATCACGCACTGCAACGTCTCGAACAGCCCCTCCTGGTCGTCGCGGCAGAGAAGCAGTTCCAGCGACTCGGGCGTGGTGACCAGGGCGGTCGGCAGGCGGTCGCGCTGCGCCCGCCGCACCTTCCCGGCGGTGTCACCGGTGCGCGACTCGATGGTCCACGGCAGCTGCAACGCCTCGATCGGGGCCCGCAGGGCCGCCTCGGTGTCGGCGGCGAGCGCGCGGAGCGGCGTGATCCAGAGCACCTGCAGCGGGGCATTCGTGCTGCGCCTGCGCGGGGTGGCAGCAACGGCGTTGCGCGACATCCACTCCTGCACCGGCCCAAGCCAGGCGGCGTACGTCTTGCCGGTGCCGGTGGCGGCGTGGATCAGCCCGGACGCCCCCGCCGCGTACGCCTGCCACACCTCGCGCTGGAAGGCGAACGGAGACCAGCCGTTGGCCGCGAACCAGGAGTCGATGTCGTGTGGCGCGGCGGCGCGGGCGATGGTCGCGCCGCTCACGGTGTCTCGCGGCCAGCCTGCAGCATCGCCCGGATCGTCTCCAGCGAATCGGCATCACGCGGCTGCTTGTCGGTGCGCCAGCGGCTGATGCGCGGGAACCGCACCGCAATCCCGCTCTTGTGGCGCGCACTCTCCTGGATCCCCTCGAACGCCAGCTCGAACACCAGGCCCGGGGTGACGGTGCGCACGGGCCCGAACTTCTCGAGCGTATGCTGGCGCACGTAGCGGTCCACCGCCCGGATCTCGGCGTCGGTGAGGCCGGAGTACGCCTTCGCGAACGGCACCAGTGCATCACCGTCCCACACGGCGAAGGTGTAGTCGGTGTAGAGCCCCGCGCGCCGGCCGTGGCCGGCCTGCGCGTACACCAGCACCGCATCCACCGTGAGCGGCGTGACCTTCCACTTCCACCAGTCGCCCACCCGTCGCCCCACGCCGTACGCGGACGACTTCCGCTTCAGCATCAGCCCCTCGGCACGCATCGCGCGCGAGCCGGCGCGCGACGCGAGCACCTGCGGCCAGTCGGTCGCCATGATCACGGGTGAGAGGTGCATCGTGCCGCCGGATGGCAGGGCGTGCACCACCGCCTCGAGCGCGGAACGGCGCGCCGCCATGTCCGCCGCGCGCCGGTCCTCGCCGTCCTGCTCCAGCAGGTCGTAGGCGATCATCGCACACGGCACGTCGGCGAGCAGCTTCCTGCCGGCGACCTTGCGGTTGATGCGACGCTGCAGCTCGGAGAACGGCAGCGGCGCGCCGTCACGCCAGGCCACCAGCTCCCCGTCGATCACGGTGCCGTCGGGCAGGAACTCCGCCGTCTGCTCGACCTCGGGGAAGCGGCCGGCGAGCAGCTCCTCGCCACGACTCCAGAGGAACGTCTTCCCGCGGCGACGGACGAGCTGGGCACGGATCCCGTCCCATTTCCATTCGACCTGCCACTCCGTTGCCGCGCCGAGCGTGCCGGGTTCCGCCTCGAGCGGGTAGGCGAGGTAGAACGGGTAGGGCCGGCTCCAGTCCGCATCCTGCGTCTCGGGAAACACGAGGCGCGCGTACCACTCACCGGTCGCCTCCCACTGGCCCATCAGCCGGTGACTGATGGCATCGCCATCCACGCCGCTCACCTGCGACAGCGCGCGCACGAGCAGGCCATCGGACACGCCCATGCGGAACGCCCCGGTGATCAGCTTGTTGAACACGAAGCGCGATGCGCCACGCAGGGTGGCCCAGGTGTCGAGCAGGCTGGCGCGCTGCTGCGCCGGCTCCATCCGCGCGAGCGGCAGCAGCCGTTCCGCCACCCACCAGGCGAGCGACGGCTCGACCACGCCGCCGGCGTCGTCCCGCGCCGCCGTCTCGGGCACGAGCAGCGAGATCGTCTCGGCGAGGTCGCCGGCCTGCGCATAGCTCTCCTCGAACAGCCAGTCGGGGACATCCGCGGCCTCGGCGGCCCAGCGACGCAGGTCGCCCGACTTCACCAGCCGCTTCGGCCGCCGACCGACGAGGAACGACACCGCCAGCGCCGCGTCCGCCGGGGGCGCACCGCGGAAATACTCCACCAGGGCCGCCACCTTCCCCTGCGTGGCGGTGGTGCGGTCGATGGCATCGTACAGGTCGGCGAAGGCCTTCATCCCCCGGCCGGCTCCACCGGATCGGGCGACACGTCGGTCACCGGGGCCGCCGCATCGGCCGGCCCCTCAGCGGCGTCGTCACGCTCACCTTCGTAGCGCGTCGCGAGCACGTCGGCCGAGAGGCCGTGCTCGCGCAGCCAGCGCACCACGGGCCCGGTGAAGCCATGCGTCACCAGCACGCGCGCGGCGCCGGTCGCCGCGATCGCCGCCAGCAGTTGCGGCCAGTCCACGTGATCCGAGAGGGTGAAGCCACGGTCCACGCTGCGCCGCCGCCGCGCCCCGCGCACCAGCATCCAGCCGCTGGCGAACGCCGTCGACTGCGCGCCGAACTTGCGCGCCCACGTGCTGCCGTCGGCACTCGGCGGCGCCACCACCAGCGCGCCGGCGGACTCGCCGCGTGCGGTGGTGGCATACCGAGTGTCCGGCATCGCCACGCCAGCCTCGCGGTAGAGCTGCGTCATGCGATCCACCGCGCCGTGCACCAGGATCGGGCCGATGGACGGGTCGATGCCGGCGAGGAGCCGTTGCGCCTTGCCCAGCCCATAGCCGAACAGCAATGAGCTCCGCCCCTCGGCCGCGTTCGCACGCCACCAGGCATCGATCGCCGCGAAGACCTCGCGCGGAGCCGGCCAGCGGTAGATCGGCAGGCCGAAGGTGCTCTCGGTGATGAACGTGTGGCAGCGCACGGGCTCCCAGGCATCGCAGGTCGGATCGGGATCGACCTGGTAGTCGCCCGAGGCCACCCAGACCTCGCCCCCCCGTTCGAGCCGCACCTGTGCCGAGCCCAGGATGTGACCGGCCGGATGCAGCGAGACGCGCACCCCGTTGATCGTGCGGGTCTCGCCGAACGGGATACCCTCGACGCGATCCTGCCACTGGCCGAGGCGTTCCCGGGTCACGCCGACGCCCGGCGCGCTGACGAGATAGCTGCCGCATCCCCAGGTGAGGTGGTCGCCGTGGGCGTGCGTGACGATCGCACGCGGCACGGGCCGCCAGGGGTCGATGAAGAAGTCGCCGGCGTCACAATAGAGGCCGGATACGGTGACACGCAGCATGGAGGAAGCCTAGTGGCGTGTAGTTGAAGTTCCGGAAGCAGTCGCCGGTCGGGGCATCCCGGCTGGCGGCGTTGAGAATCCTCGCAATACCGCTGGTACGGCTCCGGTTTCTGCCGTGCCGGGCCACGGAAACCCTGGCGACTTCCGCTGTCACGCACGTGTGGGACATCACACGGGCCCATGCAGCGCATGGGAGCGCCGGCCGACGGGTGAGTGCCGGGCGCGGCTGACGGGGAACGGCCGATGGCGGCGCATGGGTCCCGGGCGCAGTTTCCGCCGTCGATGCACCGGCACGATCAACTCCCCTCACGCTTCACCATCCAGACCATGAGCATCGCAGCGTCGTTCCTTCCCGAGTTCGACATGGAGATGGCCGCCACCAGGCGCGTGCTGGCCGTCGTTCCCGCCGGGCAGGCGGAGTGGAAGCCGCACCCGAAGTCCTTCGCCCTGGCGGGGCTCGCCATGCACATCGGCAACTTCCCGCACTGGGGGCTGATGACCCTGACGCAGCCCGAACTCGACCTCGCCGGATCGGGTGGCGCCGATTCGCGGCCCGCGTTCAGCACCACCGAGGCACTGCTGGCCGCCTTCGACAGCGGCGTTGCGACCTTCCGCGCGGCGCTGGCCGGGATGACGGATGAGCAGATGCACGCGCCCTGGTCGCTCAAGACCGGCCCGGTCACGATCTTCACGATGCCGCGGATCGCGGTGCTCCGCACATCGGTGCTGAATCACATGATCCATCATCGCGGCCAGCTCACGGTCTATCTCCGGCTGCTCGACGTGCCGGTGCCGGATGTCTACGGGCCGACGGCGGACACCAAGGCGGGCTGACGGGCGGACGATCCCGCGCCGGCGGCGGTCCGCCGCGTGCCCTTGTGCGCGCGGGCTGCGGGAACGAGGATCAGGGCATGGTCATCCGGTGCGTGCCACGGGTGACTCGAGCCTTCCCCGTCCCGAGCCTCCTGCAATGTCAGCGCCCCTCCTCTCCGACATCGAACTCCAGCGTGCACTCGGCCGGCTTCCAGGCTGGAGCAAGCGCTCCGGCGTGATGTCGAAGGTGTTCTCACTGCCGAGCTTCCCGGCGGCGATCGCGTTCGTGACCCGTATCGCCGATGCCGCGGAGGCGGCGCAGCATCACCCCGACATCGACATCCGCTACACGAAGGTCACGATCGCACTCTCCACGCACGATTCCGGCGGGCTGACGCAGCAGGACGTGGACCTCGCCGGGGTGATCGAGACGCTCGGCGGGGAGTAGGCCGGCGCCCGGGCGCCCGCCTCAGGGCGTCCGCGGCCGGAGGCTGATGTCGCCGTTGGTGGTCTGCAGCCGGATCGTGGTGCCGCCCGTGCCGATGTTCGCGAGGATGGACTTCGGGGACCGCGACGTGACCGTCGCCGGGACGTCGAGGTTCAGGCCGCCGTTCACGGTGGTCATGGCGAGCGCTGCGTTGAGCCCGGCCGGCAGGTCGAGCTCCACGTCGCCATTGGTGGTCTGCACCTGCAACTCGCCGTCGACCGATTCGGCGCCGATGGCGACGTCGCCATTGGTGGTCCGGACCTTCACCGACGCACGCGAGCCGTGGACGTCGACGTCCCCGTTCACGGTGGTCACCGCGACGTCGCTCCCGACCGTGGCGACGTCGACGTCCCCATTCGTGGACTGCACCTCGACGCGCACGCCGCGTGGCACGAGGATGGTGCCGCGGGCACTGGTGCTGCCGTTGAGGAACGGGATGCGACGGTACGTGGACGAGCCGCCACCGTCATACGCCTCCGCGCCGCACTCGCCGCGGCCGCCATAGAGGACACAGGCGATGATGTCGTCGCCAACCTTCACCACGGTGACCCGCGCCTCGGGGGCGAACTGGCTCGACCGCTCGATCTCGAAGCGGATCCCGGCGCTGTCGCCCTCGGCCTGCCGCACGTCGAAATCCCCGTTCACGTTCCGGATGCGCAGCCATGCGCCTGACGCCACCGGTCCAGTCCATGCAAAGGACTCCGGTGTCGGCTTCTGCTGCACGCATCCGGCCAGTGCGGCGGCGCACACTGCCAGCACGACGCGCTTCTCCTTCTGCTGCATGACGGCTCCGGGCTCGGGTCTGTGGAAGTGTACGGCGGCACGGGGGCCGCGGTTTCTAGGCCGGAGTGCCGGTGACGGCGTCGAGCCCGGCAATGAGCGCCAGGATGTCCATCGGTGACTGCACAGTGTGTGTGGGCGCGAAGGGCTCGAGCTCGGCCGGCGGAAACGGTCCCCACGCGGCCCACACGTCCACCATCCCTGCGGCACGCGCGGCCAGCACGTCGTTCGGCGCATCGCCGATGTACAACGTGCCCGCCGCCGCCACGCCCAGCCGCTCGGCCGCCAGCAGCAGCGGATCGGGATCGGGCTTGTGCCGCGCCGTGGACTCGGCGCCGATGATCACCGCGAACGGCGTGAGGAGATCGACGTGTTCGAGCGTGATGCGCGCCATCCAGTCACCCTTGCCGGTGGCGATGCCGATGGGATGGCCTGCCGACTGCAGCGCGCCGATGAGCTCGCGGATGCCGGCGTACTCGGTGACGAAGGCGGCGAGGTTGCTGACCTGGAAGTCGCGATAGACGGCAATCAGCGCCTCGACGCGCTCGACGTCGTTGTCCTCGAAGAGCATGAACTGCGCGCGGAGTGGCGTGCCCATGCCCCGGAGCCATTCACGGTCGCCGGGAATCCGGCCACCGATCTCGGTGTACGCGGCCCGCATCGACGCGAGCAGCAGCGGGATGGTGTCGGCGAGGGTGCCATCGAGGTCGAACAGGACGGGGCGTGGTGGCTGTGCGGGGTGGCTGGTCATCGCCGGCAATATAGCCGGACCGGCCGTCACGGACCGGCTGGCCGCGGTGCCGGCACGATCGCCACGCCGCACACGATCCGCACGCCTGTCGCGCCCGGCCCGGGGCTCGACGCGTCCGCCGTGAACTCGACGGATCCGGGTGTGACGCGGTCGCGCAGCGCCGCGAGTTCACCGGGGCGTGTGATGCGCATGGCTGCGGCCCGGCTGGCGGACACGCTGGCGGCGGTGGTTGCGCGAGCGCCGGCGTGACGACGCAGCACCATCTCGTCATCCGCGATCCGTGCCTGCCATCGCCGGTCATCGTTGCGGGTGACGCGGAGGGTGGTTTCGCGATCCGCGAGATACTGCTGCAACCGCTCACGCAGCCTGCGGCGCATGCCCGGCATGTGCGTGCGTGGTGACGCGCGGGCCAGGATGTGCCAGTCGTCGCCGGTCGGCCGGCGTGGCGTGTCATCCGCGTCGAGGGCCACCAGCAGGCGCCGATCGTCGAGCCGGACGATGGCGACGATCAGGGGCGCGGCGACGCTGTCGTGCTGCAGCGTGCCCCAGCGACGGCGCACCTGGTCGCAGGAGTGTGCGCGCATGGCGAGTGGTGCCAGCAGCGCCGCCACGTCGCCGGCCCCGTGGTGTGCACCGGTGTGCATGACACGCATCGCGAGGTCCTTGCGGGCGAGGAGCCGGTCGATGGTGTCGTAGGTGGTGCGGGGCAGTGGTGCGGGGAGGTGTGCGACGTCGACTGCGGAGACGGGTGCGCCGATCCGTGCTGCGCGCCCGGTGCGCTGGTGGATCCGGGCCATGGTCCACGGGAGGTCGAGGTGGATGATGGTGCGGACGCCGCTGAGCGAGAGGCCTTCGCTGATCACGTCGGTCGTGATGAGCAGCCGGACGCGGTCCTGTCGCGGAGCCTGGAGCCCGCGGGCGTCGGGGAGGAGGCGTCGCAGCACCTCGGATCGCGAGATGGAGCCGCTGGCGATGCGCGCAGTGCTGCCGGTGAGGAGTGCGATGCCGGCGTGGTCCCGGAGGAGGTGGTGCAGGGCGCGGGCGGTGGCGCTGCTCCAGGTGAAGGCGACGACGGGGCTGCGCGACCACCTGGCGAGGCGGCCGAGTGCACGGGCGCGGTGCGCATCGCTGCCGGCGTCGAGCAACGGGAGCATGGCCTCGAGCGCCTCGCGTTGCGCACGTGCGGCTGCGGCGAGTTCGGCATCGGCTCGCCCCGTCGCATCGCCCAGCAGGAGGGGCATGCCGAGCTGGATGTCGTCGTGGAGTGGGCGGAAGGCGCGCGTCAGCAGGTGCGAGGGTGTCACGCCGGCTTCGGCGGCGAGTTCGATGGCGAGCGTGACGGCGATGCGGTGGCGGATGCGCTGGCGGGCGGCGGCATCGCTCGAACGCAGGGCGTGCAGGAGCCCGAGCTGGACGAGTGGATGGCCGTTCTGCTGGTCGCGCGGTGGCAGGGCGGGCAGGGCCATCACGGCGGCTGGCACGCGGCTGGGCCGGGTCGCGAGTGCCAGGGTTCCGCGCTGCCGGACGACGGGCACGGACACGGGCACGCGGGGATCGGGCCAAGCGGCGCGGATGTCGTCGAGGGTGCGCCGCAGGGTGAGGCGCTGGCGGAGGAGCCTGGCGACCGGTGCGCTGGCGGGAAGGTGGAAGAGCCGGGTGATCCGGGCGAGGTCGTGGCTGTGGTTATGGATGGGCGTTGCGCTGAGCAGCAGGACCTGCGCATCGCGGCAGAGTGCGGCGGTGCGGTGGTGCCGGCGCGTGGCGGGGGTGCGCAGGTGGTGCGCCTCGTCGATGATGACGAGCGCGCGTGCGCCGTGGCGCGGCTCGGCGGGTGCGCTGAGTTGCTCGGTGCTCACGAAGTCGATCGCGACGTCGCAGCGTCGGGCGGCCTCGCGCCAGTGATCGCGCAGCGCCGCCAGCGCGATCACGAGGGGCCTGATGTGCATGCGGGCCGCCACGGCGAGGGCAACGAAGGTCTTGCCGAGTCCGGGGGGATCGGCGAGGAGGGCGCCGCCGTGCCGGGTGAGGCGGGTGTGCAGCCAGTGAACGGCGGCGTCCTGGTGTGGCAGGAGGCTGATGGAGCCGAGTCGAGTCGCGGGCGCGTCGCAGTGGAGGGCGCGTGCGTGGAGGGCGGCGCGGGCGAGTCGCGTGACGATGTCGTGCGTGTTGGCTGCTTGCGTGTTCATGAGGCGCGGGACCGGCTGGTGCGTTCAGCGCGAAGTGCGTCGGAGGTCCAGCGCATGAGGGGGGCGAGGTCGCGGTGGCGCAGGCCGTAGGCGTCGAGCGTGCGGGTGTGGAGTGTCTCCACGTTCACGGGCTCGCCGCGTCGTGCGCGTGCGCCGAGTGGGGCGAGCAGTTCGCGGGCGCGCTCCCATGGGGGGAGGGGGAGGGCGAGGACGGTCCATCCCATGAAGCGGTGGTATCCACCGCGCGCGGGTTCTGCCACGAGCGACAGCCATGCGGTCGTGGAGGGGGCGTTGAGGAGGGTGGCGAGGGTGTGTGCATCGACGGGGTCGTGCAGTCGCACGCCGTAGCACGAGTTGAGTGGGACGGCGGCGGCGTGTGGCGGGAGGATCGTGGCGCGAAGGGAGCGACCGATGTCGGCCCAGATGACGCGCCAGCCGGTGGGGGCGAGCAGGTCGGTGCGGAAGAGCGACCACCACGGTTCGCGGGGGCGGAGGTCGGTGCGGGCGAGGAGGGCGCGCTGGTGTGGGGTGAAGTGCCGAGTCAGTGGGGCGGTGAGGCGTGTGAGGGTGCGGCCGTCGCTGTCGGTGGGGACGACGATGCCGGTGGTGCAGTCGGCGGCGTGCCAGGCGCGCACCTGGTCGCCACGGAGTGCGGGGCGCACCCAGGCGCGGAGTGACGTGGGCACGTCGGTGAGACCGACGAGGAAGGCGTCGTTGCAGCCGGTCTTGATGCCGAGTGCGGGGGGTGGGAGGCGCGAGTCGGTCCAGCGGCTGCCGGCGTGGTGGAGGGTGTCGGCGGCGGTGCGGACGTCATCGGGGACGATGCGCCATGGGGCACCGGGGAGTGTGGCGGCGGGGAGGTGACTGGTGGCGATGTGGAACGCGTGCGCGGTGCCGGCGGCGTCGGTGGTGTGGCAGGTCACCGGGGCGCCGGGGGGTGCCGTGTCGGCATCCTGCGGGTGGTTGCGGCGCATGACGATCGTGGATGGGTAGACGGCGGCGGAGAAGCCTCCGTTGTCGTGGGACTGGTCTCGGAGGTGGAGGGGTTGTGCGTGGTGGAGCAGGTGGTGGCGGAGGGCGCCGCCGGCGACGGAGCGCCAGTGCTTGGCGGGGAGGAGGAAGGCGAGGATGCCGCCGGGGCGTGTGAGGTCGAGTGCGCGGTGGGTGAACGGGATGGCGATGTCGGCCTGCACACCGAAGGGGGTGCCGGCGTTGGTGTGTCGCATCACCGCGGCGAATCGTGAGCGGAGCCGGTGCCTGGTGTCGTGGTCCATGTGGTGTGACCGCACCCAGGGTGGGTTGCCGATGACGAGGTCGAAGCCGCCCGCGGCGGCGGCGTCGCCGAAGTGGGTCCGGAAGTCGAAGTCGGCAGTGGCACCGTCGTCGAGGCGCCGGATGGTGCGTCGGTGTTGTGCGAGGAGTTCGCGGAGTGTCGCGAGCCGTCGTCGTTGTGTGGCCGAGAGGCCGTGGCGGGCGCCGAAGAGGGTGTGTCCGCGTGCGAGGTGCAGGAGGTCGGCCCGTTCCTGCCGGAGTGCCCGGGACGCGCGCAGGGCGATGTCGCGTGCGCTGTCGCGTTCTGCGGCATCGATCCGGGTGGCGAGCGTGCGCTTCCGGGTGCCGGAGCTTCGGGCGTAGTGCTCGCGGAGCTTGGCGAGGCGTGCGGACTGCGCGAATCGGCCGGCGTCATCGAAGGCGTGCACGCCGAGTGAGTCGCCGATGCGGATGTGGTGATCGAGGTTGGGGAGAGGGGTGATGGCGAGGGGGTCGGTGGTGTCGTCGTCGATGACGACGGAGAGCCAGAGGCGCAGTTCGCAGAGCCAGACGGCCATCGGGGCGATGTCGACGCCGAAGATGGAGTGAGTGAGGGTCTCGCGCCGCAGTTCGGCGATGCTGCGCGGATCGCCGAGTGATTGCCGGAGGGAGGCGAGGCGCTCGAGGGTGGCGACGAGGAGTGCGCCGGAGCCGCAGGCGGGGTCGAGGGTGCGGAGGCGTTCTGCGTGGTGGCGGATGCGCGAGGCGTCGGCGCTGGCGAGCGGTGCGCCGTCGAGTGCGGCGCGGACGAGGGGGCGTGGCAGGGGGATCGCGTGTTCGAGCGCATCGTCGACGAGGGTCGAGACCAGCGCTGCGGGGGTGTAGAAGGTGCCGGTGCCGCGGCGGACGGTGGCGTCCATGAGCGCCTCGAAGGTCCGGCCTAGGAGGTCGGGATCGACGGCGGCTTCCGACCAGGTGCGTGCGTCCTCGCGGGCGGTGAACCGGAAGCGGGCGAGGGTGTCGAGGAGGAGCGGTGCGAGCTGCTCGTCGTGCAGGGCGGGGTGTCGGGCGCGGCGTTCGGTGGTGGAGGTGGCGAAGAGGCCGCCGTTGAGGAACGGGATGCGTCCGAACGCGCGGGCGGCGGGGGCGCGGTTGCGACGCGGCGTGTTGAGGGTGCCGAAGGTCAGCGGGGCGAGGAGCTGCGGCCACAGCCTGCCGTGGTGTTCGAGGATGTGTTCGGCGTGGCGTGCGAGGAAGTTGCGGTCGTCATCGAGCCAGCCCTTCGTCTCGAGGAACTTGAGGAAGAGGAGCCGTGCGACGTGGATGAGTGCGAGGGTGCGGCGGTCGTCGTCGTGGACGCGCGCGGGCCAGGCGGCGGCGATGTCGGAGACATGGGTGTCGAGTGCGCGGAAGAACCGGCGTCCGATGGCGTGCCTGCCGAGCAGTTCGTGCCAGCGGAGGCAGGTGAGCGTCGGGTCCGGGTGCCAGGCGGTGGCGAGTGCGGCGACGGTCTGCGCATCGGAGTCGAGAATGCGTGGCGGCGTGGTGTGCAGGACGGCGAGCCGGGGGCCGCGGGCGGAGCTGAGCCAGCAGGCGATGGCGAGTGGGCCGTCGTCGCGGCAGTGGAGGATGACGAGCCAGCGTCGCGGGTCGGTGAGGCGGTCGAGGTGGGTGATGATGTCGTGCAGTGTCTCGCGCCAGTGTTCCTGCGGGATGTGGTCGGCGATGAGGACGGCGGCGTGTGCATCGCGGGTGATGCGCGTGAGTGCGGCGCCGTCGAAGCGGTCGATGCGCATGGCGCGCATCGGTCGGCTGCCGAGTGGCTGGGGTGGGGCGTGGAAGCCCAGTGCGCGGGCGAGGGCGACCAGTCCCGTGCGGGATGTGGCTTGTGCGAGGAGGAGGTGGGCGGTGCGTGTGGAGAGCATGTCGCCACGGTAGCGTGGGGCGTGCGAAGCCTTACCATCCCGTTCATGCAGATCTCATCGAAATCATCCTGGCCGGCGGTGTTGTCGTCGGGGGCGCGGGTGGCGCTGGTGTGCGGGTCGGGGCCGTTGCGGGGGGAGTCCGACGTGGCGATCGCGGAGGCGAGCGTGCGTGGTTTCGGGTGGGAGCCCGTGCGCGGCCGGCACGTGCTCGGTCGGCGCGGATACCTTGCCGGGAGCGATGCCGAGCGGCTGTCGGATGTGCAGTGGGCACTCGACGACCCGGCGATCGACGCCGTGTGGCTGGTGCGTGGCGGGTTCGGGCTGACGCGGATCGTGCCGGCGCTGTCGCTGGAGGCGTTCATGCGGCGACCGCGGGCGGTGATCGGGTATTCGGACGTGACGGCGCTGCACTGTGCGATCGCGGCGCGTGCCGGGGTGGTGACGTTCCACGGGCACACGGGGCGCGCGCCGTTGCCGGCGCTGAGCGCGGCGTCGCTGCACGCTGCCGTGAGCGGGTCGGCGGAGCCGTGTGGTGTGTGGGAGGATGCTGCGGTCGTGCGTGAGGGGGTCGTGACCGGGCGCCTGGCCGGGGGGAACCTCGCGTTGCTGGCGGCGTTGTGCGGGACGCCGGATGCGGTGCGTGGGGCGGGCGCGATCCTCGTGCTCGAGGACGTGAACGAGGCGGCGTATCGTGTCGACCGGCAGTTGCGGCAACTCGAGCAGGCGGGGGCCTTCCGCGGGTGTGTGGGGTTGGCGGTGGGCCAGTTCACGCAGGTGCCGGAGGATGAGCATCCCGGGGCCACGTCGATCGGCGCGTTGGTGTCCGAACTCGCCGACCGGTTGCAGGTCCCCTGTCTGGCGAACCTCCCGATCGGCCATATTGCCGATCAGTGGACGTTGCCGCTCGGTGCGGAGGCGACGCTGGATGCGGCGGCGCGATCGCTGGTGATCCGCGACGCCGTGCGCAGGATCACCGTGGCCTGAGGAGCAGGGACATGAAGAGCTTTGCCGAGCTGGTTGCCGATTCGAAGGCGCGCATCACGGAAGTGACGGCGGCGGAGACCGTTGCACGGTGCGCCGCCGGCGGATCGGTGGTGCTGATCGACGTGCGCGAGGACCGTGAGTGGAACCTCGGGCATGCGGCGGGCGCGGTGCACATGTCGCGGGGGACCATCGAGAGCAAGATCGAGGGTTCGGTGCCGCGCGATGCACAGGTCGTGCTGTACTGTGCGTCGGGGAACCGGTCGGCGTTGTCGGCCGAGTCGCTGCGGGCGATGGGGTACGCGAACGTGTCTTCGCTGGCCGGTGGCTTTCGCGCGTGGGTGGATGCGAACGGCGAGGTCGAGGGCTAGTCCGCACGACCGGCGCCCGGACCGTTCCGCCCCGGATGGACGCGCTGATGCGGGCGCTCCGTGCGCATGCGCGCGTGGAGGAGCCGGAGGAGGCCGGGCTGCGGTGGGCGGCGGTGGCGCTGGTGCTGCGGGGGCATTCCGTGTCGGATGCGGAGTTGCTCTTCATCCGGCGGGCGGAGCGCGCCGGTGATCCGTGGAGCGGGCACGTGGCGTTTCCCGGGGGACGGCGGGAGCCGGCGGACCGCTCGCTCGAGGAGACGGCGCGACGTGAGACGCGCGAGGAGCTGGCGCTGGATCTCGACCTGACCGGCACGATGCTGGGTGTGCTGGACGACCTGCGTCCGCGGTCGCCGGTGCTGCCGTCGATTGCCGTGCGCCCGTACGTGTTCCACGTCACCGTCCCGGTGCCCCTCGTGCCGAACGTCGAGGTGCATTCGGCGTTCTGGCAGAAGGTGCGCTCCCTGCGCGACCCTGCCGTGCAATGGGAGCATGCGTTCGACCGGGGCGGCGCCCGGATGCGCTTCCCCGCCTATCGGTGCGGCGACGACATCGTCTGGGGGATGACGGAGCGGATCCTGACGCAGTTCCTGTCGGTGGCGCTCCCCTGAGCCGGAACGCCTGACGCCCCGCCCCGCATCGGCGTCGATGCAGGACGGGGCGGCAGTGGGGCACCGGGTCAGCTGGCCGGCTTCGGCGTGACCTCGCCGGTGTCCAGGTCGAGGATGAATTCCTTGCCGTTGACCACCAGCGCGGCGAACTGCGTGCCGTTGAACGTGACCACGCTGTTGCGCACGGTGGTCGTCGTCCCGTTCGTGGCGTCGGTGCGGACGACGGTGTAGTTCCGCGTGACGGTGCCGGAGAGCGGCCAGGCATCGGGGAGGCGGATGGCGGGGGTGACGACGTTGGCGATCGCCAGCGAGGCCTCCATGTCGTAGGAGCGGGTGAGGCCGTTCGCGCCGCTGCTGTCACGCAGGAACACGGTGCGCTGGCGTTCGGCGGCACCGGTGCCGTTCACCGTCACGGAGGTGTTGGCGCCGAGCAGGCCGGAGAGCGTGATGTCGCGGGAGCGGCTCATGGTGCCGCTCCAGCGCTTCCGGGTGATCTCGCCGGTGAGCGTCCACTTGAAGTTCGCGCTGGCGGTGGTGGTGGCGCTGAAGGCGGACTGCGCGGCACCCTGCTCGTCGGCGTAGGCGTAGCTGCGGGTCAGCGAGAAGGGGCCGCGGGTGCGCGTGGTGCAGGTGAAGCGCGCGGTCGTGGTGTCGAACGGGCAGGTCTCCCAGCGGGCGAAGCGTTCGAAGTCGGTGGCCTGCGCGATGCCGAAGGCGCCGCGGTTGACCCGGAACATCTCGACGTCCTCCTTGGCGGCATCACCGGCGATGGTGGCGACATCGAGGGTGGTGGCGGCGGCGACGGCGGCGCTGATGCCGCTGTCGGCGGGGGCGGTGGCACCGTCGCCGCAGGCGGTGAGGAGGGCGGCGAGGGTGAGGGCGGTGGCGGTGGAGCGGAGGAGGGCGCGCGGCGTCGGCATGGTCGGGTACCGGTCTGGGGAGCGAGGGGGAGGGGGATCGGCAGTGCGGGGTGCGGAGCACTGCGGCGGTGACAGGGGGGCAGACTTCGCGGGCCGGCCGACGTTAAGGCGCGGTGGCGGGGTGTCGGCGTCGCGAGCGCGTCTGGGCAGACCTCCGTCCGGCCCGGGCCGGGGCGGAACGCGGGGGAGGGCTGGACTTCCGGATCCGGGGTGCCGATAATTTCGCTTGTGCGAAATCACTTCTTCGGAACTCCATGACCGTACCGAGCCGGACGCCGGGTGGTCCGGCAGGGCCTGCCGGGCCGACACCCGAGCCTGTCGTCCTCACCGGCGACATCCCGGCCTGGCGCCGCACGCGCGTCGCCCCCTCCCTTGCCGAGGCGTACCGCACGGTCCCGGTCAGTCAGGGCAACTGGTTCCGGAAACTCCTCGCCTTCGGCGGACCGGGATACCTGGTCGCGGTGGGCTACATGGACCCGGGCAACTGGGCCACCGACCTCGCCGGCGGCGCCCAGTTCGGCTACTCGCTCCTCTACGTCATCCTGCTCAGCAACCTGATGGCCGTCCTGCTCCAGGGACTGGCCTCCAAGCTGGGCATCGTCACGGGGCGCGACCTCGCGCAGGCCTGCCGCGACGCCTATCCGCCGCGCCTGTCCTTCGCGCTCTGGATCATCGCCGAGCTGGCCATCGCGGCCTGCGACCTGGCCGAGGTGATCGGCACCGCCATCGCCCTCCAGCTCCTCTTCGGCATCTCGCTCCCGGTCGGCGTCACGCTCACCGCCCTCGACGTGCTCGTCGTGCTCTGGCTGCAGGGCAAGGGCTTCCGGCTGCTCGAGGCGATGGTCATCGCGCTGGTTGCCATCGTCGGGATCTGCTTCCTGTTCGAGCTCGTGCTCTCCCGCCCCGACGTCGGCGGCGTGCTGCGTGGCTTCGTGCCCGGCCCGGAGATCCTCGGCAACCGCGACATGCTCTACATCGCCATCGGCATCCTCGGCGCCACCGTCATGCCGCACAACCTCTACCTGCACTCCAGCATCGTGCAGACGCGCAAGTACGAGGAGACCACCGAGGGCAAGCGCGAGGCGGTCCGCTTCGCGTTCGCCGACTCCACCATCGCCCTCACCTTCGCACTCGGCATCAACGCCGCGATCCTGATCGTCTCCGCCGCCACCTTCCACACCACCGGCAACAGCGGCGTGGCCGAGATCCAGGATGCGTGGAAACTGCTCACGCCGCTGCTCGGTGCCGGCGCCAGCACCGCGTTCGCGCTGGCCCTGCTGGCCTCGGGGCAGAATTCCACCCTCACCGGCACGCTCGCCGGCCAGATCGTGATGGAGGGGTTCCTCAACCTCCGCCTCCAGCCGTGGGTGCGCCGCCTCATCACGCGGGCGATCGCGATTGTACCGGCGGTGGTGGTCAGTATCTTGTACGGCGCCAGCGGCACCTCACGACTCCTCGTCCTCAGTCAGGTGATTCTCAGCCTGCAGCTCTCGTTCGCGGTCTTCCCGCTGGTGATGTTCACGTCCGACCGCCGCAAGATGGGCGAGTTCGTGAACGCCCGGTGGCTGACGGCGCTCGCCTGGTTGATCGCGATCACGATCGCGTCGCTCAACGCGTGGCTGCTGTTCCAGGTCGTGCGCGACTGGCTCACCTGACATGTACCGGCACATCCTCGTCCCGCTCGAGAACTCGTCGTACGATGCGGCGATTCTGGACCACGTGCGCACGCTGGCCACGCTCTGCAACGCGCGCGTGACGCTGATGCACGTGGCCGACGGCTTCGCCGCGCGGAACATCCAGTCGCTGAAGCTGCGCGAGTCGGAGGAGATGCGCGCCGACCGCGCCTACCTGGACCAGTGTGTCGCCGGGCTGGCCGGCGCTGCGCTGGACGTGGACTCGGTGCTGGCCTCGGGCGACCCGGCGCACGAGATCTGCGAGGCGGCGGCGCGCGAGGCGTGCGACCTGATCGCGATGGCCACGCATGGCCACGGCTTCCTGAACGACGTCGTGCGCGGGAGCGTGGCGAACGCGGTGCGCCACCGGTCGCTGGTGCCGGTGCTGCTCGTCCGCGGCATGCCCGCCGCGACCACCACCCGCCGCACCCCGCGCTGAGCCGATCGTGGACCGCCACCGCGCCACACCCGCCGCCCCGGCGCTCACGGCGCCGGTCGAGGATTACCTCAAGGCGATCTACGACATCCAGCAGGGCGGGAAGGCCGCCACCACCAACGCGCTCGCCGAGCGGCTGCTGCTCGCGCCGGCGAGCGTGAGCGGGATGGTGCGCCGCCTCGCCGCACAGGGCCTGCTGGAGCACGAGCCGTATCGCGGCGCGCGCCTCACGGCGAGCGGCCGCGCGGCCGCCCTCCGCACCCTGCGCCGCCACCGCGTGCTCGAGAGCTACCTCGCCACCGTCCTCGGCGTGCCATGGGACGACGTGCACGCGGAGGCGGAGCAGCTGGAGCATGCCGCGAGCGACGCGCTTATCGATCGCATGGCACACGCCCTCGGGGATCCCCGCTTCGACCCGCACGGCGCGCCGATCCCCACCCGTGACGGCACGGTCGACGAGACGCGCCACAGCTCCCTCGCCGAGTGGCCCGTGGGAACCATCGGCATCGTCATGAGCGTCAGTGACAAGGATCCCGTGATGCTCCGCTACCTCGGCGAACTCGAACTGCGACCTGGTGCCATGGTGAACGTGCAGGCCCGCGCCCCGTACGACGGCCCGATCGAGGTGATGGTGGGCAGCGTGCTGCGCCAGATCGGTCCCACCGCCGCCCGCGCCGTCCGCATCGCCGACCGCGCGTGATCCGCCACTGGCTGGCGGGGCCGATGGCGCTGCTCGCGGCGGCGCCGGTGGCGGCCCAGGTCATCGACTCCGCCCCGACCCGGTCGGCCCTCGTGCGGACCATCGCCCTCGATGCGCGGCTCGCCACCGACGCCGGCCTGCGGCTCGGCGACACCGTGCGCATCTCCGCACTCACGGGTGACCGCACCGCCGAGCGGGCCGTGGTCAGCGCGCTGCTGGCACGGCGCGCCGATCCCAGCGAGATCGCGCGGCAGGAGTACCGGGCGCGGCTCCACCTCGACCAGTTGCAGCGCCTCTCCGGCTACGGCGACCGCGTGGACCGCTTCGCGATCCGCACCAGCGGTGACAGCGCCCGCGCCGCCCTGCTCACCACCGTCAACGCCGCCGCCTTCGGCTTCCGCGCCTGGCCGAGCGCCGAGATCGCGGTGCGCACCAGCCGCACCTTCCAGGTCGTGCGGCGCTTCCATCGCGCCATCGGCGTGATCACGATCGTGGCCAGTGCCGCGTTCCTGCTCTGCATCCTGCTGCTCAAGATCGACGAACGCCGCCGCGATGTGGCCGCGCTGCGGATGATGGGCATCTCGTCTGCCACGATCGTGCGGTCGGTGGTGCTCGAGGCGGGCCTGATCGCGCTCCTCGGCTCCCTGTTCGGCGTCGGGCTCGGCATCGTGATGGCGCGGCTGGTGAACTGGCACTTCCAGGGCGTGCACCGCACCACGCTGGCGTTCACGCTCGTCACCAGTGAGACGATCCTCTTCGCCTGTGCCCTGTCGGTGGTGCTCGGCACGGTGGCGGGGTGGGTGGCGGCGCGTCGGCTCGTGGCGCGACCGCCGCTGTCGCTGCTGGGCCGCTGATGCCGTTCCGCCTTGCGTTCCTGGCGCTGCTCCGCCACCCCGCCCGCACCCTGCTCGCGCTGCTGGGCATCGCCGTCTCCACCGCGCTGCTGCTCGACATGGTGATGCTCGCGTCGGGCATGCGCGAGAACTTCCAGGGGTTCCTGCTGATCCGCGGCTACCAGCTGCGTGTGGCGCCGAAGGGCACGTTGCCATTCGACAGTGATGCGACGATGGACAGCGCCACCGCACTCGTGCAGCGGATCCGCGCCCTCCGCGGCGTGACGGCCGTCAGCCCGGTGCTGGGCGGGCAGTCGCAGGTCACCACCGGCGAGCGCACCGTGACGGCGTTCACGCTGGGCATCGAACCGGCGGTGCAGGGTGACTACGAGCTCGTGCGCGGCGCGGATGTCAGTGCCAGCGGCGACATCGTCGTCAACGAGCGCTGGCTGGCCCTCACCGGTCGCCAGGTGGGTGACACCGTCTCGCTGGCCGTCGGCTACGACCCGCAGCTGCGCACCGTGCTCGCACGGCGCCCGTTCACCATCCGTGGGGTCGGCCGCTTCTTCTACACCGCCACGTCGCAGCCCACGCTGGCGATGCGGCTCACCGCACTGCAGGACCTCGGTGGCCCATCGCGGCGTGACCAGGTGTCGCTGCTGATGGTGCGTGCCGCCGCCGGCGAGGATCTCGACGCGGTCCGCACGCGCGTCCAGGCCGTGAGTGCGCGCGTCTCGGCCATCTCCCTCGCGGACGCCACCGCGCAGGTGGAGCAGCGACTCTCGTACTTCCGGCAGCTGGCGCTGGTGCTCGGCAGCATCTCGCTCGCCGTGGGCGTGCTGCTGGTCACGACGCTCATCACGATCGGCGTGAACGAGCGGGCGGGCGAAATCGCGGTGCTGCGCGCCATCGGGGTCGGGAAGGGCAGTGTGGTGCAGCAGGTCGTGACCGAGGGCGTGGCCCTCACCGGCACCGGCGCGCTCGCCGGTATCGGCATCGGCCTCGTCACCGCGCAGTGGCTCGAGCGCATCCTCGCAGACTTCCCAGGCATGCCCGCGACGTTCCGGTTCTTCGTCTTCCAGCCGCGCGATGCCGGCATCGCCCTCGGCCTGCTCGTCACCGCCGGCGTGCTGGCCGGGATCTACCCGGCGTGGCGCGCGGCTTCGCTGCCCATCGCCGTCACGCTGCGCCGCGAGGCCGTCGCATGACCGCCATCGTGGAGGTGCGCGACCTGGCACGCGACTATGCCATGGGCGGCAGCGCGGTGCATGCGCTGCGCGGCGTGAGCTTCGACGTGCAGGCCGGTGAGTGGGTGGCCATCGTCGGTCCCTCCGGCTGCGGCAAGAGCACGCTGCTCAACCTCCTCGGTGCCGTCGACACGCCCGATGCCGGGTCGCTGAGCATCGCGGGACAGCGCATCGACCGCCTCGACGACGCGCAGGCGACCGCGTTCCGGCTCCGCCGGATCGGCTTCGTGTTCCAGCGCTTCTACCTGATGCCGGCGTTGACTGCCGCCGAAAACGTGGAGCTGCCGCTGGCCGAGGCGCGGGTGCCGCGCGACGTGCGGCGTGCGCGCGTGCAGTCGCTGCTCGGCTACGTCGGGCTGGGCGCACGGGCCACGCACCGGCCGTCGCAGCTCAGCGGCGGCGAACAACAGCGGGTGGCGATCGCGCGCGCACTGGCCAACCAGCCGGCTCTGCTCCTGGCCGACGAACCCACCGGCGAGCTCGATGCCGCAACCGGCCTCGAGATGATCGACCTGTTCCGCCGCCTGCATGCCGACGGCACGACGATCGTGGTGGTCACGCACGACGCGCAGATGGCGGCCGCCGCCGGTCGCCGCATCCACATGCGCGACGGCCGCATCGTGCCCGGGGCGCAGCCGTGACCTGGCAGCTCGCGCTGCGGAACCTCGGCTTCCGCAAGCTCCGCACCCTCTTCCTGCTCGCCGGCTACGGGCTGGGCGTCGCGGTCATGATCGTGCTGCTCTCGGTGGGTGACGCGATGATCGCGCAGGCCAGCGACGAGAAGCTCGTGGGCGGCGGTGACGTGACCGTGCTGCCGGAGGGACTGGATGTCGAGGTGATGAAGACCGGCGGTGTGGGCGGGCTGTTCTTCTCGATCGCCAACGCCCGCTTCCTGTACCACCAGCTGCTGGCCTCGCCGCGCCAGGCGGGGAACGTGTTGGCCGTGGCGCCGCAGGTGGAATCGCGGCTGCTCTACGTCACGCTGCCGGATGGCCGCGAGGTGCCAGTGCGCGCGGCGGGGGAAATTCCCGACGCCACCCGCGCCGTCGGCGCCGCGCCACCGCTGGCGGCGGGTGACTGGCGGAATGACGCGGGCGACCGTCGCTGGGTCGCGCCGACACTGCGCGAACTGCGCCACGATGCGGACCACTTCCACCTGCCGCCGGCCGGCGCCGCGACACCGGAGAGCTGGGGCGAGTGGCACTACTTCAACGTGATCTCACCCGACGCGAACCACTGGTACTTCATCACCTACATCGTCGGCGGGGCGGTGCCGCAGGGCCGCTGGGCCGGCCAGTTGCTGGTGACCGTGCACGAGACCGGCCGCGCGGCGCGGCGCTTCTCGTTGGCCGTGCCGAACGGCGAGGTGCGGTTCAGCACGCGCGATGCCGACGTCGATTTCGGGAGCGCCGGCAGCGTGACCCTCGACTCGGCCGGCAACTACCGCGTGCGCGGCACCGCGCGTGCCGAGGATGGGTCGGCGGCGCCGCTCGGGATCGACCTCGTGGTGAGCCCGGCGCCGCGGGCATGGTTTCCCGGCGCGACGCTGCTCGGTGGCGAATCGCCCTCGGGCTATGCCGTGATGG
This sequence comes from Gemmatimonadaceae bacterium, assembly GCA_020851035.1. Taxonomy (NCBI): domain Bacteria; kingdom Pseudomonadati; phylum Gemmatimonadota; class Gemmatimonadia; order Gemmatimonadales; family Gemmatimonadaceae; species Gemmatimonadaceae bacterium. Next base: position 148,846 of record JADZDM010000023.1, on the reverse strand, counting down.
GACTGCGCGCATCGGCCACGGGGCGCATCTGCATCGCGGCGGCGTGTGCGGCATTCGACGGGGCGCAGGCGTACCACGACCACAACTGGGGCACCTGGCAGGGGGTGACCTGGGACTGGGGCTCGGCGCGCGCCGGGGCGTACACGGTATTGTACGGCCGCGTGCGCCCACCTGACGCGGCGCAGGGCGCCGCCGAGGCGCCGCTGTTCGTGTACCTCGTGGACTCGCTCGGCTTCCGGGCGGTGTTCCGGCCGCGCGTGGTGGCGTACGACGACTCGCGTGCCGTGGCGGGACCCGGACGCGGTCCGGCGACGGCACGGCTGTTCGACGTGCGCGGTGCGGACACGCTGGACCTGCGGCTGGCGATCGAGGACGTGGTGGCGAGCGACACGCGCGCGGGGCTGATCGAGCGGGGCGAGGGGGCGTACGCGCGTCGGCTGGCGACGCCGTGGTTCCTCCAGATGAAGGGCCGGGCCCGTCTCGCGGGACGGGTCGGCGGTGCGGCCCTTACCGGCGAAGGCATCGGATTCTTCGAAACGTATCGTTGATGGCGCCATGACGCACTGTTGCTGACTCGATATCCGGCGTATTCTGGTGGAGTTTGCTGCCCCGACGCCAGCGGCACTTGGCTCCCCTTCCCCCGCCTGCCACCTTTGCTCTATGGCAGCCACGATCCGGCTCGGCACTCAGGGCTGGAACTACGACGCGTGGGTCGGCGCGTTCTATCCGTCCGGCACGAAAGCGCCCGATTACCTCGGCGTGTACTCGCGCGCGTTCCCGACGGTCGAGATCGACTCGACGTTCTACGCCATTCCGTCGGTGCGCAGCGTGCGCGGGTGGGGCAACAAGGTCCCCGAGGGCTTCAAGTTCGCCCTCAAACTCCCGCAGGAAATCACGCACGACAACCGTCTCCGTGATTCCGCCGACCTCACGAACCTCTTCCTCGATCGCGCCCGCGAACTCGAGGACAAGCTTGGGATCGTCCTGATCCAGCTCGGCCCCGATTTCGCGCCCTCGGAGCTCCCCGCGCTCGCCGCGTTCCTCCCCACCCTCCCGGTCCGCGAGATCCCGTTCGCGATCGAGTTCCGCCAGCGCGGATGGATCAACGAGGGCGTCCTCGCCCTGCTGCGTGAATACAGCGTCGCACTGACGCTCACCGACGCCCGCTGGATCCCGCGCAAGCAGATGCTCGCCTTGGCCGAAACCCCGACCTCACCCACCGCCTACCTGCGCTGGATGGGACCCAACCGGGACTTCACCGACTACAGTCACATCCAGGTCGACCGCACCCGCGAGCTCAACGCCTGGGCCACCGCCATCAAGGGACTGCAGACGCGCGTGAAGACGATCTACGGCTTCGTGAACAACCATTTCTCCGGCCACAGCCCCGAGAGTGTCCGCCAGCTCCAGCGTCTCCTCGGCCAGGTGCCGGTGACGCCGGACCAGCTCGGCGAACAGATGACACTGTTCTAGTGCGCGACGACCGCAGTCCGGCGCCCGGCACCCGCCCGCGCGTCTTCGTCTTCATCGTGCTCGCCGTCGCCATCGCCGCCGGCTGCATCCGCCTCGGGTTCTGGCAGCTCGACCGGCTCGCATGGCGACGCGCGCTGAACGCCGAGGTCGCGTCCCACTTCACGGCACCCCCCGTCCCGGTCGAGTCGCTGCCCGCCGACAGCGCCGCCATGCGCTACCGTCGCGTCACCGTCACCGGTGTCTTCGACTACGCCAACGAGGTGCTCATCACGCAGCGCATCCGCGGCGGCTCACCGGGCGTGAACCTGCTCACGCCATTGCGCGTCGCCGGACGCGACACGGCGTACCTCGTCAACCGCGGCTGGGTCTACTCACCCAATGGCAAGGATGTCGACCGCGCGGCGTGGCGCGAGCCCGACACGGCGCAGGTGCTGGCCTTCGCCCTCCCGGCCTCGACCCCCGACTCCGGTGCGGCAGGGATCACGAGCCCGAAGATCATGCGCACGCTCGATTTCGCCGAAGTGCAGAAGGGCATGCCGTACCCCGTGAAGCCCCTCCTGCTCGTGCAACTGGGCGACACCGCACCCAGGGCCGGCATCCCCCCGCGCCTCGTCCCGCCGCCACCCAGCGAGGGCGCCCACAAGAGCTACGCCGTGCAGTGGTTCAGCTTCGCCACCATCGCGCTGCTCGGCGCCGGCATCTTCGCGTACAACGACCGCCGCCGCCACCTCCCGCGCGTCGACGACACCTGAGCGTCGCGACGGTCTGCGTCGTTCGGAGATCGTCAACAGGGTTCACGCGGAAGACGCGGAAAACGCGGAAAGGCCCTACCCCAAGGCCACGTCCGGCCGAATGCACCTTGAAGGAATGCTGTAGGAACTGCGTGCGCGAACGCGCAGTTCCTACAGCATCTTCTTCGGGTCGAGCCGTCTCCAGGGTGGCAGCGCGGTAGAGGCACCTTTCCGCGTTTTCCGCGTTTTCCGCGTGAACCTTGTTGACGATGCCTCGCGCGCGGCAACACTCGATCAGGTTGCAGGCTTTCGCTGCAGGACCACCATCGCCGCCGCGATCAGCGCACCGCCGAGCCAGATGCGCACGCCAACCGCCTGCCCCAGCACGACGCCGGCCAGCAGCGCCGTCCAGAACGGCTCCACCGTGCTGACGATGGACGTGCGCACCGGCCCGAGTTCCGTCAGCCCGCGCAGGAAGGCGATGAACGCGATCGCGGTCGGGATGATCGCGAGGGCGGCACCGTTGATCAGCAGCGACCGGCTCGCCGGATAGAGCGGCGCCCCGGTCACGAGCGCGCCGACCAGGAAGAGCACGCCCGCACCCAGCACCATCCACGTCATGGCCGCCGCCGGCTTCAACCCCGACTGGATCCGGCCCAGCCACGGGATCAGCAGCGCGTACACCACCGCGGCCGTCAGGGCGAGGGCGATGCCGCGCGGCGCGAGCTGCGCGGCGAACGGGTTGCCCACGATGGTCACGATGCCGGCCAGGGACAGCACCAGCGCCAGCACGTTCATCGGGCCCACCGTCTCGGTCCGGCGGAGCACCGCCAGCAGCGTCACCCACGAGGGATAGGTGTAGAACAGGAACGCCACTGCCGCGGCGGGCATCACCTGCAGTGCGGCCACCGACAGGCCGGCGATCGCGGTCTGCGCCGCACCCCCCACCAACAGCAACTGCCACTTCCGCGCGCCGACGGCCAGCACCGGCGCCGGTCCGCCCGCGATGATCCCGAGCAGGATCGTGCCCAGCAGGTAGCGATACGTCAGCAGCGTCGAGAGGCTGGCGCCGCCGTCGATCGCGCGCTGGGAGAAGATCAGCGTCGTGCCGAAGCAGGCCGCGCTGAGCAGCACCAGCAGCGTCCCGCGCCACGGATGCGCGGTCGCCGGTGTTGGAGTCGTCACAGGTAAGTGCCGCGGAGCAGGAGCAATGCGAGTGTGAAGTAGATCACGAGCCCCGTCACGTCCACCAGCGTCGCCACCAGCGGTGCCGAGGCGCTCGCCGGGTCCAGCCCGAAACGCTTGAGCGCGAACGGCAGCATCGCACCCACCAGCGTGCCGAACGTCACCACGCCGATCAGCGAGAGCGCCACCGTCAATGCCAGCAGCGTGTGGCCGGCCCCGTAGCTCGTCCAGCCTAGGGCCTCCCAGATCTCGATCCGCGCGAAGCCCAGCACGCCGAGGATCGTGCCGAGCAGCAGGCCGCTCGGCAGCTCGCGCATCGCGACCCGCCACCAGTCGCGCAGGCGCACCTCGCGCAGGGCGAGGGCGCGGATCAGCAGCGACGTGGCCTGCGAACCGGAGTTGCCTCCGGAGCTGATGATCAGCGGCACGAACAGCGCCAGCACGGCGGCACGCTGGATCTCCCCCTCGAACCGGCCCATCGCCACCGCCGTCAGCATCTCGCCGATGAACAGCACGGTCAGCCAGCCGGCCCGCTTGCGGAGCAGCGTGAAGAAGCCGGAGTCGATGTACGGATCGTCGAGCGCCTCCATGCCGCCGAGTTTCTGCACGTCCTCGGTGGCGTCCTCCTGCACGATGTCGATGACGTCGTCCACCGTCACCACACCCACCAGGCGCATGTTCTCGTCCACAACCGGCACCGCCACGAGGTCGTACTTCGACGTGCGCTCCACGATCTCCTCGCGGCCCGCGTGCACGGTCACCGTCACCACCTCGGTCCACGCGATCTCCGACACCGGCACCCCGTCGGGCGCCGCGAGCAGCTCGCGCAGCGACATCACGCCGTTCACGCGCCCCGCCTCGTCGGTGCTGTAGATCGTGTACATCGCCTCCTTGCGCCCCACCCGCGCGATGGCGCGCACGCTGGCCAGCGCGTCCTCCACCCGCTGCGAGCTCGGCACGGAGACGAACTCCGTCGTCATCAGCCCGCCGGCCGTGTCCTCGTCGTAGGCAAGCAGCTGCTCCGTCTCGCGCTGCTGCTCCGGCGGGAGTGCCGACAGGATCTCGTCGGCCACCTCCTCCTCGAGCTCGTCGAGCGCGTCGGCACGGTCGTCCGGCGTCATCTCCGTGACGAGCTGCGCGGCCTGTCGCGTGGTCATCGTCTCGAGGACGTCGCTGCGCAGCTCGTCGTCGAGATATTCCAGCACGTCGGCCGCGCGCCCCGCACCCAGCGCGTTCAGCAGCGCCACCACCCGGTCCCGCGGGATCGCTGCCGCGACATCCGCCAGGTCGGCCGGATGCATCTCTTCCGTCTCCGCTGCCACGGCTTCCGGCGCCTCGTCCAGCAGCGCGAGAATGTCCGGGGCGAGCAGGGCGGCGATCGGGAGATCGTCGTCGCGTCGCTTCTTCGCCATCAGGAACCGGTCACTCGTGCGGTTGGCGGCCCTGACCGGGCACAGCAACCGTCGTCACGGAAGGAAGACGACCGTCCGGTCGTCATGGAGCTGGTGCCGCCCGTCACCCGCTGCGGCGTTGGGCCAAGTTAGGCCGGCCCGCCACATGGGGTAACCCCACGAATCGCGGCCGGAGCCACGCCCCCTGTCACGACTCGCCGACCACCGGCAGGCGGCGTTCGGACCGGACCGCCGACACCGCGAAGCCTGCCACCCCGATCGCCTGGCGCAACGCCGCCTCGGTGGCCGCACCATCGTGCTCCACCTCCACCCGGCCCAGCGTCACGTCACACCAGCGGATCCCATCCACCATCACGAGTGCCGTCTGCACCGCGCGCACGCAGTGCACGGCGCGCATGCCCTCCACCTCGACGAGTGTCCGCATGTGGCGCAAGATACGACCCGGCACACCCATCACCGTGGACCGCCCGATTTAGCTTTCGGCATGCCACTCTCCGTCGCGTTTCTCGGACTCGGCGCCATCGGCGCCCCCATGGCCGCGCATGTCGCCCGCGCCGGCCACGCCCTCACGATCTGGAATCGCACGGCGGAACGGGCCGCCGGGAGCGCCGCTGCGGCGGCGGGCGCACGGGTGGCCGCGACCCCGGCCGATGCGGTGCGCGACGCCGACATCATCATCACTTGCCTCCCCGAATCGTCGCACGTGGCCACCCTGCTCGCCGATGGCGGCAACGCGATGCGCGACGCGATCAGGCCGGGTGCCCTGCTGGTGGACTGCACCTCCGGTGACCCGGACACCAGCCGCAGCATCGCCGCGGACCTTGCCACCGCCGGCATCGCGTTCATCGACGCCCCGGTGAGCGGCGGGGTGGCCGGTGCCGACGCCGGCACCCTCACCGTCATGGTCGGCGGCGACGCCGCGGCGCTCGAACGTGCCCGGCCGGTGCTGGAGAGCTTCGCCGGCAAGATCGTGCACTGCGGCGCCGTCGGTGCCGGTGACGCGATCAAGGCCGTGAACAACGCGCTGCTCGCCCTGCACCTGTGGTCCACCGCCGAGGGGCTGGTGGCCGCCATGAAGGCCGGCGTGGCACCACAGGTGGCCCTCGACGTCATCAATGCCTCGTCGGGCCGCTCCAACGCCTCGATGAACCTCTTTCCGGATCGGGTGCTCACGGGCGCCTTCCCGCGCACCTTCCGCCTCGCGCTCCTGGACAAGGATGCCGGCATCGCCGCCGGCATCGCGCGCAGCCAGAAGGGTGCCGCGCCCACCCTGCAGCTCGCGGCCGACCTGATGCGCATCGCGCACCTCGAGCTGGGCGACGAGGTGGACCACGTCGAGGCGGTGAAGCTCGTGGAGCGGTGGGCCGGGGTCGAGCTGCGCTCGTGAGGCGTGCGGTGGGCGCGTGCCTGCGCCGCGCGGCGGCCTGCCTGGTGCTGGTGTCGGCCGGCACTGGCTGCCGGCCCGCACTGCCGGCGACGCCGATGGCGGAGGCGGAGTTCCTCGTCGTGACGGATGACTCCACGGCCTGGGTGCGCGCCGGCCGCGACACGGTGCAGGTGCTGCGGGCCCCCATGCTGGTGGCCGAACTCGCGGGCCGGCTGGTGGAGATCTACGTCGCCGAGGATCCGATCGACTTCGAGGAGGCCTCGTTCCTCGTCACCCGCGTCTATCGCCGTGACCTGGTCTCCGGCGACAGTGCGCTGGTCTTCGCCGATTCCACCGTCCTGCGCGAGGCGATGGCGTGGGTGGCGGCCCACCCCGGCGCCGAGCGGCTCGACAGCGAGGAGGAGCTCCCGCCGGACGAGGGCCGGGCGCTCGAGTCGAGCATCACGCCCCTCGAGGTGGTGGGGCCGGTGATGGGTCTCGAGGTGCACGTGGACCGCACCGTCGGCGAGCTGGGCACCCACGACACCTACCGCGCCACCGTTGATCTGGCCACCGGCCGCCGGCTCGCGCTCGGTGACCTCGTGCCGCACCGTGCCGCGGCCGACGCGATGGTGACGGCCCGGCAGCACATCGGCTCGGCGGTGTCGCTCGCGACGAAGCAGGGTGGGGCGGTGGGTCGTGCGGCCGGCGCCGCCATCGGCGCGCTGCTGATGGACTCGCTCAGTTTCTCGCTGGTGCGACGGAACGATTCGCTGGCCGCACAGTTTCTCCTCCATGACGAACAGGTCATCGACGAGGAGCACGATGCGCATCGTTATGCACTCGAGCCGGTTACCCTCCCGGCCACGGGGTGGTGGCCCGGCGCCGTCGGCACGCTGCCACGGGAAGGTGACGACTCGACCCTCGCGTTCGCGATCGGGACGCTGGCCCTCACCGTGCACGCCGACCGCGAGGACATGGCGATGGTGACGGCGGACACGCGGCGTGGCCCGCGCCCGGTGCTCGCGATGCGCGGCCCGGTCCGGCGCCTGATCCTCGTCGCCGACTCCCTGATCGCGCCCGCCGGCCAGTGGCGCCGGGCGTTGCAGCGCGCATTCAGCGAGTCAGGCTATTATTCGGATCAGGTTCGCGCAGCGTCGCTGCGCAACCGCGCGCGCCCCACCGCAGCCAGGCAGGCGGCACTATGACGATCGGCGGAGACCAGAACCCGCGAGCACGTCCGTTGCCCGTCTCCTCGCCGCCGCGCGACGAGACGCCACCGATGACGATGGCGCTCGCCACCCGCATGCTGCCGCTCGTCGAACGCATCGTGGCCGACCTGCGCGTCGCCTGGGAGGCATGGCGCGCCGCCGTCACGCGCTACGACACGGTGCTCGCGGCGCTCGATGCCGACATGGACTCGCAGCTCTCCCGCACCGCGCACCGCGACGTGCGCCGTCGCGCGGCCGAGGTGGAGGCACTGCGGCGCGAGCTCGAGCCGCTCGGCGCCACCTGCCGGTCGCCGCGCAACGGGCGCGTGGAATGGCTCGCGGTCGTCGATGGCATGCCCTCGCGCCTGCTCTGGCAGCCCGGCGAAGTGTCGGTGACGCGATGGGAGCCGACCGACGAGCTGCACGTCACCACCCCCGACGACCTGGACGACACCGACCCGTCGCGCAGCTGAGCGTCGCGCAGCCGCGTCCGCGCGGTCACGCGCTCATCGGATCGATTCGGTCATTTCGGCCTCGAACGGCACCTCGATCTCCAGGCCGTCACGCGCCGCGACGGTGGCCGCGAACACCGTCTGTGCCTGCGTGACGAGTTCCCCGGGATCGCGCGAATAGCGCGCCGAGAAGTGCGTGAGCAGCAGTCGCTTCACGCCGGCGTCACGCGCCACCGTCGCTGCCTCGCGGGCGGTGCTGTGGCCGGTTTCCACCGCGCGCTCCGCCTCGTCGTCGCCGAAGGTGGCTTCGTGCACGAGCAGGTCGGCCTGCGCGGCGATCTCGCGCAGCGCGGTGGTGGGGCGGGTGTCGCCGGAAATCACGACGCGGCGTCCGGCGCGTGGCTGGCCGACCAGCATCGTCGCATCCACCACGCGTCCGTCGGGAAGCGTCACCGGTTCGCCGCGATGGAGGCGTCCCCAGAGCGGACCCTCGGGAATGCCGATGCTGCGTGCGAGGTCCGGATTGAATCGGCCCAATCTGATCTTTTCGATCAGCGCGTAGCCGAGCGCCGACGCGCCGTGATGATCGGCGGCGATGGCGTGCACGGAATAGTCGGTCCGATCGAGCACGGCGCCAGGTTCGAGCTCGGCAATTTCTACCGGGAACGTGAGGCGCTCGCCCCCGAACGCGATGCACGCCCGCAACGCCTTGAGTGCGCCGGGCGGTCCGTAGAGGCGGAGGAGCTCGGTCCGGCCCTGGAGGGCCATCGTCCGCGTGAGCCCGATCACGCCTAGGACGTGGTCGGTGTGGAAATGCGTGAAGAAGATCTCGCCGGTGGTGAACCCGACGCCGTAGCGCATCATCTGGCGCTGGGTGCCCTCGCCGCAGTCGAACAGGAGTGTTTCCCCTTCACGGACGAGGGCGAGCGCGGTGACGTTGCGCTCCACGGTCGGGCGTGCGGCGGAGGTGCCGAGGAATCTGAGACTGAGCGACATGCCAGAATATAGCGCCGCCTATTTAGCGAACTCGACCATACGGAATCTTGACAGAAATCGGGTGGATTTGCCGTCTGGTCAGGGAAACGGGTGTAATATTGCAGAGCGGCCTCGGCCAGCGGCCCGTAACGTGCATAGGCTGAGGTTCGCAGGACTTGTCAGGAATCCAGGCGGATGCCTGACAGAACACCCGGGGCGTCCGGAGACGGTGTAACAGCCATCGTCGCCGGAGGATCCTGAGTGCTGGATCGGTTCGGTTCGGCCGCGCCCCGACTGGAAGCGGAGGGGGTGGGCCGCTGCTGCATTGGTTCCAGCTCCGACCGGGCAAACCGGGGTGGTAACCTTTCACGGGGCAGGAGGACGCTGCATGGCAGAGACGATGGACCGCGGCTCGTCGCCTATGGGCGACGAAAAGCCGCGAAAGAGCACGCGAGGGTTCGCCAGCATGGATCCCAACCGGCAGAAGGAAATCGCCTCCAAGGGCGGCCGGGCGGCACATGCAAAGGGCACCGCTCATGAGTGGTCCCGCGACGAAGCCCGCAACGCGGGGAAGAAGGGAGGCGAGATCGTCAGTCGCGATCGCGCGCACATGGCCTCGATCGGCCGTGAAGGTGGCGGTGCACGCAGCCGCAACCGTCGCGGTGGTACCGACGAGACCCGTCGATAACCTCGGACGACCGATCCTCGGTCCGGACTGCGAGCACAGCACTGCCGCATGACGACGCCGATGGTCTGCAGGACATGCACAAGGGGTGCTCCGACTCGGTGACGGAGCGCCCTTTGTCACGTCTGCCCCCCGCGCCCTGGCCGTTCCGCCAGCGCGGTGGGTCCGGCTGGCGCCGCCCTCAGCCCCAGCGCTGCTCGTAACCGCGCGCGTCGAACTTCCGGTACGCCAGGTCCAGCGACATGTAACGGATCGTGCCCAGCACCGGCCGGCGCTGCCAGGGGCGGTCGAACTTGCCCAGGCACCACTGGATGCCGGCGTGGCTGCTCGGATCGCGGCCGTCCAGCGCGTACCGGTTGTTCAGCCGCACCATCGTGGACAGCGCGTCGGCATAGGTCGCGCTCCAGAGCACGATGTACTTGCCCCAGTACATCCGCATCACGTTGTGCATCCGGCCGGTCGCGAGCAGCTCGCGCTGCGCCGCATTCCACAGCGGATGATGCGTCGCGGCCCGCTCGAACTCGTCGGTGGAGTACACGTGCTCCCGTGGGTCGCCGGCATGGCGCGCCATGTTCTCCCGCACCCAGTTGGGCAGGCCGTCCAGCGTGCCGAACTGTGGGTTCCGCACGCAGAAGTTGAGCGACAGCTCGCGCCAGGTCACCAGCTCGTCGAAGAACTTCGCGACCTGGTCCGGCGCACCGCGCTCGCGCACCGTGCGCGCCACCTCGGCCGCCGCGATGTGCCCGAAATGCAGGTACGGTGACAGCCGGCTCGACCCCTCGACGTCCGCAGGGTCGTTGCGACGCTCGGCGTAATCCGGCAGCACCGCCTGGCAGAAGGCCTCCAGCCGGGCCCGCGCCGCCGTCAGGCCCGGCGCCACCCCGGGCACCGCCGCCACCGAGTGGTCGATCGCACACCGCGCGATCTCGGCGGGCAGGTCCAGCCCGGCGAAGTTCAGGCTCTCCACCTCCAGCGAGCGCCGGAGCGCGGCAGTGACCCGCTTTCGCGGGGGCACATCCGCGACCGGCTCCAGGCTCAGGTCCAGCAGCCGCGCGAGCTTCGTCCGGATGGTCCGGGCGGCGTACTCCTCCTTCGCGAAGGCCCCCGCCGGCACGATGGCGTGGGATTCCACCGCCAGCAGGCGGCAGGGCAGGCGGCTGGCGACGCGGTTCGTCCGGGCGTCGACCCCGGCCGTCGGGAACGCGTCAGTCACGACCAGCGCCGCCCGGGCGGCCAGCCGGTCCACCACCCGGTTGTCGCCATCCAGCCGGTGGCGCAGGTGGAAGAGGTAGGTGTAGCCCAGCGACTCCGCCTGCGCCGCCAGCTCCGCGGCATTGCCGAGGATCATGGCGTGGGTGCGCGCGCTGGCGTACTCGTAGTGGGGATTCAGCCCCTGGTAGATCACCAGCGGCTTGCCCAGCCGGTCGGCCTCCAGCGTGGCTTGCCGGAGGGCCCAGTTCTCGACGAGCCGCTGCGTGGACTGCATCCAGTACAGGACGTACTCCCCCTCGGGCTGGAGGCGGACCGCGTTCCGCGCCTCGGTGCGAAGGGTGAGCTGGTCCTGGACGAAGCGGGAGTCGAATCTGTGCATGGCGGTGTGACGGGGGAACATCTGGCGCGTCTGGGGTACAGAAGGACAGGTCTGCAGTCCGGTTCCCGGGGTAAGGGAGCTGGAGTTGACCTGAGGCGAGAGGGTTACTAGCTTCAGGAGACTGTGCGAGGTGCCGATACACGCTTGTGTGCGGCGCCTACAGAGTCGGGGCTGTAGCTCAGTTGGTAGAGCGCTGCAATCGCACTGCAGAGGTCAGGGGTTCGATTCCCCTCAGCTCCATCGTGTGATTGACAGAGCAAATGCCCGCCGCTGCTCGGTAGGACGGAGAGTTCCAATGACAGCGTGCGTGGCCCAGCTGGTGCAGGGGCGGTGAATCCCACGGGATTCGCCGCCCCTTTTCGTTGTCACTCATCGCCGCTCCCCAGCGCACCGCCTGACGCCGGGTTCAGCCCGGGCCGCGAGCCGTAGCGGAAGGCCCGCAGGTCGTCCCGCATGGCCTGGAAGAGCTCGGCATTGAAGCGGTTCTCATCGCGTTCCGCCGGCCCGTCGAACTCGCTGAAGGCGGAGCCGCTGAATCCGCCGAGGAAGCGCGTGACGGCGGACTCCTGCACGGCGACGCGGAAGTCGCGGGAGATCCAGGTCTGGCCGGCAGCGCCGATGCGGTAGCTGACGCGGCCGCTGATGCCCCCCTGCTCGAACGGGCGCCTCAGCGGCGTGCGCAGCATGGCGGCGGCGCCCAGCGGCAGTTGCCAGTCCGGGGCATGGTCGAAGCGCATCACCCACGCGCGATCCGTCGGCGTGCGCACGAACGACAACGTGCCCTCCATGCCGCGGAACCCGATGGTGAAGATGGAGAACTTCGAGCTGGCATCGATCACCATCCGCAGTGAGTCTGGCATCACACGCGCCGGGCCCTCCAGTGGCTGCAGGCCGCCGTTGCGAACGCGCAGCCGCACGGTGGTGCGACGATCCGCGCTGCGGATCTCCATCCAGCGTGCACCGCGCGCGTCGCGCAGCACCACGTGGAATGCGGCGCCGCCGACGTACTTCGCCACGAACTTCGCGTAGAGCGGGAACTCCGCCTTCATGCGGTCCGGCTGCAGGCGCATGACGACGGTGACCGCCGTCGTGCCGTCGGTGAGTGGCTGGGCGTGCAGCGTGTCGAGGGCGAACATGCGGCCGAGTGCGGCGGTGGTGCGGGGCATGGTGCTGCGCAGGTCGGCGCGCAGGTCGGCGTCACTCCGGCCCTCGGCGCTCGCCAGCGCGCCGCGGAACCCGGTGCCCCAGTCGTTCGGGGTCATGGAGCCGATCGCGAAGTCCACCGAGGTGCGCCATTCATACTCTCCCTCCCGCGCGAGGTGCGTGAGCTGGGTGAGGTGGCGCGCGTCGGCGAGTCGGTCGGGGTAGGCTGCGTTCGCGCGCGGGGTGAAGCGGTAGCGTCCATCCGCCGTCGAGACGCCCTCGGCGAGGAGCAGCCGGGTCTTCGCGTCGGGGCGGCTGGTCCAGACCGTGGTGTCCTCGAAGACCGCCGAGGGCGAGAGGGCACGCTTGCCGATCTTCGCGCGGGCCGCGGCGTAGAACGGTGTGCGTTCGACGATGAGGTAGCGGCGGTAGAGGGCGTCGGCGAGCGTGACGCCGTTGGCCTGCGCCTGGGCGTGGGTGCTGCCGAGGGCGTCCCAGCCGGGTCGGCAGGCCGTGGCGGAGAGGAGGAGGGCGCCGAGGAGGGGGAGGGCGGCGGGTCGGGTGCGGCGTGGGGGTCGGGTCACTGTGGCGCAAGCTAGCCGGGGCGGGCGTGGCTCCCGACTGAGCCGGTGGTGATTCGCGTCAGCCTGTCACGTCCCCTTGAAGCGGGTGGGGAGAACGGCTAGTTTTTCGGCATCCGGCGGCCGCAAGGTGGTCGGGTTGTGGTGCCCCTTGGTGTAACTGGCAACATGTCTGATTCTGGATCAGAAGAGTCCAGGTTCGAGCCCTGGAGGGGCAATACGGAAAGCCCGGCGGTGCCTGCACTTAGGCGCCGCCGGGCTTTCCGTTTATGGCTGCGGTCACAGCGAGCCATATCATTTATGACCGCAGCCATACCTCGGTCATAACGGCTGCCGAACGCTCAGTCATCGCGGCGCGAGCGCGGCGCGGAGCGATGGCTCTCCCGGCTCACATCCGGTCGGCCCGCATCCCGGCGCTTCGGAAACTCCAGGACGCGCGCTCCACTCTGAGGCACATTGCGCGGCATCGCCCCGCGCTTGGTCGGCTGCGTCATGGCGGCTTCCGCCGGGTGGTCTGCGGCCGGGGAGTCTACCGCGGCGCCGCCGCTTTCGCGGCGCGCCAGAAGCTGCGCCATTGGCGTGCTGTGGATCATGGCCTTCTCCGTCTCAGGCAGGCGGAGCGCGTAGCTCTTGTGGAAGGTCGCGAGGTCGCGCCACCCGCCGTACTTGGCGACCTGCTGCGCGTCCCAGCCCTTCGCGAGCAACGCCTGCGCCCATCCGCGCCGGAACGGATGCCAGATGCCACCCTTCTGCTTGAGCAAGCCTGCCCGCTCCGTGAAGCCATCGAGCCACGCGCCAAGCTCGTCGCCAGTCACGTGTCTCGTGACGTTCGTCGCCTTGGGAAACACATATGGCGAGGCGCCCTGCGAACCGACCGTGTTCAGCAACAGGCTGACCATGGGGAGTTCGTCCTTCGGGATCAACACCCTGTGCCGAATCGGGCGACCACCGGACGTGTTCTTCAGGAGGAACGTGATCTGGGGGCCATCGTCGCTCGTGGTGCCTTCCAGATCCACGTTCTCCCACGCCAGCGACGCGATACTACCACGGCGGACGCCGTACAGTCCGGCCAGCACGATGCCGACACGCGCGAACAGCGCACGTCGGAGGGCGTAGCTCAAGTCGAGCCCCTGCTTCGTCGTCATGTCGGCCGTTGTCCGGATCTGGCTCTCGAGATCGTCGATGAGCGCGTCAAGGAACGCGATCAAACGCTCCGAACGCTCAGGGTTGGCTGACGGACGATGCGCATCGTCGTTCTGGAAGAGCCGCGGCATGACCGGAAGGCTGAGTCGTACCAGCGGCTCGCCGCGACCATCCGTCGTGCGGGCGCACCAGTTCCAAAGGATGGCGAAGGTGGTCAGGTCAGCGTTCACCGTTCCCTCCGTGACGGCCGTCGCCTTGATGATGTCCACACGGCCCCAGTGCCCGTTGCGGTCCACAGGGCGGTACCGGAAACCAGGTGCGAGCCGTGCTTCACAGTGCCGCTTCAGGTCATTTCGCCCTACCGTCTCGAGGGCCGTCTCCGGGCCGAGCGACGCGGTGAGCGCGGCCAGCGCGCTGCGGTATGAGGACTGCGTCTTCGGTGTGAGCCGTTCCATGTCCTCCGACGCGACGTAGCGCTCGACGGCCGTCATTACCGACGTCTGGCCGCCATTGTCCGCCGGGTCAGCCACGGTGCCCTGCGTTGCCCCCGTATTCAGGGGCATTCCGCGCTTTTCGGCGGCGACCCGTCGCAGGAATTCGACGGCGAGACCGCGCGCGACGGCTCGGTCGCTTGTGTCCAAGGACCGCTGACGGACTTCCTTGTTGAGCGCACCCGTCTTGGCGTCGCGGACGAAGACAGCATGCCTCCGATGGAACGTGCCGTTCGCCTTGCGCACAACCTGCACGGAGTGCCCGTGTGCCTCGACGATGAAGCTCGTCGGGTCATCGACCTTCGCGGCCTTCTTCTTTCCCATGCGCGTCTCTCTCATGCGTTCGAGATGGGCCTGCTGTTTGGGCGAGACGGGGGGAGGCGTCGGCATCGCAGCGAGTTCGCGCGCGTGTGCAGACATCTCCTCACCCAGCGGTCCGAGGTCGTCGGAGACGCTGTCCGGCTTCGCAGCCGCGTCGGTCGACACGGCTGTGGCGAGGGTGAGAGGGCTGAGCGGGGGGAGCGCGTCCGTCGCCTGCCCGTCGGGCTGGTCGGGATCACCGACCATCGGCGGCGTGGGCGGAGTATCCGCCTTTGGCACCTCAAGTCCGGCGATATGGTGCTCGGCCCGCGAGAGGCACGCCTCGACATCAGGCTGGACGACCGCGAACCAAGCCGCGTCCTGCGGGGAGGTGAGCCGGGTCACCACGTCAGGGCGGAAGGCCAACCGAACGCTCTCCGCGCGCACTCCTGCGCCATCGAGCACGAGTGTCTTGCCGAAGACACTGAACCACCGCGACTCGCCTGCGCCGAACGCCTGCAGGAACTCCGGATGGAGCGCCGAGCAGAGGATGGCGGCGAGGGCGCTGTGCGTGGACCCTGCGTCGGGACCTGTGGTGCCGAAGTCGATCACGAGAGCCTGCGGTTGCGACCGCGGGTCAGTCCACAGTCGCTCCGTAGCGTACGCGACTTCTTGCCGGCCGCCGGGTGAGCGCCAGCGCCCAGAACCGCATCCACGCGACATGCCGCCATCGTCGCGGTGATGTGACCTTGCCCGACAGCTCCGGCTAGACGGACGGGAGGCGTCCGGCAAAGTCGAACCTCGTGCGCGCTGACCTGACCAGCGAGTACGTGCAGGACGTGGTAGATTCGATCAGATGACTCTCCCCCGGCGATCACTGGCGCGTACGCGAGTCGAAGGGTCCGGATCAGGTCGAGGACC
This sequence comes from Gemmatimonadaceae bacterium, assembly GCA_020851035.1. Classification (NCBI taxonomy): domain Bacteria; kingdom Pseudomonadati; phylum Gemmatimonadota; class Gemmatimonadia; order Gemmatimonadales; family Gemmatimonadaceae; species Gemmatimonadaceae bacterium. Next base: position 133,186 of record JADZDM010000023.1, on the reverse strand, counting down.
GCAGCAATGACCGGGGGTGTGGCTGAAGCAGCAGTGTCGCGTTGCATGCTGCAGAGCCTCGGAGTACAATCAGACAGATAAGCGACGGTATCCGCCATGGCGCCGCGCTCCAACTTCTGACTGAGGTGCCGCCGATGGCACGACCGCTCATGAGCCCCGAGGACATACAGATTCGCCGGGACACGGCCGTGTTTCTGCTCGAGGGAGGGGCGACGTCGGTCCGAGCCGTCGCCGAATTCGTGAAGGCGCACCCATCCTCGGTCCATGGCTGGAAGAAGGCCCAGGAGGCTGACGGCATCGCCGCCGAGGTCGTATTCGACCGGCACCGCACGAAGGGGGCAGCCTGGAACGAGGGTGACGCGCTCGAGAAGCAGGCGAAGCGTGCGGCTCGTCGGGCTCAGAAAGAGGCGGCGGCGAATACCGCGCCCATCGTCGACACCATCGACGTGGTGGCGGACGCGCTCGAGATCGGCCCACCGCGCTTCAAGCGGAATCGTGCCCGGCGCATGGGTGATCGGCTCCGCGAGAAGCTTGGCTTGCCAGATCTGGACCGCCCCATCTCTGCGATTGCCCCCGCGTTGGACGAGCATGCTGAACGTGCGGGCTGGGCGGTGCCGGCACTGCGTATGCGAGTTGCCGGCCTTCTCATGCACGATGCGCTGAGTCTCGGGCGCGGGGGCCTGACTACCGCCCAATTGCGCTCACGACTTGGCGCGGCGTTCCAGGAGAGCGATGAGGACGACGGGGATTTCAACGCGCAGTTCGATGAGGCACTGCGCCGTTTCGGATTCGCACGTGCGAGCGATGGTCGATGGCAGATTCCACACGCGCGATGAAGATGCGGCACAACGCACAGCACGCAGCGGGACGACGGTGACAGGCCTCGTGCCCATACCATCGTGGCGCTGCGTGTCTGCACCGTGACGTGCTACGCGGCGTGTTGCGTCATCGGGTGAACGTCTCCGTTCGTGACGTCATCGAGCACTCGGTCCAGATGGGCCTCGTGCAGCGCAACGCCGAGCAGGTGCTGCGCGACGCCATACCACGCGTCGACATCATCCGTGCGTGACGGGACGACGCCACTGACCACCGACTTCCAGAGCCGCGCGTACCGCACCTGCGGGACGGCGGGTACTGCACTCGATCCGGCGGAACTCGGGTTGTTTGCCATGCGCGCTCCTGCGAGAGAGATCATCGGCGTGTACATCACGCCGATGCCGCAGGGTGAGCACCGCATATCGGGGGCACCGACCGTCGGGCGTGACGCCGAGAGGGCACGCGCACTCAGAACGGCAGACCTTCGGGAACGCCCGCCGGATGGAGCGCCGGCGTATCGACTGCGCCGAGCGGCCCGAAGTTGATCTTGGCGAGCGCGTGCCGACGCGGCAGACGGATCGGCCCGGTGGTCTCTGGCACACTGAGCAGCGCCGCGGCGCTCGCGCGGCCGGCCATCGCGACCGCGGCCGCCCGCGAGGTGACGGGAACCCACGGGTGCAGCTCGAGCGCGCGAACCGTCTCGATGACTCGGGTGAATTCCTCGTCCTCTGCAGCGGCGAGGTCGTTCTGGCGGTGCATCGCGTCCTGCAGCCGCTGCATGAATGCCGCCGCGCCAGGCAGGGGGCCATGATCTGCGACCGAGAAGATCGTGATCGCGTCCGGCGGTGTCTCCGCACACACTCCGAACTCACGACACAACGCCGCAAGCACCGCGGTATCGCGGTCGGATACACTCACTGCATCCGCCGCCGCGAGCGTGTGTGCAATCACGCGGCGAAGCCACAAGTGGATCCCAGCAATGGTCGGACCTCCACGCCACTCGTGGCTGATCGTCTCGTGCAGCGTGGCGTACCCGTGCGCCAACCCGAAGTATGGGAACGCGAGAATGGAGGTCAGCAGACTCCCGGCGACGATGCCAATCGCGTTCTTCGTCTCCTCGATCAGTGCAGCGACCTCACGGTTCACGGCCTGCTGCGTGTCATCCGCACGCGAGAGCGGGGGACCAGCGGGGATTCGAGCAGTCATGTGATTGCACTCCATGCGTGGTGTGGTGATGGATCTCTCGCCGTCGCGATGCGTCGGCTTCTGGAACGTGCTGCTGGTCCGCGTACCGGCACGGACTCGGACCGATCCCGCGCAAACAGCCCTCGTGGCCGAGGGAGCGGGAAAGGACGAGCCGTGGCGCTGTGTCGTCGTGCGGTGTCGTCACCCGGTGAACGCGTGCGTCGGTGCCTCTACTGTGTTATCGCACGCGTGTGCACACCGTTACCGGACAGCCAGCTATTCATTGCGCCGACCGTCATCCGTCAGGCCGCGACGTCGACGTGTGTTGCGCTGGGCGCGGCGCACATCGGCGCTGCTCGCGCACGCACCACGGCGCGCAGCTCGCGGGCGAGTGTGCGATGGATCAGCGTCACGACCTTTCGCACGCGCTGGCGTTCTTCGTCGCGCAACGGCGCGACTCCGCTGGCGTCCGCCCGTAGGCCCGCAGCCACGGCGAGGACGAGCAGCGCCGCGTCCTGCTCGGTCATCACGACGCACGCCTGCCGCGGGGTCAGGCGGATCGCGCGTGCGTCTTCGTCGCTTGAGCTGACGGCGGACAGCACGTCCGTGCTGCGTGCCGTCTCGGTGGTCAGTGCGGACGCGGCGTCCGCTCCCACCGGGCGGAGCACAAGCACCTCGACCGTGCGCGTTGCACCTGGGGGTGTCGCGCTCACGCTGCCAGGCCGCCGGATACGGGACTCGGCACTTGCCGCCGCCGTCGCGCGCCCGCGTGCAGAAACGCATGCAATTCGAGCATGGCCGCGTGCGTGCGCGCACTGATCCATGCGAAGAGCGCGTCATCCGTCTCGGCAGTGCAAAGTTCGAGCTGCGCCGCAATGGTGATCAGCGCGTACTCGAGATACTCATCGCGCGACAGCACAGGGCACCGAAGTCCGCAATACAGCGGGTCGACATATCGCACGATCCGGCGACGCATGCATTGGAGGAACTGTGTCATCGCTGGCAGACCGAACTCTTCAACTTCCGAAAGTGCGTTGCGCTGCAGCGCGAGGAGCGGGGTAAGGGGCGGAATGGGGTAGATGCGAGTCGGGGCCATCAGGATACTCCTCCGGCCGGTGCCGGGTGCGTGGTGGTCTGCGCGTGGCGCGTTCGCCGCGCCGCGCCGCACCGTTAGCCTGCCGGTGCTGTGGCGGGGGCGGAGTACGCGAAGGTGTTTCACGACCGCCGCGCACCAGCGTGCGCGCGGCAGCCAGGGTGCGCGGCACCGAGGACGCGAGGCCAAGCGGCGTAGCGCTGCGCTTCGCATCATGCGTCACCTCGTGCGTCCATCAGGTCGACGTGCGTGCGCTGCTGCGTCAGCGCGTCTGCCACCGCTTCGAGCACGCGCTGCGTGACGGCATGCAGGAGTCCGCGCAGCCCGATGAAGTCGGGTGTGTCGCCGGGTGCCGGCAGCGTCGCGGCATACGCCTCGATCCCCGTGACGGTGACGCCGAGCCGCAGCGCGAAGGCTTCGACATCGCGCAGCTTGATGCGTGCGATGCTTGCGCGCGTCGACGCCCCGGGCATCGGGAGCATCCACACCGGACCGAGGCGATCCACCAACTCTGAACTCAGCCCGACATCGATCAGGTCCGCGGGCGTGAGCGCACGATCTGACGGCGCCATGGCGAATGCCCCCGCGCACAGCACGATGCTGTTCCGCAACGACCAGCGAAACGGTGCCGAGGCATCGTCGTACTGCACGAGCAAATCACTCTCAGGATCCAGTACCGGCAGTAGCGATTGCTGCTTCCCTAGGCGTGCGGCAGCTGCACTCCCTTCCAGCGCGATTCCAGCGTGCCGGAGGCTGATCTTGTCGAGCTCATCGAGCAGCACGACTGACGGCAGTGCGACGGTCGTCGTCGGGACGGTGATGCGCCGCGAGAACTCGTCGCGGACGAAGAGGGACGGATGCAGCAGGCGACACGCATCGCCGATCTGCGCGCCCCTCCATCCGGTCTCGGCGAGATCGACCACCGGAATGATGACGGCGGGCAGACGTACGATGGACGCAATGAGCCGCAAGAGGCGCGTCTTGCCGCTGCCGGCTGGTGCGACAAACACCGCTCTCAGGGCATAGGGTTCGTGAACATGGCGCGTCAGCGCAAGCGCCAGCGTCGTGAGCACTCGCTCGACATCCGGACCAGCGTCGGTGCCGAATGCGTGGAGTAGCTGTTCCAGAATGCGTGCGAGTGTGCTGCGCGGATCGTCGTCGAGATTCATCGACGGCATGGCCAGCGTTGGCTCAGAGGGCGGTTCGTCGTGTGTGGGCTCGTGAAATTCATCGATAGGTGGCATCGCGGCGGATCAGAGTGTGAACGCACGGGGCGGCATGCCCTCATCTCGTATCGCATCGCTGTGCAACGCACGATTCCACACTGCCCGGCGGCGCTCGCGCGGCGCTGACGCTGGCGCTCACGGTGCGTACGGGGCGAGCGCCGCGCGCAGATGCGTTTCGACCTGTGCGAGGCGGTTGTAGACCGTCCGACGGCTGACGCCCAGCGCGGCCGCTGCTTCAGTCTTAGGCAACTCATGCTCGGCGACCAACACCCACGTGCGCTGATGCGAGACAGGCAGTCCCTCGAGCGCCGCGTCATGTGCGAGCCGCACCGCGCGGTCGCGCCATGTGCGCGAGTCGTCATCGCCATGGACCGTGCTGTTCCTGGCATGCGTGCCGAGCAGCACCTCCTCGATCTCGGCATCGGAGACACCAATCCCGGGGCGTGCCTCCGTGAGCAGCCGGCGCCACGCGACGGTGGTGAGCCAGCGCAGCAATCCGTTGTTGTTGGCGTTGGGACACGCGCCACGCTGCAGCGCCGGCAAGGCGTCGACCAACGTGTCCTGCGCGAGGTCCTCGGCGGCCAGCCATGGCTTGCCAGGTGCGCGCGTGATCAGCGTCGCGCAGATGCGAACGAGGTGTGGGCGCGTTGCGTCGTACAGTTCACCGGCGGCGGCCTCGGTGGCCGTGGTCGTACTGGCGGTCGTGAGTGCCGCGAGGAGTGCGGCGAGACGACTGGGTGGAACGATCATGTGCGGCTCCGGACTTGGAGCGGCGCCGGTGGTGGCGGCCGCAGCGCCCGAGGGCGATGCGCGAGGGTCAGGTGTGAGGGCCGGGGGCTGCGGTCGCGATTTTCGGTTGCGGCGGCCGGGGTGTCGCAGCTACGGTGTGCGGGCCGGCCTAGACGAGAAGATTGGGAACGTCAGTCGGCCCTCCGGACTATCTTTGGACATGCTCCTCGCCAGCCGCGCATTCCTTCTGGTCCTCGGGTTCCTCTCGCTCCAGCTGTCGCTGGTCAGCGGTGGAGACCGGTGCCCGGTCGTGAACCTGTTCGCCGGGAGTGCCAGCCTCACGGGCACGGCGTCGATGTCGGGGATGGACATGGGCGGCATGGCGATGGCCGGCATGGACATGTCGTCTGCGGATCACGCAGCGGAAGGTGTGCCGGGCTTGGGGACCGGCCACGATGAGCCGCCCTGTGACACGCACGGCGAACGCACCGGCTGCGACTCGATGACGGTCTGCACCTTCGCCGCAGTCACCACAGCTGGGCCGCCGCAGATTCGGCTACCAGTGCCGATGGTCCATGCGCTGCAACTGGTCGTCCGCATGCCGGTGACCGAGGCCAGCGCGCCGGATCACCCGCCACCGAAACCGATGTCCTGACGGTTCCGCCTGGCAGCACGCCAGGCGGTTCGTCCGTGCGTGACCGCCGATCCGGCGTCGCGCGCGGCACCGATGCTCGCACCACGCCGTCATGCCGACGGCACTGCGCGCACCCGGACCACTCTCGTCGGACATTGCCATGTTTCCCCACGACTGCCCTCGGCAGCCACGTTCGTGGCTGCCACCGGTCTGCCGTCGGCTTCTGGATCGCAGCGCACGAACACGACAGACGCAGGCGGTGATCGCGACGCTCGGCTTGCTGTCGTCGCCACTGCTGCCCGCCACCGTCAGTGCACAGCCACGACCTGCGCCCGATAGCGCCTCCCTCGAGGCGCTGATCGCCGTCGCCACCGCCTCCAGCCCAACGCTGCGTGCTGCCCGGTTCCGCGTTGACGCCATGCGCTCGCGCGTCGGTCCGGCAGGTCTGCGTCCCGATCCGATGCTGACGGTGGGCCTGCGGGACTTCCCGGCCAGCAGACCGGGATTCTATGACTCCTTCACCATGAAGATGGTGGGGGTCCGCCAGACGATTCCATATCCGGGCAAGCTCGGTCGCGACCGCCGCATCGCCACCCGCGAGGTCGAGGCGAGCGAGGCGGCCGTCACGGTCACGCGACTCGACGTGATCCGCGACGTGCAGCGCGCGTACTACGAGATCGCTTTCACCGACCGGGCGCTCGACGTGGTCAACCGGAATCGTGACCTGCTGGTCGATGTGGTTAAGGTGGCGGACTCGCGATACGGCGTTGGCCAAGGTGGCCAGCAGGACGTGCTGCGCGCGCGCATCGAGGCAGGCCGACTCGGCGAGCAGGCCGTGACCCTGATCGAGCAGCGACGCGCGGCGCTCGCGCGGCTCAACGCCGTTCTCGACCGGCCGGTCGAGACACCGCTAGTCGGAGCTGAGGTGCCAGGGCGCATCGCGCGTGCGGCGGTCGCGGACTCCGCCGGTCAGGTCAGGTTCGTGTCGGCCACGCTTGGTGCGCGCGCCGCGAACTCGCCACTGCCGCCGGTGGATGCGCTGACGACGATGGCGCTCGATGCGAGTCCGATGCTGCGCGAGGCGCAGGCCACCATCGCCGCGCAGACGACCCGCGTCGAACGCGCCGGGAAGGAGCACCTTCCCGACTTCGAGGTGGCGTTCGACTATGGGCAGCGTCGCGGGTTCACGGACCTCGTGACGGCGACTGTCGCAATCCCCATCCGTCTGCAGCGTCGAGCCCGCGAAGACCAGCTCTCCGCCGCTGCGCGCGCGGACCTTGCCGCCCTCGAGTCGGAGCTCGCTGCACGGCGCAATGCGATCCGCGCCGAGGTCGTGCGCCTGAGTGCTGATCTCGAGCGGCAGCGCACACAGCTCGCCCTCTACAAGACGGCGATCATCCCGCAGGGCCGTGCCGCGCTCACGTCGTCGCTGGCGAGCTATCAGGTCGGCCGCGTCGAGTTCCTCCCCGTGCTCGAAACCCAGGCGACGCTGTTCAACTACGAGACGGAGTGTTTCCGCGTGCTCACGGATTTTGCCACGACACTGGCGGAGCTCGAACGTGTCGTCGGCAGGGAGATCCTCCCATGACCGCCGCACTGCGCACGCGATGGTTGGTCGGACTCGGACTGGCCACGATGGTGATCGGCGCGCTGTGGATCTGGCGAAGCCGTGTGTCTCGCGAGGGAACGATGCCAACGGCGCGTTCGAGTGACGGCATGGCCGGCATGGAGGGAATGCAGGGCATGACCGGCATGACGATGAGCGCTGATGGCTCCGTCGCGCTCACTGCCGGCCAGATCCGCACGTTCGGCATCACCTTTGGGACCGCGGACATGCGCACGCTGACGAATGAGGCACGGGCGACGGGCAACGTGATGGTCGATGAGACCCGCGTCGTGCAGGTTGCACCGCGCGTCGCCGGATTCGTCGAGCGGCTGTACGTGAACGTCACCGGGCAACCGGTGCGTCGCGGACAACCGCTGCTCGAGCTGTACGCCCCGGATCTCGTTGCGGCACAGCAGGAGCTGCTGCTCGCCGCCGGGCTGCAGCGCACCCTCGGCCAGAGCGCGGTGCCAGGCTTGCCGGACAATTCCACCGATCTGGTGGCGGCGGCGAGGCGCCGACTACTGCTCTGGGAGGTGTCGGAGCGGCAGATCGACGAGATCCTGCGAACGGGGCGTGTGCGTCAGACGATCACACTGCACGCCCCCGCGACCGGAGTCGTCATGCAGCGACCCGTCGTGCAGGGTCAGGCGGTGATGTCGGGCCAGATGCTCTACACGATCTCCGATCTGTCGCGTGTGTGGGTCGAAGCGGACCTGCGCGGAGCGGATGCGGCCAGTGTGCGTGCTGGCACGACCGCCGGCATCGAGATCACCGGGCTTCCAGGCCGGTCGTTCACCGGGCGCGTCGAGTACGTCTACCCGACCGTGCAGGCGGACGCGCGGACGACGCGTGCGCGCATCGCGCTCGACAACTCGAACGGCGCACTCAGGCCCGGCATGTACGCGCTGGTGCGCCTGTCGACGCCATCGCGTGACGCGCTCACGGTCCCGACCTCCGCCGTGCTCCGCACAGGCGAGCGCGCTGTGGTGTTCATCGATCTGGGTGCCGGCACACTGCAGCCGCAGGACGTGGAGGTTGGCGCGACCGCGGGTGACTACACGGAAATCCTCGCTGGCGTCGAGCCCGGGCAGCGCGTCGTCACCTCCGCACAGTTCCTCCTGGACTCCGAGTCGAATCTGGGCGAGGTGATGAAGAGCATGCTGAGCATGGGCAGCGGCATGCAAGGCATGGAAGGCATGGACGGCATGCAGATGAAGGGCGCGGATACGAAAGGCATGAAGGGCATGCCGGGCATCACCAAGAACAGCAAGCGCTGACGGCCATGCTCAAGTCCATCATCCGCTGGTCCGTCAGCCATCCGCTTGCCGTCTGCCTGACGACCGCGCTCGTCTCCGCCGCCGGTGTCTGGGCGTTGCTCACCACACCGGTCGACGCGATCCCGGACCTGTCCGATGCGCAAGTCATCGTCATGACCGAGTGGCCGGGACAGGCACCACAGCTCGTCGAGGATCAGGTCACGTATCCGCTCGAGGCCGAGCTGCTCAAGGTGCCCAACATCAAGTTCGTGCGCGGGATGTCGCAGTTCGGTCTCTCGGCGGTGTACGTCGTCTTCGAGGACGGTACGGACCTCTACTGGGCACGCACACGGGTGCTTGAATACCTGAACGCGGTGCGCGGCAAGCTGCCCGACGGTGCCGTGCCCATGCTCGGGCCCGACGCGACGGGTGTCGGCTGGGTGATGCAGTACATCCTCGCCGACACCACCGGCACGCGAACCCTGGCCGACCTGCGCGCGCTGCAGGACTTCACTGTCCGACCGGCATTGACGGCGGTGCCTGGCGTCGCAGAGATCGCGTCGTTCGGCGGCTTCGAGAAGGAATACCAGGTGCAGGTCGATCCGGCGAAACTGCTCGCGTTCAACGTCTCGATCACGAAGGTCGCCGACGCCGTCCGCGCGTCGAACCAGGATGTCGGCGGCCGAGTGCTCGAGATGGGCGGAACGGAGTATGTCGTCCGGGGACGCGGGCGCTTCACGTCGCTCGATCACCTGCGCAACGTGTCCGTCGGCACCGGCATGGACGGCGCGCCAATCACCGTGCAGGACGTCGCCACTGTGCAGGAGGGCCCCGCCTTGCGACGAGGCATCGCGGATCTGGATGGTCGTGGAGAAGTCGTGACCGGCTGGGTCGTGATGCGCTACGGCGCGAATCCGCGGGAGGTGATCGACAGTGTGAAGGCGAAGATGGCAGAGATCCAGCGCGCACTACCGGCTGGCGTGCGCTTCGTCGAGGGCTACGACCGCTCCGGCCTGATCGACCGGGCGGTCGCGACGTTGCGCGAGAAGCTGCTCGAGGAATCACTCATCGTGGCCTTGGTCGCGATCCTGTTCCTGCTGCACGCCCGCAGCGCGCTGGTCGCCATCGTCACGCTGCCCATCGGCATCGTGATGGCACTGCTCGCGATGCGGGCACTTGGGCTCTCGGCGAACATCATGTCGCTCGGCGGCATCGCCATCGCCATCGGAGCGATGATCGACGCGGCCATCGTAATGGTCGAGAACCTGCACAAGCACATCGAGCGCAACGAGGCGGAGGGGCGGCCACGGTCGCATGCGACGCTCGTGATCGAGTCTGCACAGGAAGTGGGACCGGCGCTCTTCATCTCGCTACTGATCATCACGGCGTCCTTCCTGCCTGTGTTCGCGCTGCAGGATCAGGAGGGCCGCCTCTTCAAGCCCCTCGCGTGGACCAAGACGCTGGCCATGGCCGCAGCCGCCATGCTCTCGGTCACGCTCGTGCCGGTCATGATGGGCCTGTTCATCCGGACGGGCGTCAAGCCCGAGGCGGCCAATCCGGTGAACCGGCTGCTGATCAGGGCGTACCGGCCCGTGATCGCGCTCATCCTGCGGCACCGCTGGCCGACGATCCTGGCGGCGGTCGCCGTGCTGGGCGTGAGCATCGTGCCATGGCTGCGAGTCGGCAGCGAGTTCATGCCGCCGCTGAACGAAGGCGCGATCATGGACATGCCGTCGCTGTTGCCCGGTGTCGGTACCGCGCAGGCGCGCCAGATCCTGCAACAACGTGACGCGGCGCTGGCGCGCATTCCCGAGGTGCAGACCGTCATGGGGAAGATCGGTCGCGCCGAGAGTGCGACCGATATGGCGCCAATGTCGATGATCGAGTCGATTGCGATCCTCAAGGACCGGCGTGACTGGCGCCCCGGGGTGACCTATGACTCCATCGTGTCGCAAGCCAACGCCACCGTGCGGACGCCCGGTGTCGGCAACATGTGGAGCATGCCGATCAAGAACCGCCTCGACATGCTGGCGACCGGCATCAAAACGCCGGTGGGCATCAAGGTGTTCGGCACGTCACTCGACACGCTCGACCGCATCGGTCGGCAGATCGAAGCCGTCCTCCCCGGCGTCGCCGGTACAAATACCGTCTTCGCCGAACGCGCCGTCGGTGGGCGGTATCTCGACGTGACGGTGAACCGCGAAGCGGCTGCTCGGTACGGGCTCACGGTCGCGGAGGTGCAGACGGCGCTCAGCACGGCCGTGGGCGGCGTCGATGCAGGGCAGGTGATCGCGGGTCGCGAGCGCTTCGGTGTACTGGTGCGATACCCGCGCGAACTGCGTGATTCACCGGACATGCTGCGCAGCGTCCTCGTGATGACGCCGAGCGGTGCGCAGATCGCGCTCGGTGACCTGGCGCGCGTGGACGTGGTGCAGGGCTCGACGCTGATCAAGTCGGAGAACGCGAACCTCAACAACGTCGTGTACGTGGACGTGCAGGGGAGGGACATCGGCGGGTACGTCGAGGACGCGAAGCGCCTGTTGCTGGAGAAGCTTCTGCTGCCTCCCGGGTATCGCCTCGAATGGTCAGGACAGTTCGAGTCGCTGGAGCGGGCCACGCAGCGGCTGCGCATCGTGGTCCCCCTCACGCTGCTGATCATCATCGCACTGCTGTACCTCAACTTCCGCAGTGTGGTCGAAGTCGCAATCGTGATGCTGTCGCTGCCGTTCGCGCTGGTGGGCGGCGTCTGGCTGCTGTGGCTGCTCGAATACAACATGAGCGTCGCCGTCGCCATCGGCTTCATCGCCCTCGCGGGCGTGGCTGCGGAAACGGGCGTGATCATGCTGCTGTATCTCGACCAAGCGTACAACGACCGTCGGGCGCGCGGCGACATGAAGCACCGCGCGGACGTGGACGCCGCCATCGAGCATGGCGCCGTCGAGCGCGTGCGTCCCAAGATGATGACGGTGACGGCGATCATGGCCGGTCTCGTGCCGATTCTCTGGAGCCAAGGCACAGGCGCGGATGTCATGAAGCGCATCGCGGCACCCATGGTAGGCGGTATGCTCACTAGCACAGTGCTGACCCTGATCGTGATCCCGGCGATCTACTCGCTGTGGAAGGAGCGCGAGGTGCGGCGCGCGTTGGTCAGTGGCGCCGTGAACGAGTTCGGCGTTGTTGTCCGACGGGCCGCGTCACCGACGGCACCTTCGATGCACGAGACATGAGTCGAGCTGCACGTCCAGAAGTCATCGCGTCACGCGTTTCACAACACACCCACATCGGAGTTCGTCAGCATGCATAATCATCTCGGCCCTGTCGTCATGCGCGCCTTCCTCGCGCTCCTTGCTGCCGCCTGTACGAAGGCGGAGGGCCCGCAGAACCAGGACAGCGCACGCTCGACAGCTGGTGCGTCTGCTGCAAACGACACCGGTGGGATGCCCGCCATGAGGGGGATGGCGAGCATGTCGGGCCAGAGTGGCACGATGGATAGTTCAATGGCCGGAATGCCCGTCGAGATGCGTACGCACGTGATGGCCATCACGGGTGCCACGGGAGAAGCCATGACGGTGATGCTCCCGAAGCACCGCCAACTGGTGGCGAACATGATCGCACGCATGAATGGCGAAATGCGCGACATGCAGATGGCGAGTGACGCCGCGTGGTCGGCGACCGTCGATTCGCTGCGCGCTGACCTGATCCGGTTGCCGGAGATGAGCGGTCCGGAGTTGAAGGCGATGATGCCAGCGCATCTGGCGCGGGTGACACGCTTGAACGTCATGCACGCAGGGATGATGCGTGGCATGGCGCGGTAGATGCCCGCGCCCGGAAAGCGACGGCGGCCGCGTGTCGATCCGGCACGGCCGGCGTTACGGGACCCGCTCTGGTTGACGCCTCAGGAGGGAGTGCGTACTTTACGCACAGTAAAGCATACCCATTCCCGACGCATGAATCTCCTTCTGTTCCGGCTGCGGCACGCAAGCGCGTTTTGCGTGGCCATCGCGGCTCTTTCGGGTTGTGCGCACCTCTCGGCGAACGACGGGATCGACGGAGTGAATCGCGCCGTTACCTCCCGCACTGACTTCGAGGCGAGTTGGCTTCGTGATCGCGGGGCCGACTCCGTGGCCGCCGCGTACGCCGCGCAGGCGCTCCACGGCGTCGTCCCCGTCGACACGGCCATTCGCATCGCGCTGCTCCGCAACAAGCGGCTGCAGGCGACGTTCGAGGACCTCGGGATCGCGCAGGCTGACGTCGTGCAGGCAGGCCTTCTCGCGAACCCGGTGTTCAGCGGCGGCCGTTTCGTCGCTGACGGGGGCGGCCCGGGCATCCTCCAGCTCGGACTCGCCCTGCCGTTCATCGACTATCTGCAGCGCCCGTCTCGTCGCAGTGCCGCGCGGCAGGCGTACGCGGCCGAGCAGTCGCGCGTGGCGGCCGCCGTGATCGCAACGGTCGCGGATGTTCGAGTCGCGTATGCGGAAGCACAGGCGGCAGCACAGATGGAAGAGCTGCGTTCCACCGTCCTGCAAGCGACGGAGGCCAGCGCCGTCGCCGCTGGTGCCCTGCACGATGCCGGCAACGTCTCGGACTTCGACCTCGCGCAGCAGCAGGCGATGGCCGCCGATGCGCGCCTGGCGCTACTGACCGCGCGTGGTGAGCGTGTCGCGCATCTCGCCGCGCTCGCCCGCGTGATGGGCGTCACGAGCGACTCATCGTGGACTCCGGCGCCGCGTCTCGGCTTGCCGGCGGATACCCTGCCGCCAGTGCAGGTGCTGGCGCCGCTCGCGCAGGCGCGGAATCTGGAACTGCACGCGGCGTTTGAATCCGCCGCTGCCGCTGGTCGCCTCGCCGGACTCGCGAACACGTTCGCGCTTCTGCCCGATGGCAGCATCGGCGTGGGCCGCGAGACCGATCCCGACGGCCGATTCACCGGTGCGACGCTCACCGTGCCGTTGCCGCTGTTCGATCAGGGGCAGGGGCGAGTCGCCCGCGCGCGTGCCACGTTCCGACAGGCGGTCGACCGCCACGACGCGCTGGCCGTCGAGATCGCCGCCGACGTCACGGCGCTGGCGGCCCGTGTCGAGGCAGCGCGTGAGCGCGCGGTGCATCTGCAGCGCACGGTCCTGCCGCTGCGCGCCAAGTTGGTCGCCGAATCGCAGCGCTTCGTGAATGCGATGGAGCAGAGCGTGTTCACACTGCTCCTCGCCCGTCAGGCCGAGATCGACGCGGGGCAGGCCTACGTTGAGGCGCTGCGTGATTACTGGAGCCTTCGCGCGCGGCTCGAGCAAGCCGTCGGTGGCTCATTCCAGCCGCTGAGGCCGGACGAACAGGCAACGGGCGGTGTACGACGACCGATGCAATCTCCGAGGACGCCATGAGCGACACACCAATCTCGCGTCGTGCCCTGCTGGAGCAGGGCGTGACAGCGCTGGCCGCGACCGCTGCTGCGGCGTCGCTCGTGCAGGCACAGCATGCTGGCATGCACATGCCTGAGCCGGTAGCGCCACCGACGACTCCGACGGCGCCGGCGCGCTCCCGTCGACCGAGAGTCCGACTCTCGCCCGGTCAGCCTGGGCGCGATTACACCCCGGTCATCACGCCGAACGGCACGACGCTGCCATTTCGCGTCGTGGATCGCGTGAAGGTGTTTCATCTCACGGCCAGTGAAATCCAGCATGAGTTTGCGCCCGGACTCAAGGCAACGTGCTGGGGCTACAATGGCAGCACGCCCGGCCCCACCATCGAGGCCGTCGAGGGTGACCGTGTTCGGATCTACGTCACCAATCAGTTGCCCGAGCCGACGAGTGTTCACTGGCACGGGCTCTTCGTGCCGTCAGGCATGGACGGCGTCGCTGGCGTCAGTCAGGCGCCGATCCCAACGGGCGAGACGTTCATGTACGAGTTCGACCTCGACCAGTACGGCACGTACATGTACCACCCGCATTACGACGAGATGACGCAGCAGGCCCTCGGCATGATGGGCATGTTCGTCATCCATCAGCGCGGCGCGCGTCGGCGTCCGGACAAGGACTTCGTGATGTTGTCGAGTGAGTGGAAGATTGCCCTCGGGACCGCGCGACCGGATCCGAACGAGATGACGGAGTTCAACGTGCTCACGTTCAACAGCAAGGCGTTCCCGGGAACGGCGCCGCTCGTGATCCAGCGCGGCGACGACGTGCGCATCCGCTTCGGGAACCTGAGCGCGATGAGTCATCACCCGATTCACGTGCACGGACTGGCATGGCGCGTCGTCGGCACCGATGGCGGTCCGGTCGAGCGCACCGCGCAGCGTCCGGAGAGCACGACGCTGGTTCCGGTGGGAACAACCCGAACGGTCGAATTCTCTGCAGACGTCTCCGGCGACTGGGCGATGCATTGCCACATGACGCACCACACGATGACGCAGATGGGTCACAGCGGCGTCAATCTCGTGGGCGTCGATGAGACGAAGATCGACGCGGCAGCGGCACCGCTGCTGCCGCAATACATGACCATGGGCCAGACGGGCATGGGAGATCATGGCGCGATGAAGATGCCCGTACCGCGGAACTCGATCCCGATGCAAGGCGCACCCGGACCAAAGGGACACGTCGACATGGGCGGCATGTTCACCGTGCTGAAGGTCCGGGATCGTGTCACCGGTCAAACTGACCCAGGGTGGTACGCCGATCCTCCAGGCACGGTGGCGCGGGCTGCGACACCTGACGAACTGAAACGCGACGGCATCGTCGTCTGACCGGCTCGGCGCTGTTCGGTGTACCAACCATTTCGCTGCGGGCCAGTGCTCGCCGCACCTCACCTTTCAAATACGAGTGTCTCATATGCTTCGTTCTCTCATGCTGCGCCGCATCGTGGTTGCCACGGTACTGTTCGCGGCGCCCGCGTACGCCATGCTGCATCCGCGACTGGTCTCCGCCGCGCCCGCGGTGAACAGCACGGTCACCGCGGCACCCACCATGCTGCGCCTGACGTTCCAGGAAGCGCTCGAACCGGCGATGAGCCGGATCACGATGGTCGACTCCTCACGACGCGCGGTCGCGCTGAACGCCGTCGCTGCAGACGCGGCCGACCCGAAGACGCTGGTGGCGACGTTCAAGGCGCCGGTTGGACCCGGTCGGTACACGGTGTCGTGGCAGGCGGCCGGCGCCGACGGACATCCGATGCGTGGTTCGTACGCATTCACGGTGGCCGCCGCGCACGCGCACTGACATAGCGCCGGGCGCCGGTACATGACGTGCCGATGGACGTGATGCCGACGCCATTCGGCGTGGAGTCGCCCGGTTACGTGGCGGTGCGCCTGCTGCAATACGTGGCGTTCAGTCTCTGGGCCGGCAGCGTCAGCGCGTCACTGACGTGGTGCAGGGACGCTGCCGACGGCGGGATGTCAGCACACAGCGTCTCGCGGGCATCGCTCATTCGTCTGTCGCGCGTGGCGCTCGTGTTGCTCGCATCGTCATTGGTCCTGCGTCTCTGGGCACAGGCGCATGCTTTCGACGACACGACGCTCTGGCCTCAGGCGGAGATGGTCCTGACGATGCTGCGCAAGACGCTGTGGGGACACGCGTGGCTCGTCGAAGCCGTCGCGTTAGCTGTTGGCGCGCTCGTCGCATGGACGCTGCAGCGCGGCGCTGCTCAGCTCCGCGCGTGGTCTATCGGGGCCATCGTCGCGCTCGTGCTGGCGGTGTCGTTTGCCTTGTCGGGACACGCCGCATCGAGTGAGACGCTGCGGCCGCTCGCCGTCGTTGCTGACACACTGCACGCGTCCGCAGCGGGTACGTGGGTGGGCGGCATTGCGGTGCTGGTCCTTGTCGTGCTGCCATCCTCTCGACGGACGGCGGAGCCGATGCGCGGCGAGATGCTGGCGACCGCAATCATCCGCTTCTCGAATGTGGCGCTGATCGCAGTGTCTCTGATCGTCGTGACCGGTGCATTTGCGGCATGGCTCCACGTCGGCAGCGTCAGCGCGCTCTTCGACAGTACGTATGGACGGACGCTTGGCGTCAAACTGCTCGTGCTGACACCGATGCTACTCGCTGGACTCGCGAACTGGCGATGGATCACTCCGCGGCTGCGCTCGGAGGAGCGGGCGGCTGGCGATCTTGTTCGGGCTGTGCGAGTCGAGCTCGCCTTTGGCCTGCTGGTGCTCCTCATGACAGCGATCCTCGTCGCGACGCCGACGCCCGCGGAGGGTTAGTCGGCGCGTGTTCGGCGGTTGCTGTCACGCGAGAACGCGGCCCCGACCCGTCAGCGTCTGGTGGAACGTGGTCCATGCGGTCGTGTCAGCGATCACGGATCAATGGCGTTCCATCTCCGAAGCTGCTCGTCCTTCCCCGACCGTCCGATCCCTCAGCAGGTTCTGCGTCGCTCGTACGCTGACCCAGACGAACATCCCCGCCGCCAGTAGGACCCCGAGGATCAGGGCGATGCGGTCGGATCTCGCGAATGGTCGGCGCGGCCGCGTCTGACGGTGGACGGCGCGGTGCCCTGTGCGATCTGTTCGCACCGACATCCCGTCAGGCTTCACGGCTGGTCTTTCCAGGGAAACGCACGCGCCACCCGGAGGCGATCATGCCGAGGACGAGGAGCTGAAATGATGCCAGGAGTATCACGTCGAAGGTCTTGTTTCCCGTGAACGAAAACATGTGAACGGCCAGGAATGGACCGAACATGCGCCAGAAAAATGGGCGGCGCTGAATGACCTGCCCGGTGGTATTGGAGACGTACACGTCGGTGCGCTGTGGGTCATCGAATCGAAACCGGTAGACGGGCAAAACTCGATTGAGATCCGTCGAGAGCTGCGTCGAGGCGCCCACCAACACGAAGGGCGGATGGCCGACGACCTCCTGCCGCGCGATTTCGCCGGCCAAAGCAGCAGTGAGCGACTGCATCGACACGCCGGAGGCGGTGACGACGCGCGTCGGCTCGTCCATGCGCGTGGTGATCGCCCACGCATCCTGCTCGCCGAGCCGCCACCACTCGATTGCCTGGACCGGGCGCGGGCTTGGCGGCAACGATGCAGCGACGCGGCTGAGCACCTCGTTCGGCGTCGCGACCGACTGCTGTGTCGAGAACCCTCCCTGCCAATCGGTGCTGAAGCTCGTCTTCCCACGGAAGGGATCTTCCAGCGGTCCGAGGCTGAGCCAGAGATACGCACCGACGAGCATCTGGATGGCGAGGATCCCCCCTGCGACGACGCCAAGCTTCCGGTGCAGATTCCGCGCGCGCATCCATGGCCGTCCGGCCTGCTCAACCTGGGTGGCTGCAGGTGCGCGCGGCCGCCGCCACCAAAACAGCATGTAGCCGAACACGCTGGTCACGATCACCGCGGCGCCGCAAAGGTAGAGCAGTGTGGTCCAGAGGCCCATGTGGGCGCTGAACTGATTGACGTGGGCCGCGCGATACCACCACTCGAAGCGTTCGGACTCCGCGTTCAAGCGGCGAAGCGTGCGGCCCTCGTCACGCGAGAGGATCAGCCGGGCTTCCTGTTGTCCGTCGACATGCGCTCGGACAACCGGGAGGCGATCAACCGTGTAGTAGCGATTGTACTCGGTCGCGGACTCCAGCTTCACGACTCGGGCACCGACGAGCGCCTCGCCAGCCACGGTCGCGAGTAACGAGTCCGGGAGCGGGTCCAGACGTTCTCCGGTGCGCGCATCGAACACCATGGCCAGCGCGAAGGGAGTTGGCTTCACGACGTACCAGAGATGCGGACCACGAGACTGCAGTCGCAGCCAGTAGATGCGCTCGAGGTGATGGACTGACGAGAGCTGCTGAAGGATCGTGTTCGGATCCACCGTCGCCGCATCCAGTCGGACGTCCACCGAGTTGTAGGGATTCAGCGCGTAAATGCCCGCGAGGCCATTCGGTGCATTCATCGAGACGAGCATCATCACCGCGGCGGAGATGATCCATCCGAGCAGCGGCACCGTCAGCCCCAAGCCCAGCCACCGATGCCAGGTGGCAATCTGTCCCTTCGCTCGTGATGCAATCACGGCATGCTCCCCGTTGGTGGCGACCCGGTACACGGACAAATGGGAACGTGAGAGACATCGCATGCCCATGACGAACGGTCGACGACGTCGCACTGGTGCAAACGAGCACCAGTGCGACGTCGACGGTCAGCTACCAATTGATCTTCAGCCCCATCGCGTAGTTGATCTCGGGGAGCGGGTTGAAGAATCGACCTGCGCCAGCGTTGATCTGCGGCTGTGACGAGTACTTCTCGGAGAACACGTTGTTCACCGCCACGAAGGGGGCGAACTGCGTGCGGCCGAGCTGCAGTGCCCAGCCCGCCCGAAGGTTGACGAGCGAGTACGCCGCATTCTCGGCCGTGTTCGCATCATTCACGAAGAACTTCCCGACCGACTGGTACTCGATTCCGCCCGACAGCCCACGTGAATCCTGATAACGCAGTTCCACGAATCCATTGTGCTTCGGGATTCCGGGGAGCTCATTGCCACTGAAGTTGTTCGGACCGGCTTCGTAGCGGGAGTAGCTGAAGTCCGAGTATGTGTATGTGCCGGCCAAGGTGAGTGCGCTCGTGAGCGACACCTTGGCTCCTGCTTCCACACCTGACTGCTTGACCTCGGCGGCGTTGACCAGCGCACCGAACTGTCCGGTGAGCGGTGCAGGACGCACGAAGTTCACGTTCACCTGCTGGTCACGCAGCCGCTGCGTGAAGACGGTGAGCTCGAAGGAGCCACGACCAACCACGCCTCGCGTCCCGACCTCGAGCGTCCGGATCGTCAGCGGCTTCACCACTTGGTTCGTGATGAACTCCCCATCCGTCCGGGGAGAGTTTCGCAGGTTGCCGATGACCGGAGCCTCGAACGACTCGCTGAAGTTCGCGAAGGTGGAGAGCGAGGGGTTCACGCGGTACGTGAGGCCGATCTTGGGCGTCGTCCGCGTGAAGGTGCGAGGCTCCGTCTGAGCGCTCCGCAGCTTGTTCTGTTGCGCGAAGCGGATGTTGTCGTACCGGGCGCCGGCCGTCAGGGTGACCTTCGTGCCGAGGGCGAGCTCCTCCAACGCGTAGACGCCCACCGCGGTGGCTTGTTCGTCGAACGAGGAGAAGGCGGTGCCCGCCGCCGCCGTGCCGGGCCGTCCGGTGGTCGTCGTCTGGATGGGCGTGTCGTGGAAGTCCACGCCCGTCGTGAAGCGACTCCCAACTGAACCGATGGGCCGGGTGGACAGCAAGCGTGCGGTCACGCCGCGGTTCTCGAAGCCCTGCTGAATGAACTGTGTCAGGGCAGGGCCTTCGTGGATCGTCCGCGGCACATAGAACAGCTGTGTCTCGAACTGCTCGGTCGCCGTCAGTGCCCGTTGCACATTCAGGCCGAAGCGGAATTCGTCGAAGCGCCCGAAGTTGTCGAGACGCACGCCGCCCACCCGCGCGAACGAGGTGGAGTCCGCGATGCGCGGGGTCGCGCGCATCTCGCCTTCGGTCAGGCCACCAGACACGTCCTGCCCGAGATTGTCGTACGACATGACTGCGGTGATCGTGCTCTTTGCGTCCGGCTTGAAGACGAATTTGGACGAGAACCCCGTCTGGTCAAAGTTGGAGTTGTCGCGATAACCGTCCTGCTGCGTGCGCCACGCGCTGAACAGGTATCCCACGGTTCCACCGAATGCGTCGCCGGTGGCCTTGGCGTGCACGCGGGCGAAGCCGAAGCTCCCGCCGAGGACCTGCCCTGCCGCCGAGTCTCGCCTCCGGCCTCGCTCGTCATGGAGACGACACCGCCGGCCTGATTCCCGTACAACGTTGACGCAGGGCCACGGAGCACTTCGATGCTGGCGATGGACGACATGTCCAGGTTGGCCAGATCCTGTCCGGAGCCGCCGGCATTGTTCTTCGGCACGCCGTCGATCAGGAGCCTGATGCCGCGAATACCGAAGGTGTTCGAGGAGCCAGCACCGCGGATCGCGATGGTGGCGCGCGAAGCACCGCCAAGCTGGTCGCGGACGACGACGCCCGGCACGTTCCGCAATGCTTCTTCCACGCTCGTGTTACGACGACCAGTCCCCTGAATGACGTCCGCCGAGACGACGCTGACGGATGCGGGAACCTTGGCCAGTTCCTGGCCGCTGCGCGAGGCGGACACCACGACCTGATTCAGGACCGACGGCATTGCGACGAGGGTGATGTTCGCCGTCACCTCGCGCCCGATGACGAGGTCGACCTCGACGCTCGAGGGTACGTATCCGATGGACGTCGCACGCAGTCGCGCACGACCGGCGGCGGGTGTCGTCAACATGAAGCGTCCATTGTCATCGGTGCGCACAGTGCGTCCCGCGCGTCCCGCGGCGGGCAGCAACTCGATGGTCGCGCGCGGTACCGGAACTCCAGCTGGGGTCACGACCTGACCGCGCGCAGTCGCGACGCCTCCTGTCTCCTGCGCCGCGAGTGGACTTGCCGCGAGGGCGGAGGCGAGGCCGAGGAGCGCAATCACTCTGCGATGTAGCCGCGAGCGTTGAAGCTTGACGAAGGTGGGCATGGGGAGGAGATGGTGATGGGTGGATTCGCGGATTGTGCTGAACGCCGCGGAAGCGCGGTGCTGCGTGCAGAGAATGGGCGGCAAGCCGGCGCGACGCCTTTCGAGCTCGGAATCGGCCTCCGGCGAGGGTGGGCATTCAACGGCGAGCGAGGATACGACGCGTTCATCGGTCCTAGGTCCATCGAACAACAGCCACACTGTGCGATACCACCACTCTCTGCTGATGCTGAATGCGGACGCAAGGCGCGCGTCAAGAGACAGCTCACCGTCACACGCGTCGCATCGTTTCGGGGTCGGTGCGTCGACGGAGAAGGTGTACGTCCCGTGCATCGGGCGGCCGCCTGCATCGGCCGCGTGCCAGGTGACCATGAGACGAGGGCGACACGCCGGCTGACCGACTGTTCCGCCGCACATGAGCCCGAAGATGACCGCTCCTTTACTCCTCGTAAAGTGCAGCGGCCCCGGCGTGCGCGAAAGCCCCTGATCTTTTCTCGTCGTCAGGTCCGACGGTCAGGTCGCGGGCGGATCACCCGCACGCCGCGCGCGCGAGCTCGTCTGGATGTGGCGCACCACCCACCGGCCATTGGCGGCGGTGCCTCGCCGGATCAGGATCGCTGTGCCACGTCCGACGTTGTCAATCGACCGGCCGTTCATGTCGGCCTTGAGCGTGTACCGGAACGTCGTCCATGCGGTCGTGCCGGCGACGTGCACCTCGATCTCCTCGGGCCGGTACACGAAGTTCTTCATCACCTTGATTTCAGGACCGAGATGATGATCGCGGTAGTCAGCCCAGCCGCGGTTGATGCCCGCACCTTCCACCACGGTCAGGCTCTCACCGGCATACAGCGAGTCCAGCGCGAGCAGGTCACCGCGCTCCGCTGCGGCGAAGACGGCGCGGAGCGTTGCGATGGCGTCCGTGCTGTCGGACATGCTGGCGGCAGGCGTAGCAGTCGACGAGCGTGTGCCATCGTTGGCCGGCGCAGACGCTGCGGCAGGCGCGACAATCGCACTCAGGACAATGGCGGGAAGTAGCGTGGACAGCGCTGCAGTCACGGGACGCATCGGAGGCTCGCTCGGTGCAGAGGGTCAGGTGATGAACGGGTGGACGTGCTCCGGCATGCGGCACCGCGGGCACGGGCGAACGGGTGATGCCAGCGGACCGTGAGTGCGAACGATGGTGCGGACGATCAGCTGCGCGGCGTGCGCGAAGACCAGTGAATGGCGCGAATCCGCCACGCGCCACCAACGCGTGCAAGCACCATCAACTCTGCACCCACGGAATTGATGTCGCGGTCACGGTACTCACCCTTGGTGACGCTGGTCGAGGTGTCCCACGCGCCGCCGCCGACGGCCCCCGCTGCGCACTCCGAACCATGCGAGCGCCTACGCGAACCGCATGTCGCCCGGAAACCGTGCATATGACGACTCCGAGCGCTAGCGCGCTCAGCACCGCTGTGCGACGATTGATCAGGCGATGCCAATGGCTCTCGTGAGACAATCACGAAACCGCCAGCCGGTAATATTGACCGATCCAGGTGATCCCAGGCATATCGTCCGCGTAAGGCATGCGAGTACGGGTCTCCGGATTGATCCACTCATCTTCGAGAACGTAGCCCAGCCGTTGCAGCGCCGGTGCGAGCGCCCCGCGCTCGATGATCCGGTATGCGCAATAGCTGATGCCGATATTCTGCAGCGTGATCACCGTGCGATCCGGTAACGTCGGCATCATGTTGACCACAATGTGCGCCGGACGCCTGAAAAGCGTCTCTACGAGCGCGTCGAACGGTGACTCGATGTACTGCAACGTGCCAGCCGTGAAGAGCACATCGCAACCGGACGCGTCTGAAAAACTGCTGGTGAACTGGAGCGCTGTGGCGCCTTGCTCGACAGCCCGTCGGCTTCCGGCATTGATCACCGCTGGCACATCGCAGACGGTCCAATGTGACGGCCCGCAGCCAGCCAGGTACTTCTGATACGCGTAATACGATATCCCGACGTTTCCACCAAAATCGAACACCGTCGACGCGCGGTCGAGCGTCCGACGCAACCAGTAGAGCGCCGGATAGTCTTTTGCCTGGACGCGATTCACCATATCTTCGTACAGCGATGCCGCCGACGCATGATTGTACCCGACCGGTGCGGTCTGCGGTGCCGCGCGCAGCGCCTCCTCGAAGCTGCCGTAGACGCCCAACCAGCAATTCGTGCCATGGACGGTTGCGAATCGCCGGACATAGCGACGCCGAAGCAACGACTGAACGGGTCCAAGGCGCTCTAGCTTTCCGATGGCAGCCTTTAATTCCATATGCAAACCTCTGGTGAGTTGGTGCGGACACGGATCATCGATTGTACAACGGCCTCGGGCGCGACGAGCATGTTGAACGCTGTGCAATATGTGGATCAAGCGTGCGATTCACGCGCTGGGAGAGGGGCGGACTTGAATGAACAAGTTGTGTGAGCGTCTGCTGAGCGTTTCGTCTGCAAGAGCCCAAGACTCTCAAAAGGTGAGCCCGCACGTTCAGCCTTGGATCACGCACGTGGTGTCCGCGACGACCAGTGAATGGCGCGAATCCGCCACACACCATCAACGCGCCCGAGCACCATCAACTCCGCACCCACGGAATTGATGTCACGGTCACGGTACTTCCCCTTGGTGACACTGGTCGAGGTGCTCCACGCGACGTCGCCGACGACGACGACGCGCTGCGCACTCCGCACGCCGGGCAATGCCTGCGCGAAGCGCATGTCGCCGGGGAGGTGGTGCCCCGCATAGTCGCTTCGCGTCTCCACGCTGCCGCTCTCCTGGATGATGGCATCAGGCGCCAGCAGCGTCATGGCGGCGGCGCTGTCACCGGCGGCCAGCGCGCGGTGGTATGCATTGACGACGCCGGCGACGTCGGCGGAATCCGTCACCGTCGCCGGCATCGTCGACGCCCGCGTCGAGTCGGATGCGTGTGCGTCATCGCGCACGGAGCCATGCGCCGCAGGTGCGCCAATCGTGATGGCAGTGGCGACGGCGATGAGGTGGATCACGGAGCGATGCATATGCGGCTCGGAAGACGAAGAGTCAGAGCTGGCGTGGCGAACGACGGCGCGTCAGCCGCCGTCGCCATGATGTGGACAATCGCGGGCCGTCGAGGCAGTGTGGCCAACGAGACAGAAGACATGTTCGTACGCCGCCAGTCGCGTGTGCGTGCAGTGGTCACTGTGGCTGGTCATCGGGTGGGCCACGGCAAGGCCTGAACCCCACGCGAGCAGGAGGGCCACGCCGGCGCCGAACAGCGATGGCTTCGTCACCTGCGAGGTGATGCTCGATTGGTTGCCGAGGAGACGGTTGATCCGCCGGTCGAGCATGGCGTCACGATGGAAACCGACGATGGCGCCGCCGTGCTGCAACGACGCACCGCCGGTGCGACCCGGCGCGCGCCACTGCGCGAGCGCCAGGATCGCGGAGGCCAGCGCGACAGGATCGCCGCGCACCGCAAAGTCGTCTGCGATGATCTCCGCGTCGTCCGCCACATCGGCAGCCAGCCGTCGCATGGCGGGCAGCCAGAACAGCAGACACCCCAGCGCACGCAGCACCGTGAGGCGAAGCGGGTCGCGTCGGCGGACATGGGCGTACTCGTGTGCCAGCACCGCAGCGAGCTGCGCCTGCGAAAGTTGACCCTCCAGCTCCGTGCTGACGTGGATGACGGGACGGAACCAGCCGATGGTGAAGGCGGGAATTGGCAGCCCATCGACGAGCCGGATCGAGTCCGTTGGCACCGCCGCTGCGCGTGCCGCGACGAATGTTCCGTCAGTCGAGACGACGGGCCGCGCAAGGATCAGGCCGAGCGTCGTACGGAGGCGCCACCAGGCACGGGCACGGTCAATCACGGCGTACGCGACGCCGCCGATGAGCAGTACGTGAAAGACGGAATGCACTGGGTCGAGCAGCTGATGCAGCGCGATCAGGCAGATGCTCCAGAGGTGGTCGCGACCGTCGAGCAGTGTCCCGATCTCACCCGTGGCGTGGTGCACCATCACGGGGCTCGTCGCGGCGAGAAGCAGGATGCCAATGACGAACAACAGCCTTCGCCGATGTCGCGCCTCCCGCTCGTCGACGCCGCGACGTAGCGTCAGCGTGTGGGCGCTGCCGTCAGGCATCGACTCGCACACACGACGTCATCACGACTTCAGTCGCTCCTCGATGAGGCGCGCCAGTTCCGCCAGCTGATCCGGGTCACGCTCGGCGAGGACGTCGACCAGCGATGCCGCCATGGCATCCGAACTGAATGACAGGATCCCCTCGACGACGCGGCGACTCGCATGCGCCATGAAGGCCGCCTCGGTCATCGTGACCTCGAAATGCAGCAGCCCGTCGCGCTCCTCGCGTCGGAGCAGATGCTTCCGCACCAGCTTGTTGAGGACCGTGATCACCGTGAGCAGCGCCACCTGATGCGTCGCTGCGACCTGCGCGTGAACCGCGCGCCCGGTGGCAGGCGCACCGAGGCGCCACATGGCCGCCATCACGCGCGCTTCCAGATCGCCGAGCACCTTCGCCAAGCCGTCGGCTGAGAGACGGATGGTGTCGTGCAACTGGGGCGGGAGCGGCGACGTCGGCGCGACGCGAATGCCGCGCGGTGCAGTTCCAGTGCTGCGCTTGCTGGGCACGCGGCTCGGGTGTGGGTGGGACTTCGGACGCTCGCTTTATGATGCATAAACTGCACGAGCCGGGCAAGTCGGACAAGGCGGGAACCGGGCCGGGCCGGGCCGGGCCGGCCCGGCCCGGGCACTCTGCCCGCCCTGGCCGTGAGGCACGAGGGCCGTGGGTTGCACTCATCCTTTATCATGCATAAAAGCACTGCATCGGCATCCTGTCGACGACCGGGTAAATGCCGCGGCGATTCACTGCGGGTTCAGCGTCGATGACCATGACTGGTCCTGTCCGTGTCGCACGTTGAAGGCTCCCTCGAGGGCACGAACATGACGCGTTGTGATTTTCCGGGTAGTCTCAGGCACACGTCGAGGAGATCCCACTCTGGCGGCGGTGGCTGGTCGAAGCCAGTACGCGGCGGATGACCGATCCATCGTCAACCAGAGAGCACGCCGATCATGGCGCGGGCCACCCGAGCGTCACGAGCGGTGATGGCCCAGACGCAGACGTCGTGGCACCACACGTCGCTCGTGATCATCCCGCGCACGGGGAGCAGGGTGCGGCGCAGGGCTCCAACCTCGCGACACACGCGAACGCCACGTCGAAGCCGTCGAATGTGACCCGAGCTGACGACCCGAAGCGCGGCGGCGGACACGACGATCATGGCGGCCCCGCCGCGGGTCATGAAGGCCACGACAAGCACGCCGGTCACTCGGTCGCCCTGTTCCGGGACAAGTTCTGGTGGTCACTGGCGCTGATGCTGCCGACGCTCGTCTGGGGCCACATGCTGCCCAGCGCGTTCGGATACGCACCACCCGGTTTCCCGGGCAGCACTTTGGTACCGGCGCTGTTCGGCACGGTGCTCTTCATCTACGGCGGGACACCGTTCCTGAAAGGCGCCGCGCGCGAGATCGCGGATCGGCTGCCCGGCATGATGACGCTCATCGCCCTCGCGATCAGTGTCGCGTTCGTCTTCAGCCTGGCGGTAACGCTCGGCTTTCCCGGCATGCCGCTGTGGGAAGAACTGGCCACGCTGATCACCGTGATGCTGCTGGGCCACTGGCTCGAGATGCGGTCCATCTCGCAGGCACAGGGCGCGTTGGGTGAGCTCGCGAAGTTGCTGCCCGACATGGCGACGCGCGTGACCGTGGCCGCCGACGGTCGCGAAGCGCTCGAGGAGGTCTCGGTCAACGACCTCGTCATCGGCAACATCATGTTGGTGCGACCGGGAGCGAGCGTTCCAGCGGACGGCGTGGTCCGTGATGGTCGCAGCAGCGTCGACGAGGCGCTCCTGACAGGAGAGTCAGCGCCGGTGCCGAAGGACATCGGTGCCACGGTGATCGCAGGCGCGATCAATGGCACCGGTGCGCTCCGGATTGAGGTGACGGGCACAGGTGATCGCACCGCGCTCGCCGGAATCATGCGATTGGTCGCGCAGGCGCAGACCTCGCGATCACGCGCCCAGGCGCTCGCGGATCGAGCTGCGTTCTGGCTGACGTGGGTGGCGCTCGGCTCTGGCGTGATCACCCTCGTCGCGTGGCTGCTGAGCGGGGCGACTGTCGCGGTGGCCATCGAACGTTTCGTCACGGTACTCGTGATCGCGTGTCCTCACGCGCTCGGGCTGGCCGTGCCGCTCGTGCTGGCGATCTCCACGACACTCGGTGCCCGAAATGGCCTGCTGGTCCGTGATCGACGCGGTCTCGAGGAAGCGCGACGCGTGACGACGGTCGTCTTCGACAAGACCGGGACGCTCACGCTTGGTGAACACCGCGTGGTCGCGATGGCGACGGACGGGGGGCTCTCCGAGGAGGACGCGCTGTCACTGGCCGCGGCGCTCGAACACGACGCCGAGCATCCAGTGGCGCGTGCGATTGTGCTGAGCGCCACCGACCGAGGCATCACGCCTGGTGCCGCGACCTCGTTTGAAGCGATTCCCGGGCGCGGCGTGCGCGCGACCGTGGCGGGACGGGCGCTGGCGGCGGGTGGCCCCAACCTGCTGGCCCAGCTGAAGGTGACGCCCGCCGCATCGCTCGTGAAGTTTGCGCAGGCAGCGGCAACACGGGGACAGGCAGTGATCTACCTCGTCGAGGGTGAGCGGACGCTCGCCGCCTTTGCCGTCGCAGACGCGATCCGGCCAGAATCAGTGGAGGCGGTGAATCGACTTCACGAGGCGGGGATCGAGGTGGTCATGATGACCGGCGACGCAAAAGCCGTCGCGGATGCGGTCGCCAAGGAACTCAAAATCGACACGGTACTGGCGCAGGTGCTCCCTGACGAGAAGGCATCGCACATCGAGCGACTGCAGCAGGAGGGAAAGCGCGTTGCGATGATCGGCGATGGCGTCAACGACGCGCCGGCGCTCGTCACCGCCGATGTCGGCATTGCCATCGGGGCCGGCACGGACGTCGCCGTGGAAGCGGGCGACGTGGTCCTCGTGCGCAGTGACCCGCGCGACATTCCGCGGATCATCGCCCTGTCGCGCGCGAGCTATCGCAAAATGATCCAGAATCTCTGGTGGGCGGCGGGTTACAACGTAGTGGCGATTCCGCTGGCCGCCGGCGCGCTCGCGCCGTGGGGGATTCTCCTCACGCCAGCGCTCGCGGCGGTGCTGATGTCACTGAGCACGATCATCGTGGCGATCAATGCGCAGCTCCTTCGTCGCACGTCGTTGTGAGCGCGGTCGCCTCGAACTCACATCAGCGCCGAGTCGAGACGGCGGCGCGCCATGCGACGTACCTCAGGCCGAGTGTCAAGTGTCAGGCGAACACGGACACGGGTCTGTCAAAACCCCGACGCAGCGGCTCGCCGCGTGGAGGTATCGTGAACCTGAGCACCAGAGGAGTCCACGTGACGCGTTGATGGACCGGTCAACGCGCGCGGTGCCGCGCCGTGCCGGGAGCGTTGCCCCCTTCGAGGTGATCCCATTGTCGGATGTGAACGGCGGACACCACCACTGGTGTCAGACCACTGCAGCATCTGCAAGGGCGCATCGAGGTGATCGAGGCGTCTGGTCCCGGTGGTCTGTGCCACGAGCCTGCGGCGTGCTCCTCATCGGGACGGTGATGGGCACGCCGGTAGTCGCCCAAGTCGTGCCCCCGCTCGAGAGTGCTCCGTCGGCGCTGACGCTCGACTCGGTGTATGCGCTGGTCGCGAGTCGGAGTCCTCGCGTGCAAGCCGCAAGAGCCCTCGCGCGCGCCGCTGATGCACGGATCCCGGGCGTGCGGCGTCCGCCGGATCCCGAACTGCAGGTGGGCTTCATGAACTACTCGCTGCCCTCGCTCCGGCCCGATGAGGCGCTCGGCATGGTGCAGCTGCAGCTCATGCAGATGGTCCCGTTTCCCGGGAAACTGTCCGCTGCTGGCCGCGCAGCCCGCGCCCGCGCTGATGCCGTGCACGCACGTGCTGCGGATGCGCTGTGGACGGCGCGGTCCGCGGCCGCAATGGCGTTCTACGAGCGCTACCAGTTCGAGGGCGCGCTCACCATTGCACGGCAGACGCGGCGGCTGCTGGAGGATGTGGCGGCCGTCGCCACCGCGATGTATCGCGTCGGAGATGGACGGCAGGCCGACGTGCTCCGCGCCCGCGTGGAAATCGCCCGGATGGATGAGGAGATCGTCCGGATGGAGGCCATGCTCGAGGGCGCGAGTGCTCGGCTGGCGGCGGCCGCAGACACCTCCCCCGACGCCGTCGCCGGGCGTTCGGTACTTCCAGCCTTTCCAGACGAGGTGCCGAGCGTGGAGACATTCGTGCAGGCGGCATCCGAAACGCAGCCCATGCTTGCGGCTGGAGCAGCCGACGTACGAGCCGCAGCCGCAGATGCGACCCTGGCGCGCCGCGAACTCTGGCCCGACCTGCAGCTCGGCGTCCAATACGGCCAGCGCCGAATGCCCATGGGCATCGACCGCATGGGCAGCCTGATGGCCGGGGCATCGCTGCCCATCTTTGCCGGATCACGACAGCTCCGGATGCGTGAGGAAAGCGTGGCGATGCGCGCGATGGCCGAAGCAGAACTGATCGCCATGCGTGCAGATACGCGCAGCCGCCTGACGGAGGTGCGCGCGGCGCTCACCAGCGCGCGTCGACTGCGTGTGCTCTACCGCTCCAGCATCCTGCCACAGGCGGAAGCGGCTACGACATCATCGCTCTCGTCGTATCGCACCGGTGGCGTGGATTTCATGACCGTCATCGACAATCGCATGGCCGTGAACCGATACCGTCAGGAACTGCTGGCCCTCGACGCAGCAGAAGGACGTGCCTGGGGCGATCTGGAGATGATCGTGGGGCAGCCGCTCGTCGGAGCGCCTCCGGTGTCTCCGCGCCGATCCCCGCCAGCTCGTGATGGAGGGTCCCGCTGATGCCAGAGATCGGCAAGGAAGCGCCCGTCACCCCCGTTAAAGACAAGCCACGCTGGCGCGTGCTACGTATCGTGGCCGTCGTCTTGCTGCCCATTGCGGCGCTTGGCGTGACGTGGTGGGTGACGCGAACGCCATCGACGCCCGACGCCGCAGGCGAGGACCACACGGCGATGGCGCGAGGCGCCGACAGCGCGGCCCCAGTGATGTTGAGTTCAGATCAGGCGCGCCGTATCGGCGTCACGTTCGCAGCGGTGACGCTCGAGGAGCTCTCCGGACAGATCCGTGCGGCCGGCCAGGTCGTGGTCGATGAGACGCGTGTGCGCACCATCTCACCGAAGGTCGATGGGTGGGTGGAACGGCTGTACGTGAACTTCACCGGTCTCCAGGTGCGACGTGGCGATCCGTTGCTCGCGATCTTCTCGCCGATGCTGGTGAGCGCGCAAGAGGAATTGCTGCTTGCGAAGCGACTCTCCGGTGAGGTCGCCGAGGCAACGACGGAGACCCGATCTGGAGCCGATGATCTGCTCGTGTCGGCGCGTCGGCGACTCGCCTATTGGGACATCTCCGCTGACGAGATTGCGCGCATCGAAAGCACAGGGCGGGTGCAGCGGACGCTCACGCTCCGAGCGGGCGCGGAGGGAGTCGTCACGGAAAAGGCGGTGACTGAGGGACAGCGGATCATGGCCGGCGATGCACTCTTTCGCGTCGCCGATCTGAGCACGGTCTGGATCGAAGCCGAAGTGTACGAGCAGGACCTCCGCAGTCTCCGTGTCGGTCAGGTCGTCGATGCGGAGTTGGATGCGTACCCTGGAGAGCGATGGACTGGACGCATCGCATACATCTATCCCACCCTGACCCCGGAGACACGGACGGCGCGGGTGCGCGCGCAGGTGACCAATAGGGGAATGCGACTGAAGCCCGGCATGTACGCCACCGTCAACATCACAGGGACGGCGCGTGCGGCCGTGCTGACGGTGCCGCGCGGCGCAGTGCTGGCTACAGGCGAGCGTCAGCTGGTGTTTGTACGCCGCGCTGACGGTCAGCTCGAGCCCCGCAGCGTCACGCTCGGGGTGGCTACAGCTGAACGTATCCAGGTGATGCGCGGGCTACAGCTCGGCGATACCGTGGTGGCCTCGGCGACCTTTCTGGTGGATGCGGAGTCCAACCTGGGTACGGCGCTCGGTGGTATGGGTGACATGCCGGGGATGGAGATGACGATACCGCCGACGGCGGCGCCGAGGACGTCACCAAAGCCGCCGGCACGGCCGACACGTTCGCCAGCGCGCGCGAACCCGTCGGACACCTCCGAAGCGCACTCAGGACACCGGCCGAGGTGATGCGATGCTGAATCGACTCATCGAGTGGTCGGCGCAGAATCGCCTGATCGTCGGCATCATGGCGCTGGCGCTGTCGCTCGGCGGCATCTGGGCCATCAGGAACACACCACTGGAGGCGTTGCCCGACCTCAGCGATGTGCAGGTGATCGTGCAGACGGAATACGGCGAGCAGGCGCCGAAGATCGTCGAAGACCAGGTGACCTATCCCCTCGCTGCCGAGATGCTCAAGGTCCCCGGTGCAAGCACGGTACGAGGGTATTCATTCTTCGGTGTCTCCTTCGTCTACGTGATTTTCGAGGACGGAACGGACCTCTACTGGGCGCGGTCGCGCGTCCTCGAGTATCTGAACGGCATCAAGGGCCGGCTGCCTGCCAACGTCTCGCCGACACTCGGTCCTGACGCCACGGGCCTGGGCTGGATTTATCAGTATGCCCTCGAAGACACGACCGGCCGCCTCGACCTCGCACAGCTCCGCGGTGTGCAGGATTGGTATCTCCGGTACGCGCTCACCGCAGTACCCGGCGTGGCCGAGGTGGCGAGTGTTGGCGGCTTCGAGAAGCAGTATCAGGTCGATATCGACCCTACGCGGCTGCAGGCGTACGGCGTTCCGCTGACTCGAGTCATGAGCGCCATCCAGGCGGCCAACAGTGACGTCGGCGCGATGGTGATGGAGTTGTCGGAGCGCGAGTACATGGTGCGTGGGCTCGGGTACCTGCGCGGCATTGGCGACATCGAGAATGTGGTGGTTGGTGCGACGAAGGCAGGCACGCCGATCCGGGTGCGCGAACTCGGTCGTGTCTCCGTCGGTCCTGCCGTCCGCCGTGGCATCACGGACCTCGATGGGCGCGGTGATGCGGTCGGCGGGATCGTCGTGATGCGATTCGGTGAGAATGCACTCGCCACCATCGAGCGCGTCAAGGCAAAGCTTGGCGATGCCCAGTCGGGACTGCCGCCGGGGGTCGTCGTGCGTCCGGTCTATGACCGCAGCGCCCTCATCGAGGAGTCCATCGGGACGGTGCGTGAGACGCTTCTGGAGGAGGCAATCATCGTCGCGGTCATCTGCGTCGTGTTCCTGCTGCACGTGCGCTCCGCGCTTGTGGCGGTGATCACGCTGCCGATCAGTGTCTTGATTGCCTTCATCGGCCTCCGCGCCTTCGACATTGGCGCGGACATCATGTCACTCGGCGGGATCGCCATTGCGATTGGTGAGATGATTGACGCGGCTATCGTGATGGTGGAGAACATGCACAAGCACCTCGAGCGTCGGGCGCCCGCGGGTGCGACACACATCGATACTGCCACGCTGACGACACGCGAGCGGATGGACATCGTACTGACCTCGGCCAAGGAGGTCGGTCCGTCGCTGTTCTACTCGCTCCTGATCATCACGGTCTCCTTCATCCCTGTCTTCACGCTCGAGGGTCAGGAAGGTCGCCTCTTCAAGCCATTGGCGTTGACGAAGACGTTTGCGATGGCCGCCGCCAGTCTGCTCAGCATCACGCTCGTGCCGGTGCTGATGGGCCTGTTCATCCGCGGCAAGATCTATCGCGAGGCGAAGAATCCACTCAGCCGCGCGATGATTCGCGGCTACCGCCCGGTGCTCGCATGGGTGATGGCGCACCGCTGGGGAATGATCAGCCTCTCGGCGGCCGCGCTGATCGTGACGTACATCCCATTCCAGCGCATCGGCAGCGAGTTCATGCCACCGCTCGAGGAGGGCACCATCCTGTACATGCCGTCAACGCTGCCTGGGATCAGCGTTGCCCGAGCGCGCGAATTGCTGCGTCAGCAGGACGCGATCCTGAAGTCATTCCCTGAAGTGGCCAGCGTCTGGGGCAAGGCGGGACGTGCGAACACCGCCACGGACCCAGCGGGACTGGACATGGCGGAGACCACGATCTCGCTCAAGCCGAAGTCGGAATGGCGAGACGGTATGACCTATGACAGGCTCGTCGCCGCCATGGACTCGGCGGTCAGGATGCCTGGGGTGACGAATGCCTGGACGATGCCGATCAAGGGGCGCATCGACATGCTCGCGACTGGCATCCGCACCCCCGTTGGTGTGAAGCTCTTCGGGCCGGACCTGGCCACGCTCGAGCGGCTCGGCAAGGAGCTCGAGTCACTCCTCAAGACGGTGCCCGGTACGCGCAGCGGATTCGCCGAGCGAGCCGTCAGTGGGTATTACCTCGACATCGACATCGACCGCGTCGCCGCGGCGCGCCATGGCCTCAACGTCGGCGACATCCAGACGGTGATTGCGGCTGCCATCGGTGGGATGACGATCACGCAGACCGTCGAGGGCCGCGAGCGATACGGCGTCCGTGTGCGTTACCCACAGGAACTGCGCGATACGCCCGAACGACTGGCGTCCGTCCTCGTTCCCGTGAGCCACGACGCAGGTACAGCCCCCGCGTCGATGGGCGATGGCATGGCAACCGCCAACAGCCGTGCTCCGAGTCGCGGTGCCGCCCAGATCCCGCTCGGTCAGGTCGCGACCATCCGTCAGGTCTCGGGCCCAATGGTCGTCCGGACGGAGGACGCGCAGCCCACTGCCTGGGTGTATGTGGACGTCGAGGGAACGGATATCGGGGGCTACGTCGCCGACGCGAAGCAAGTGGTCAGTCGTGATCTCGTCCTTCCGGCAGGCTACACGATGGCATGGAGTGGGCAATTCGAGTACATGGAGCGCGCCACGGCAAAGATGCAGCTCGTCGTCCCCGCGACACTGGCCATCGTCTTCCTGCTGCTGTACTTCAACTTCGGTAGCATCAGCGAGACGCTGATTGTGATGCTCTCGATTCCGTTCACGCTCATCGGCGGCATCTGGTTCCTGTGGGCGCTCGATTACGAGTGGTCGGTGGCGGTGACGGTCGGTTTTCTCGCGTTGGCCGGCGTGGCGGCCGAGACGGCCGTCATCATGCTCGTCTACCTGAATAGCGCGTGGGCCGAGCGCAGTGCTGACGGGAAGGTGCCGACGGTGAAGGACCTCTACGAGGCCGTGATCGAAGGGGCCGTCGAACGCGTGCGGCCCAAGATGATGACCGTTGCGTCGACCATGATCGGATTGTTGCCGATCCTGTGGGGCACCGGTACGGGTGCGAGCGTCATGAAGCGCATCGCCGCGCCCATGATTGGAGGCATGGTGAGCAGCACCATCCTGACCCTCCTAGTGGTACCGGCCATTTACTCACTGGTCAAGGAACGGCAACTGGTGGCCGCGGCTCGTGCGAATCGTACCGACGGCCCAGGACGCATGGCACCAAGCGATCCGACGGTACCGTCGCTGGCCTAGTGTCGGCCTGCCGCGGGGGTCTTGTGACGGAAGCAACAATCGACGGGAGGGACGATGTCCGACAGTGACCACCAACAGAAGAATGTCATGATGCAGGACTGCGCGAGACGGTGCCTCAACACGTACGCATCGTGCACCCTGACCGCGGCGCATTGCCTCGAGATGACTGGGGAGCATGCAGGACGTGAGCATCAGACCGCGATGCTCGACTGTGCACGACTCTGCGCGACGGCCGCAGATCTGGTCCTGCGCGGATCGCCGATTCACGATGCCGTGTGCGGCGTCTGTGCCATGGCCTGTCGAATCTGTGAGAACTTCTGCCGTTCGCTCGGTGCTGGCGATGCGATGATGGAGGAGTGTGCGGACATGTGTGCCCGCAGCGCAGAGTCCTGTGAGGACATGGCTGGTCACTTGCGCTGATGGCTCCGCACCCTGGCCCAGCAGACGTGACTTCGACCTCGCCGCAGGTCGGGTTGTCGGCATCGGAGGCGGAGCGCAAGCTGCGCGAGTTCGGCTCGAACGAGCTCGCGCTCGAACCCGCTGCGTCGGCCGCCGCGCTCTTCCTTCGCCAGTTCACGAGTCCCGTGATCTGGTTGCTCCTCGCAGCGGGTATGGTTTCAGCGGTGCTCGGTGAGTGGCTGGACGCCGGGGCAATTCTGACAATCGTCGTGGTCAACGCGATCATCGGTTTCATGCAGGAGTTCAGGGCGCAACGCGCCGTGCTCGCACTCCGGTCCATGACCGCTCCCCGGGCGAGGGTCAAGCGTGATGGACGGGTCGAGCTGGTGCCCGCCGCGACGGTCGTGCCCGGCGACACGCTTCTGCTGGAAGCCGGCGACGTGACGGCGGCAGATGCTCGGCTCGTGGAGGCGAATGCGCTGACGACGAATGAAGCGGCACTGACTGGCGAGAGCGCGCCGGTGGAGAAGAACGTGACGCTGACCAGCCCCGACACACCACTCGCCGAACGTCGGGACTTCGTCTTCATGGGCACGTCAGTCTCGACGGGGACTGGTACGGCCATCGTGTCGTCGACCGGGATGAAGACCGAGCTGGGTAAGATCGCGCACTTGCTGGCGACGGCGGAGGAGAGTGCGACGCCACTGCAGGACCGCCTGGCTCGCGTCAGCAAGTCGCTGTTATTCATCTGCGGTGGGATCGTTGCCATCGTCGCCCTCGCTGGCGTGATCCGTGGCTGGCCGGCCATCGAGGTATTCATGGTGGCGGTATCGCTGGCGGTTGCGGCCGTGCCTGAGGGATTGCCGGCCGTGGTGACCATCGCGCTGGCGGTTGGCGTGCAACGCATGGCGTCACGTCATGTGCTGGTGCGGCGATTGCCGGCTGTCGAGACGCTGGGGAATGCCACGGTCATCTGCACAGACAAGACGGGGACGCTCACGACCGGTGTGATGCGCGTCCGCGACGTCTGGGGTGGTGACGGTCAGGAGCTGCTCGCGGCCGCTGCCGCATGTGTGGACGCCGAGCTGCGGGAGGACGGCGTCGATGGGGTTGGTGATCCCACCGAGCTCGCGATCCTGATCGCGGCCGCCGAGCGGGGCATCCATCGTGCGCAGATCGAGGAGAGCAATCCGCGCGTCGCGGAGAAACCCTTCGACACGCTCCTCAAGCGCATGTCGATTGAGCGGGAGGATCGGCGAGTGTACTTGAAGGGTGCCATCGAAAGCATTCTGCCATTGTGCGAGACGCAGCCGGATGGGGTCGAGGCCGCGAACATCGCAATGGCGGAACGCGGCCTTCGCGTCCTGGCGGTGGCAGTCGCGCCTGCCGGTGATGAGACGCGGGCAACGCTGCAGGGCTTGATCGGCATTGCGGATCCGCCGAGACCGGAGGCCATCGAAGCGATTGCGACGGCGCGGCGCGCAGGGATCACCACGGTGATGATTACCGGTGACCATCCGTTGACTGCGGCGGCTATCGCGAAGGAACTCGGCATCGTGACCGGGAGCGACGCGGCTGGTGACGTCGTTCATGCCCGTGCGACGCCGGAGGACAAGATCCGTATCGTTCGCGAGTGGAAGGCGCGCGGTGCCGTCGTCGCCATGACGGGCGATGGCGTCAATGATGCACCGGCGTTACGGGAAGCGCATGTCGGGATCGCGATGGGGCAGACCGGTACGGAAGTCACCCGGGAAGCATCGGACATGGTGCTGGCCGACGACAACTTCGCGAGTATCGTGGCCGCGATTCGCGAGGGTCGCGGCATCTTCGACAACATCCGCAAGACGCTCGTCTATCTGCTGTCGGGCAACATGGCGGAGTTGACGGTGATGCTGGTTGCGGCGCTGAGCGGCCTCCCGCTTCCCCTCGTACCGCTGCAACTGTTGTGGATCAATGTCGTGACGGACGGGGTGCCAGCGCTGGCGCTCGTGCTCGACCCGCCGGAGAAGGACGTGCTCATGCGTCCCCCGCGGTCGCCGGACGAGCCAATGCTTGGCGTGGCGCAGTGGCGATTCATCGTACTGACGGGCGTGTTGCAGGCAGCGGTCACGCTCAGCGTCTACCTGTGGGCGCTCCGGTCACGCGAGCTGGCGGAGGCGCGCAATCTTGCGTTCTCCGTCCTCGTGTTCGGGGAACTCTTCCGCGCATTCTCGGCACGGAGTGCCGACAAGGTGCTCTGGGAGGTCGGTGCCTTCACCAATCTTCGGCTGCTGGTCGTGGTCGTCGCGTCGGTCATCCTGCAATACGCATTGCATCACGTCGCCGTCGCGCAGCGAGTGCTGCAGATCACGCCGCTGTCGTGGCGCGACTGCGCACTAACGATAGGCGCCGGACTGGTGCCGGTCACGATCATCGAGGTGTCAAAACTGTTGCGCAGCGCAGGGCGGCGTCGCAGGAATCGCCTCGCGACTGCCTGAGCATGGATAGGAGCAACGCGGGCCGGCGGCAGGAGCGCGCGGGTGTGGGTCCGGTGCAGTCACGTCGTACTGCGCTCAAGCGCATCGGTGTGGTGTTGGGGGTCGCGGTCGTGGGCGGCGGTGCAGTGGCCGTCAGCGAAGGGGACGATGGCGCTGACGCCCGGCGTCCGCTCTACACCGAGCCCTTGCAGGCGACGCCACCATCCGCCGGCCCGACCATCGTGTTTCTCCCCGGCCTCGGCGCGACCACACGCTTCTGGAAGACGCGCGTCATGGCGCTGACCGCAAATGCCCGTCTGTTGCTCGTTGACCTGCTCGGCTTCGGTCGTTCACCGAAGCCGTGGGAGGAGTACAGCGTCGACCGGCACATCGCGGCGTTGCGCCAGGTGCTGCAACCCGTCGCGGCAACTGGTCCTCTGGTGCTCGTCGGTCACTCACTCGGTGCACGCCTGGCTGTCACCTATGCAGCCCGATACCCCGACGAAATCGCACAGTTGGTGCTCGTGAGCATGCCGTACTTCGGACGTACCGAAAGCGCGAAGGGGTACTTCGGTCGCCGTGGCGCGGAGGGATGGATCATGACGCACATGATCCCGGCGGCCATCGCGTGTCTGGTGAGCCGTCGTCTCCTTGGTTGGGCGCTCCCCTCGCTCATTCGGGATGTTCCTCGCGAGGTGGCCGAAGACCTGAACCAGATGACGTGGCGCTCGTCCACGTCCACGCTGTGGGAGGTCATCTACGACTATGACCTGACACCAGATCTCGCATCCGTCGAGGGCCGGATCCCGATGCTATGCCTGCACGGAGATCGCGACGAGAGTGCGCCGGTCGGACCGATCCGTGAACTCGCGTCGTCGCACCGGGACTGTCTGCTGCGCGTCTACGTCGGGGCGAGTCATGCGCTACCGCTGGTGCAGCCCGCGTGGGTGCGAGCGCAGATCTCTTCGGTGTTGACATTGCGTGCAGGAGCTCGGTCATAATGCAGGCTCCGTGCCTCCGATTGACGCGTCTGTTTGTCGAGCACATTCGGCCGAATGATTACGGGGCAGCTCACTGCGCCGTCACACCGATCCGCGTCACGCCTCGTGCGCGAGCATCGCCCATCCATCGGCGCTCGCGATGCCCTATGTCGCGGACAGAGCCGCAATCAACGGACAGTGCTCCGTGGCACGAGTCGTCCCGCACTGCTCAATCAGCATCGACAGCGCGTGGTCGATCTTCAGCAATGCCTCACGCTTCTGGCGCACAGCGCGCAGCTTGGACTCCGCGAGCTGTCTGGTCTCGCCGCAATGGCGACCATCGTTCAACCGCAGCAGCGCGCCCACCTGATCGAGGCTGAAGCCAAGATCCTGCGCGGCCTTGATGAATGTCAGTCTGGACACAGCTGACGCATCATACCGTCGACCGCGCCCGCGCTCTGCAACTGATGTCGGCAACAGGCCGCGCCGTTCGTAATACCGCACCGTCTCGATGCCGACGCCGACCGCGGCGGCGAAGGCGCCGATCAGCATTCCGGATGCTGGCACGGGTGCCATGGTCTTGACTCCGTACTTGGGTACGGAGGTATGGTACTGCCTCCGCCGCAGTCCTGCACCTGCCCCTCAGCTCATCCGTCATGGAACTCCAGTCGCGCCTCACCTGCCCGGACTGTGGGCACGTCGACGAACTCACGATGCCGACCGACGCCTGCCGGTTCTTTCACGAGTGTGCGAGCTGCAAGGTGCTGCTGCGACCGAATGCCGGGGACTGCTGCGTCTTCTGCTCCTTCGGCAGCGTCGTGTGTCCGCCAATGCAGGGCGATGGCGATGGGGCGTCGTGTTGCACGCCGGTGGGACTGTCGTGACTGGTCTGGGTGTTACGAGGCGAGGAGGTGACGGTGTCGCCACCGCAGCGGATGGCGCCGGCGTGATCGGCGCTGTCCTCGCCGCGCTCTGCTGTGCGGGAACACCCATCATCGTGGGCACCGTCACGGCGCTGGGGCTCGGCTTTTTGCGGAGCGATGCGGTGCTCTGGCCTGTGATGCTCGCCTCCCTGGGCATCGCGACGTGGGGGTTCTGGCGCGGGCGGCAGTGCCATGGACATATCGGCCCGTTGGTATTGGGCGCTGCCGGTGGAGTCTCGATGGCCAGCGGCGTGATCCTCGTCCACGGCTTCCCTGCGATGCAGATGATCTACGCCGGCGCCGCCGCGCTCTTGATCGCCACGACATGGAACCTGGTGCTGCGTCGCGCGCGACGCTGACTTCCATCAGTGGTGCTGCCGATGTCGCCTCCAGAAGGCCGCACGCGGCGAGCGGCGCGGCGGTCTCGCGGTGCGCTTGCCACGCGTCACATGAGGAGACAGTGTCGCGGTGATCGGCCTGCGACGCAGCCAATTCCACGTCGCCGAAATTCGCACACTCCGGTCCACGCGGACGCCCGAGCACATCCAGAGAGCTGGCTGGGTCAGCGGCTGGTTCCCGTCGGTGTCAAACACTGCGCGTCGCGCCGCCCGCCCTGTGCTCCGGGGGGATTGCTGGCGCCTGCAGGCCCTTCCCCCGCAACCTGAGGATCGAGAGAGGGATTAGTGTAGCAATGACTTGTGTTTCGGATATGCGAAATATACAGTGTTGCTGTACGCAACTCGGCTGGTTCTAAGCTCCACAAGGGTGGGCTCGATGCGATCTTCAGGTCCGACACACCCAGAGCGTCACTCCGCCGCGCTGCTGCAGCGCTTGAGTTTGGTAGTGTGCTGTTGCGTCGCGCTCAGCGGCTGCGGCGATGTGCTCATGCCCGGCGCCCCTGACGACGCACTGCTGCTCGATGGCCCGGTCGAGGGCTTGGCCGGTGCGCAACTCTCCCTCCACGCCGCCGGCGATGGCGAGTTCGGCCGGCGATTCACGCCCGCCGACGGCCTCGGCCCGCTGTTCGTCGCCACCAGCTGCGACGGCTGTCACGTGGGCGAGGGGAAGGGGCATCCGGTCTTCGACCTGACGCGATTCGGCGTCATGGAGAACGGCCGATTCAACCCCATGGAATCGGAGGGCGGGCCACAACTCCAGAACCGCGCCATTGCCGGCTACCTCGCTGAGCGCTTGCCAGCCGGCGTCACAGCCGTGGCACGCTTCACCGCGCCAGCCGTCACCGGACTCGGCTTTCTCGAGGCGGTCGATGACGCCACGATCCTCGCCCTCGCGGATCCGTCGGACGCCGATGGCGACGGTGTCTCCGG
This sequence comes from Gemmatimonadaceae bacterium, assembly GCA_020851035.1. Classification (NCBI taxonomy): domain Bacteria; kingdom Pseudomonadati; phylum Gemmatimonadota; class Gemmatimonadia; order Gemmatimonadales; family Gemmatimonadaceae; species Gemmatimonadaceae bacterium. Next base: position 92,450 of record JADZDM010000023.1, on the reverse strand, counting down.
GCGCGTGGCTCGCATCGATTCGACGGACTTCCTCGGCGGCATCGTGGCACGTACCTCCGTCGCCGGCGGAGCGACCCCGGCGCGCGTGCATAACGGCGCCTACATCGGTCGCTTCGGCAAGAAGGCGCGTGTGGTCAACCTCGTCCAGCAAACCGTCTTCGCCTATGCCGAAGACATGGGGGTCACGACGGACCTCCTGCCACGCGATCTGTACAACCGGCAACTCGGCGCAGAGGCAGTCGACAACGTACCCGACCCCGAGGTCAGCTCCGCTGTCGTCAGCGCCGTCGTGTTCTACCTGCGCACGCTGCGGCCCCCGCCACGGCGCTCGGTCGCCGACGCCGCCGTGCTCGAGGGGGAAGAGGCATTCGTCGCCATCGGATGCGCGTCGTGCCACCGCCCGTCGATGACGACCGGTCGATCCGACATCGCGCAGTTGGATCGCGTCGAATTTGCGCCGTTCACCGACCTGCTGCTGCATGACATGGGACCGGAGCTGAACGACGGGTACACGGAAGGCGATGCCGAACCGTCTGAGTGGCGTACTGCTCCGCTGTGGGGACTCGGGCTGGCGGCGCGGTCCCAGGGCGGTCGTGCGCATTATCTCCACGATGGTCGCGCTACGTCGCTGCGCGATGCGATTCGCCTGCACGGCGGCGAAGGGTCGCGCAGTCGCGCGGCGTTCAACGCCTTGCCCGCCGGGCAACAGGAGCGGTTGCTCGCCTATCTCCAGTCCTTGTGACACGCCTATGAGCGACAATGCTGACACCTCGGGTTCACCCCGGTCGCATCTCACTGAGGCCGCGCCGTGCATCGGCCGTCGTGAGTTCCTGCGTCGCAGCGAGATCGTGGCGGGGGCACTGCTCGTCGGTGCGCTTCCGAACACCGTCACCGGTTGCGCTGCCACACGCGTGCGATACCTGACGCCTGTCCGGCAGGGTGACCGGTTGATCGTGCCACGCGTGGACCTCGAGCGTACCGGCGCCCTGATGGTCGAGGATCCCGCATCGGAGCTCCCGATCTACCTGCATCGCGCGAGCAGCGGCGAGTTCATCGCCGTGTCGACTCGGTGCGGGCATCGCGGTTGCCAGGTCGAGCCAGCAGCGACCACCTTGCAGTGCCCCTGCCATGGCAGTGAATACACGTTTGATGGCGCGATCCTGCAGGGGCCGACAGAGCGTCCGCTGCAGCGCTACCGCGTCACGAGCGACGCGACGAGCGTGTACATCATCACATCCCCGGCGACACGATGAGCGCGCTGCGTCCGCCTCCGCCCTCGCGTGCACGACCGGTCGCGCTGTTCGTTGCCGTGCTCACTGCCCTTGCCGTGATGACCTCACTCGCGTCCGCCCAACAGCGTGACACGACAAAAGCTGACAGCGCCAGTCGTGCGGCGCGCCTCCCGCGCGACACGGGCGGCGTGCAAGGCAGCATCTACTCACGACCTTTCATCGGCGCGCTCGGCCAGACCGCCATCGGCGGATATGCGGAAGGAAACAGCAATCACTTCACGCAGGATGGCATCAGCGACGGCTTCTCGATGGAGATGCGTAGATTCAACATCTTCTTGTTCTCATCCGTGGGACAGCGGCTGCGCTTCATCGCGGAGCTGGAGTTCGAGAAAGGCACGGAGGAAATCGCCATCGAGGCGGCACTGCTGGATTTCCGGATTGATCCGGCATTCGTCCTGCGGGCCGGCATCCTGCTGCCGCCGCTCGGCGCCTTCAACCAGAACCACGACTCACCACGGTGGGAGTTTGTAGATCGACCGCTGGTCTCGACACGCATCATTCCGGCGACACTGGCTGAAATCGGCTTCGGTGCTCTCGGGCGGATCCCGCTCCGCGGCCTGCCCGGCGTGACGGTGACGTACGACGCGTACCTCACGAACGGGCTCGGCGACGGTGTCATTCTGAACGCTGAAGGCCGGACGCTGCTGGCGGCAGGCAAGCGCCCGGAACAGTTCGCGGAAGACAACAACGGCTCTCCCGCATTCTCGGGCCGGTTGGCGGTGCAGCGCGGGCGGAATGGTGAAGTCGGGCTGTCGCACTACGGTGCGATCTACAACACGTTCCGGGTCGATGGCGCCGATGTCGACGACCGACGTCGCCTCTCGATCACCGCCCTCGACGCCGCGGTGGCCGTCGGTCCGATGACGCTGCGTGGCGAGGCGGCGATGACACGGGTCGCCGTGCCGGCCAGTCTGATCGAAGTGTTCGGCTCACGGCAGCATGGCGCACACGTCGACGCCGTGGTGCCGATCTGGAAGCCGCGCGTCGCGGGTATCCGCGGCGCGGTCGTCAACGCCGCGCTCAGGCTCGAGTACATCGACTACAACGTCGGCACCTTTGAGTCGACCGGCGATCCGATCCGGGATGACGTGCGTGCCATCGTCCCCGGACTCAGCTTCCGTCCATCGGCTAGCACGGTGTTCAAGGCCAACTATCGGCGGGAATGGCATCGCGACCTTCTGGGTAATCCGACAGTGCGCCGCGCGGGCTGGCAGGTGGGGTTCGCGACATACTTCTGACGAGCCGCCCACACAGCGTGCGCCACTGCGAACAGGATGGCGCACACGCAGTTCGACTGTATCCCGCGGTGACCCATCGCTCCGAACGCCCGCATCCCTATCGCATGAAAATCGACATTGCCACGGTGCTCCCCTGCACGGTCGATCAGGCGGTCTCGCAGGTCATGACGACACGGTTGCTGCAGTACGTCGCGTACCCGTTGGTGTCGTTCCGGTCGGCCGGTGCAGCGCCGCTGCCGGAGACGTGGACAGCCGGTACCCACTGGGTGTCGCTGACACTCTTGCGATTTTTACCGCTCGGCCGACAGGCCATCGTCATCTCGATGCCGCCCGCCGAGCGCGGCTTTGCGCTTCGGGATGCAGGACACAGTGCGATGATCCCGGTGTGGGATCACCTGATCACCATCGAGCCGACGACGGGCGGCATCCTGTATCGGGATCAGGTCGACGTGCGGGCGCGGATGTTGACGCCGCTCATCTGGTTGTTCGCCCAGGTCTTCTATCGTCACCGACAGAGGCGCTGGCGCCAGCTGGTCGCGAGCGGCTTCGCGTACCAGTCGCGTCGGCCTGGCGGTTAGGCCACTGCCGACGCGAGGTTGGTTCGCTCTCAGCCTTCAACGCGGCAATTGAAATCGCAGGAGTCGCAGCGCATTGGCGATCACGACGAGCGTGCTGCCCTCGTGCGCGATGACGGCGGGCCCAATGCTGGCCAGGCCGCTGACCGTTGCCACGACGAGCACGGCGATCACCCCAAGCGAGACGAACAGGTTCTGTCGGATGATGCGCTTCGACTGTCGTGACAACGCGATGGCAAATGGCAGTCGACTCAGGTCGTCGCCCATCAGTGCGACATCCGCGGTCTCCAGCGCCGCCGCCGTACCCGCACCCCCCATCGCGATGCCGACCGTGGCATGTGCGAGCGCCGGCGCGTCGTTGACGCCGTCGCCAACCATCGCCACCGGTCCTTTCAGCGCGAGCTCCTGAATCGCGGTCACCTTGTCCTCCGGCAGCAATCCCGCGCGCACCTCATCAACGCCCACGGCGGTGCCAACGGCATTGCCCACACCGGCGTTGTCGCCCGTCAGCATGATGATGCGGTCGATGCCGGCGCGTCGGAGTGCGACCAGGGTCTCCCGTGCGTTCGCACGAGGTTCGTCGGCAAGTCCAAGCACGCCGAGGAATTCCGGTGTGTGACCGACGCGTCGCACGATCATCGTGCTGCGGCCCGCTTGCTCCAGACGCGCGACGGCGGAGTGGACTTCAGCGGGCACCGCGACTGCGGCATCCTCAAAGAGCAAGGCGCGTCCGATCTCGACCGTCGCGCCTTCGACTGGTGCGCGCACGCCTCGCGCCGTGATCGACTGCATTTCACCAGCATCCGGGAGTGTAAGGGCGCGTTGCTCAGCCGCACGCACGACGGCTTTCGCCAGCGGATGTTGTGAGCGCCGTTCGACGGAGGCCGCATTGGTCAGCAACGTGCGCTCGTCCACGCCACCCATCGGCACGATGTCCGTCACCGAGGGTTCGCCGACCGTGATGGTGCCGGTCTTGTCGAGCGCCAGCGAGCGAATGCCGCCGAGCGCCTCGAGATGCGCACCGCCCTTGATCAACACACCGTTCCGGGCGGCCTGCGCGATCCCGGACAGGACTGCCGCTGGCGTGCCAAGCGCGAGGGCGCACGGCGACGCGGCGACGAGCACTGCCATCGCACGCGCGAACGCCTCGGGCCACGACAGGAGTCCGAGCAACGGCGGAACCACGATCAGCAATGCGTCACCAATCAGGACGACGGGTACGAACACGCGCGCAAAGCGCTCGGTGAACTGTTGCGTGGGTGCCTTCTGCGTCTGGGCTTCGGAGACCAGTTTGATCACACGATCCAGCGTGCGGTCGCCGACAGCCACCGTGACATCGATGACGAGCGCGCCTTCACCGTTCACGGTACCGGCAAAGACGGAATCACCAGGCGCCTTGTCCACCGGGACGCTCTCGCCGGTGATCGGCGCCTGATTCACGCCCGACCGGCCTTCTCGCACCGTGCCATCGACCGGTACACGTTCAGCGGGCTTCACGACGACGAGATCACCTGGGCGCACCGCAGCGATGAGGACTTCCTCCTCGCGTCGCGCGCCATTCACGTCGCGGAGCACCGTCGCGCGTGACGGGGCCAGCTCGGCGAGTGCCGTGATCGCGTTGCGAGCTCGGCCCAGCGCATAGTGTTCGAGTGCGTGACCAAGGCTGAACAGGAAGAGCAGCAACGCCCCTTCTGCCCATTCGCCCAACGCGGCGGCCCCCGCCGCCGCGACGACCATGAGCAGGTCGCTGTTGAAGTGGAACTTGCCGCGGCGCAGGTCGGCCAGAAAATGGCCGACGTTATCGCGGGCACCGAAGATGTACGACACCGCGAACAGCGCGATGACCAGCCAGCGCGGCTGGGACGCACTCCGCTCGACCAGCCAGCCGGCGAGCAGCAGGACACCGGACAACAGACTCCACGCAAGCTCACGGTTGCGCGCATACCAGCCCCGTGGTTCGGCTGCCTCGCCAGTAGCGGCCACGGAAGCGTCGTGGTCGTGGCCATCCTCTGCCGTGTGACCGTCAACTTCGCGTGGTACCGCCGCCGGTGCCGCCTCCGTAGCGTCGAGTACACCCCGCGCGCCGGCTGCAGGCGTCGCCGATCCAGCGCGCAATGCGGCATCGATGCGCTCGCGCGACGTGATGCGTCGGTCGAACTCGACGCGTGCGACCTGCGCCGCGAGGCTGACCGAGGCCGCCGTCACGCCAGGTACGGCCCGTAATAGCGACTCCAGACGCCCACCATCATCCTCCGTGGCGATCAGTCGAATCGGCAACAAGAGGTGTGAGAACTGCTCGCTGATCGACGCACCCGCCGACCGTGCCCACCCTTCCAGTTCAGTCAGCGTCACCCGGTCGGCGTCGTAGTGCAGGCACAGCGTCGGCGTCGTCGCTGGGACGCTGGAACCGGGCTCGGTGGCGCCCACGTCGAGGACATGCGCTTGCGTGATCCCTGGGCGTGCCTGCAGTGCAGTCAGCAGTCGTGCGACGCAGGCATCACGGCTGTCCTGCACGTCGGGCAACAGCAGGGGCAGGTCGAGCCGAATGTTCGGTGACATTGAAGATGAGGTGAGGGAGCGTGCTGCCGATCTGCGGGCGTGACTCACGTTGCGAGTTCCGGGACGGTCACATCGGTCTCGCCGATCTTCCGCCGACGGACCTCAGCCCGTCTCGTGCGCCACCCTTCGATGGCCGCGAACAACGTCGGCAGCACGAACAGCGTCAGCAATGTCGATGTCACGAGGCCTCCAATGACCACGGTGGCCAGCGGGCGCTGCACCTCTGCGCCAGTCCCGTGCGAGAGGGCGACGGGGACGAAGCCGAGGCTCGCGACCAGTGCCGTCATGAGCACCGGACGCAGGCGCTCGCGTGCTCCGTGCAGAGCTGCGTCGAGGGCCGATGCGCCGCGCGCCCGCGCACGCTGGACGGTCGTCAGCAGCACCAATCCATTCAGCACCGCAACACCGAACAACGCGATGAATCCGATGCTGGCGGAGACGGAGAGATGCAGCCCGCGCATCCAGAGGGCGAGCACACCGCCGACGGCGGCGAATGGCAGGTTCACCAGCACGAGGCCCGCCAACCACCACGACCGCAGCGACACCCATAGCAGCAGCGCAATCAGCAGAATCGACAGGGGGACGACCACCTGCAGACGCGCCATCGCGCGCTGCTGATTCTCGAAGGCGCCGCCGTAGGTCACGAACACGGCCGGCGGTACCGTCACGCGGCTGTCGACGGACTGGCGGACGTCCGCAGCGAAGCCCCCGAGGTCGCGCCCAGCCACGTTGGACTGCACGAGCGTGTAGCGTTGCGCACGTTCGCGGCTGACCTGCACCGGACCATTCTCGAGCCGGATGTCGGCGATCTGGGACAGTGCAATGCGGGCACCGCCTGAGGCTGCGCCGGCGGGCGTGGGCACCGTGATCGCGCCGATGGCCTCGGGCGATGTGCGCAGTGCTTCGGGGTAGTAGACCGCGACGTCGACCGCGTAGCTGCCTTCGACCAGTTGCGACACGGGCCGTCCGCCTACCGCGGTCTCGAGCGCCTCCTGCACTTCCGCCATCGGGATGCCGAATCGGGCCATCGCCGCACGGTCGAGTCGGACGTTCAGGTATCCCTGGCCGGCGGTCTGTTCGATCTGCACTTCATCAGCGCCGCGCACGCTGCGCACGACCGTTGCCACCTGCTCGGCCACGGCCCGCGTGACGACCGGATCATCGCCGAAGATCTTGACCGCAAGATCGGCCCGCACGCCGGAGATCAGTTCGTCGAGTCGCATCTGCATCGGTTGCGTCATGCCGATGGCGATGCCCGGCACACGATCCTCCAGGCGTGCCGTGATCTCGCGCTCCAGTGAATCCTTGCTGACGCCGGGACGCCAGCCGTCACGCGGCTTCAGCATCACGAAGATGTCGGCCTGATTGACGCCCATCGGGTCGCTCCCGATTTCCGCACGACCGACGCGGCTCACGACCGTGGTGACCTCAGGCGACATGCGCACGGTCCGCTCCAACTCGTGCTGCATGGCGACGGAACGAGACAGCGAGATCGTCGGGTCCTTCGTTGCCGCGATCAGGAGCGAGCCCTCGTCGAGCTGTGGCAGGAATTCCGTGCCAAGCCGTGGCAAGACGAAGAGCGTGGCGACCAGGATCGCGAGTGCGCTCAGGACGGTCACCGTCGGTCGCGCTGCGACTGCACCAAGGGCTCCGGCGTACCGTCGGTCGAGGGCGCGTTCGACACGCTGCGCGATGCGTGATTCACGCGCACCGCGTCGGAAGACCCACGTACTGGCCGCAGGGATGAAGCAGAGCGCCAGCAGCAAGCTGCCAAACAGTGCAATCGCCACGGTGATTGCCATCGGCCGGAACATGCGGGCCTCGAGCCCCTGCAGGCTGAGGATCGGCACGTACACCAGCATGATGATGAGGACGCCGAATGCAATCGGCCGTGCCACCTCACGGGCGGCGGCCAGCAGGCGAGCGGTGATTCCCTCGCGCGTATCCGGCAGTTCGCCCCGTTCCTCGTCACCATGCAGGGTGCGGACGAAGTGTTCGGTCATCACGACGGCGCCGTCGACGATCATGCCGAAGTCGATGGCGCCGAGGCTCATGAGGTTCGCCGAGAGCCCGAGCCAGCGCATGCCGAGGAAGGCGCAGAGCAGCGACAGCGGAATCGTCGCGGCGACCAGCAGAGCTGCACGCACGTTGCCGAGGAAAAGCAGCAGCACGGCAATCACCAGCAGCCCGCCTTCGACCAGATTGGTGCGGACCGTGCGCAAGGTGCCGGCGACGAGATCCGTCTGGTCGTAATAGGCGGTGACGTGCACCCCACGCGGGAGTGAGCGGTTGATGTCGGCGACGCGCTCGCGAACCCGCTGCACCACTTCGCGCCCGTTCTCACCGCGCAGCATCATGACGATGCCACTGACGACCTCGCCGCGGCCGTCGTGTGACACCGCGCCTTGGCGCAACTCGGCACCGTATCGCACATCAGCCACGTCACCGATGAGCACCGGCACGCCCGCGCTGCTCGCGCGGATGACCGTGTTCCGCAGGTCGTCGAGTGTCGCCGCCGCACCGAGGCCACGCAGGATGTACTGCTCATCGCGGTGTTCGAGATAGCCACCCGCCGCCACGGCATTGTTCGATTCCACGGCTTCGACGACATCGTGCAGGGTCAGGCCAAAACTCACCAGCCGGTCCGGCCGCACGACCACCTGCGCCTGACGCACTTCGCCACCGAAGCTGTTGACTTCCGTCACGCCCGGCACCGTGCGTAGTTGCGGACGGATGACGCGATCCTGCAAGGTGCGGAGCGCACGCGTGTCGAGCGTATCGCCCGCCTTCGACGTGCCCGCATACTCGACCGTGTACATGTAAATCTCGCTGTTCGCCGCCGAGAGCGGTCCGAGCGTCGCGTTGGACCCGCGCGGAAGTGCGTCGCGCACCCCCTGCAGTCGCTCGCTGACGAGTGTGCGCGCGCGCTGGATGTCGGTCCCGTCCTCGAAGACGACCGTGACGGCGCCGAACGCATACTTGCTCACCGAACGGACCAGGGTCACGTCGGGAAGCCCGTTCATCGCGACCTCGATGGGGAACGTCATCAGTCGTTCCACTTCGACCGGTGACAGACCGGGTGCCTCGATCAGGACCTGCACCTGCGCATCGGTGAGGTCGGGGAAGGCGTCGACCCGGAGTGTCCGCAATGCCCACAATCCGGCAGCGGCGACGGTAAGCACGAGCACCAGCACCGTGACGCGCTGTCGGATCGACCAGGCCACGATGCGTTCCACGAGACCGTCCGGCGCATCGGATGGTGGGCCCACAGGCATGTCGTCTTTGCGCACGTCAGTGTTCATCGCTGAGGCCCGCCTTTGCCAGTTCGCTCTTGAGCGTGAAGGCGCCGCGGACGACGACGCGCTCGCCGGCTCGGAGCCCATCCTGCACGCTCACCAGCGCGGTGCGCTGCGTCGCGGATCCTGGTGCAGACAGTGGTGCCGTGCGAACCTCCCGGCGTTCGTACGCGCGCGGGCCGGTCTCCACGAACACGAACCGGCGCTCGCCGTCGGTGACGATGGCGCTCTCGGGGATCGTGAGGATTGGTTGTGCGCCGGCACCGACGCCCGACGCGCTCGGGACGTCGAGGCGGACGGTGGCGAACATGCCGGGGCGCAGTCGACGGCTGGCGTTCGGTACGTGGATCACGGCGCGCAGCGTGCGGGTTTCCGGGTTCAACGCATCGCGCAGTCGTTCGACACGCCCCTCGAACTGCATGTCGGCGAACGCCGCGATGGTGATCGTGGCGCGTTGCCCCGTGCGCACCTGCGGCAGGTTCCGCTCAGGAACCTCCGCCACGACGTCGATCACCGAGAGATCGGCCACCGTGAACACCGGTGCGCCCGCCTCGACGGCGGCGCCGGGCAGCACATGCGCTTCGATGACACTGCCGCCAATTGGCGAGCGGAGGGACATGGTGCTGGCAGGTTCGCCGCCAGCGGCCGCGCGATTGATCTCCGCCTCACTCGCACCGAGCAATCGAAGGCGACGCCGGGCGGCGTCGGCGAGCGCGCGTGCACCGGTTTCGTCCGGCGTACCTGCGAGCGTCTGCACGCGCCGCGTTGCCTGGCCCAGGTCGACCTGCGCCGTCAGGAAGTCGGTGCTGAACAGGGCACCAACCGTCTGGCCGGCGCCGACGCGATCACCCTCTACCACTGACAACCGTTCCAGGCGACCAGGCGTGCGCGAGGACACGAGCGCGATCCGCCGGGGGTCGAGTTCGACCTGTCCCGGGACCACCAGTCCGTCGGCGTTGTTCAGCGCCGAACCCGCCATCACCAGTTGCACGTCGATCTGCGCTGTGCGGAACGCTGACTCCGACAGGGTGACCTTGTCCGTCTCGGTGTGCTCACCCTCGTGCTCTTCGGTCTGTGCACCGGCGGTCACCTCGCGTCCGGCAGCGTCACCGGCTGGTGGCGTATCGGCGCGCGTCGCCGGCGCACCACGGTCACTGCCGCAACCGGCGAGGGACATCAGGGTCAGCGTGCCGACCATGCCGAATGTGATTCGGGCACGGGTCAGCAGCGACGGGAAGAACGACGCGTGCATCGCGTCGAGGACAGGAGTCGAGGTGATCATCGGTCAGCGTCCATCGGACGGAGGAAAGGCGCGCGCAGCACTACCGTCGTCAGCGCCGAGGAGGTCAGCCCACGCGTCGGCCGCGTCGACCAGCGTGTGAATGCGCTCGATCTCGGCGCGTGACAGCGCGCGCTCGAAGTCAAGCAGTTCGATCAGGGAAAGACTGCCGGTCCGGTACGCTGACAGCGCACTCTCGCGTTCGTCACGGGCACCGCGAAGCAACGCCGCGTCGAAGGTCGCCAGCCGCTCGAGCGCCGCGCTGTAGCGTTCACGCGCCGCAGCAAGGCGCGCGCGTGCCGCAATCACGGCCCCCTCGCGGACGATGGCCGCAGTGGCGATGCCTTGCGTCGCTGCGGCGAGCGCGAGTCGGTTGCTGCGGGCGGCGGAGAAGGGCAGCGTCATCGTGACGCCCAGTGACGGCCCGAACGTCGGGCCGTTGTTGGCCTGGCCGATCCGCTGGATACCGGCGTACGCGCTGACTTGGGAACGCTGCTCGGCCAGCACCAGCGCACGTGTCGCGTCCACGCGCGCGGCATTCGTCGTGGCCAGCTGCGCTTCCTCGGACAGGGCGATCAACGAGTCGAGTGCCGGCACCGGAGGCAACAGCGCGCGCCACGCGTCAGCCAGTCCCTCGGTAGCCACCGAATCCAGCAACGCATCCACTCCACCGACGGCGTCCGTGCCCGTGAGTACGGCGATCACCCCGGCGCGTGCGGCACGGACCTCCGCGAGACTCGCGCTTCGCGATGTCTGCACCCGTAGGCGCTCGGTGCGAACACGCAGCACGTCGACATAGCGCGCCTCGCCGACACCGAATCGGCCACGCACACCGTCCTCCGCTCCCATGAGCAGCTGGTCTTCACCCGCGAGTCGCACGGCGATCCGGCGCGCACCCGCTGCACGGATCACATCGCGCAGGACCACACCGGCAAGGCGTCGTTCCTCGAGCGTGATGGCGATGGTGGCCGCACGGACGTCGATGTCGGCCAGCGCGCGTTCTGCGCGACGGCGCGGCCCCGTCATCAGGTCACGACCGACCTCGAGGCGCAGGTTGCCTTGGTCCAGTGTCCGCGCCGGCGCTTCAGAGAGTCCCGCGGAGACGAATGCGGGCGACGACGGACCCGCTGCAGCAGCCCGCGCGACGGCGAGATCGCGGGTGGCACGCGCGGCACGAAGCGTCGGACTGCCGATGCGTGCCGCGTCGCTGATGCGCTCCAGCGCCCGAGTCACACGGACGCTGTCCTGCGTCCTCTGTACCTGCGCCGAATCCCGCGTCAGCTGCGCATCGACCAGCGATGGCGTGACGAGCGCCGCACTCGCGATCACGAGAGTCCAAAGTCGTCTCGTCGCGGGACGGGGCGCGTGCCGCGTCGGTCGCGAATGTGTGGAGGCGCGCGCGTCGACTCCGCACGCGCGGCATACTGGTGAAGCAATGGTCATGAATTCCTCGAGGAAGCACAGCCACAGACCTCGTGCATCGGCACGGGTGTGGACGGACGCGACTGGGCGTCAGCTGCTCTCAGGAGGAGGCTACAGGTGCGGTAGGATCTGCAGGGCGCTGACGCGACTACGCGATGTGCGCTCGCGGAGGACGGCGTTGCGGCTCGACGACCACGCTGGATGGCAGACGCACGGAATGGCCGACGATGGTGGTGTCCGTGATGTCGACGCGATCCGTAATGTGCTGTCCGGTCGCCAAGGTGACGCTATGCACGTGGCTGCAGTGGCACAGGTGCAGCGCATGCCCGTCAGGAATTTCCGAGTCGGTGGATTGCGGCGACCTGTCGACGCCGACGGATACGACGCGCTTGGTCAGACCACCGGCGTTACCGGCTGTCGCCGACTGGGACACCACATCGTCACACTGGTCGGCGATCAACGGCTCCGCGATCATGACGCTGACGCACACGCCGAGCAGCAGCGCCATCAGGCGGCGCAGCATCGGAGCAGGCGTGGAGCGACGGAGCGCGCGGAGCATCGTGGACCGGAGATCGGACGTGAGGGCGGACGTGGTGCAGGGGACTGGCTCACCGAGAGCGAGGATGGGGCGAGCCGTGGCGGTGATTGCGCTTGCCGTACGGTCCAGACTATCCTGTTCGTCGTATGAACGTTCGTTCAGTCGTTCAGCTAACCTAGGAGCCCCGTGCCGACCACGCAACCCCGACGTCGTCCTGACGGATCACTCAGCATCAGGACGCCCGTCACGACTGCGGAGCCGACTGGGATGTCCGACCGCTGCGAGGTGCTGTGTGTCGACGATGCGAAGGTGGCGCACGTCCGACGGACTGCGCCTGCCGCCACCACCCTGGTCGCGCTTGCCGAAACCTTCCGGGCGCTCGGTGATCCGACGCGCCTGCAGATCGTGACGGCCTTGGCACAAGCGGAGCTCTGCGTCTGCGACTTAGCCACGCTGGTGGGCGTGTCGGAATCGGCAGTCTCTCACTCGCTGCGCACGCTGCGGCAGCTGCGCCTCGTTCGCGTTCGCAAGGACGGTAAGATGGCCTACTACACGCTCGATGACTCGCACGTCGCCAGCCTGGTCGCAGAAGGCCTGGGGCACATCGAGGAAGGGTCATCCCGACCCGCATGAGTCACACCGATGTACCGCAGCTCGTGCTGCGCTTCCGTGTCACGGGCATGGACTGTGCGCACGATGCCAGCGAGATCGAGACGGCGGCTCGCACCGTGCCTGGGCTGCAGGACGTCAAGGTGTCCGTCGCATCGCAGATCCTGTCCATGTCGACGCGTGATGCCCGCGTGGCGGAGGCCGTCGAACAGGCCGTGGCTCGCATTGGATATCGACTCGACCGAGTGACTGCCGCCGTCGAGCGCACCGCGGACGACGGCGCCGCCAGTGCGACCTCCGCGACGACTGCGTCGCGCGCCTACCGTCGGGCATTGTGGGTCGTGGTCGTGTTGAACGCCGGGTACGGCGTCGTGGAGGCCATCGGCGGTTTCCTGTCTGGATCACAGGCTCTGAAAGCCGACGCCCTCGACTTCCTCGGTGATGGCCTGATCAGCTTTCTCGGCCTGATCGCCCTCGGTTGGCGACCGGCCATTCGTGCGCGTGCGGCGCTCATGCAGGGAGTGTTCTTGGGTGCGCTCGGGATTGGCGTGCTGGGGACGACGATCTATCGCATCGTGCAGCGGCAGCCGCCTGAGGCCGAGCTGATGGGTGTGTTCGGGCTAGTGGCGCTCGGCGTCAACGTGGCGGCGGCTCTGACGCTGATCCCGCACCGCACCGGTGACGCCAACGCCCGAGCGATCTGGCTGTTCTCACGGAATGACGCGCTGGGCAACGTGGCGGTGGTGATCGCCGCGGGGCTGGTTGCGTGGACCGGCAGCGCGTGGCCTGATATCGTCGTCGCGCTACTCATCGGCAGCCTGTTCATGCAGTCGGCAGGGGCGATCATCCGTGATGCGCGGGGTGATCTCGCCGCGGCTGGTGACGTCGAGCCCAGCCAGCACGCCCGAGAGCAGGTGTAGGCTCGCGTGCGTCACTCACTCTCGCTGCCGAGACGTGGACGCGGACGGCACACGACTGGCTCGACTTTCGATGCAGACGAAACACGCGCCCCATCACCGCCACTCGCTGTGCTCGCCGGTGCGGAAGGTGGCGTCGAGCTGGCTACGGTGCACGTGTCGCGTGCTGGCCGAGCAGGATGATGGCCGCGCCAGCGAGGCAGAGTACCGCACCAGTCAGGTCCCATCGATCTGGACGCACGTCCTCCACCATCCACAGCCACGCGAGCGACGCGATGATGTACACGCCACCGTAGGCGGCGTAGGCGCGGCCAGCCACCGCCGCGTCGACCCGCGTCAGCAGCCAGGCGAAGAGCACCAGTGACAGTACCCCCGGCAGGAGGAGCCATCCACTCTTGCCAAGGCGCAGCCAGGCCCACAGGCTGAAGCAGCCGGCGATTTCGGCGACAGCGGCGGCGACGTAGATGGCCGCCGTCCGCGCTAGCAGGTCGACAGGCATCATTGGCGTGCGAATCCGTCACATCGGCGTTCCGCAGGACTGATCGGCAGTTCGGAAGCCGACGGACGTGTCGTGCGCGTGGCCTGTCGTGGAATGCGGGGCATCGTGCGTGTCGCGGGAAAGGGTGCGGTGTGCCTGTCCTGAAGGTGCAGCGTTGCCCGGCACGGTCAACACTCACTGCTGGACCTCGCGCTTGATCGCCGTTGCACGGCACTTCCGGAGACCCCGCACGATGACCACAGAGGCACCACTGGCCTGCAGTTTGGGTGCGACCGACTACACGAATCGTCTCGCATGGATCGCCGCGCTCAATACCGCGTCACTACGGTCGTATCGGCGTGTGGGCGGTCGGCTCACGCTCGTCTACGCCGCGGACGCGGTCGTGCCGGTCCGCGAACTCGTGCGACGTGAGCAGGAGTGCTGCGCGTTCCTGCGGTTTACCGTGGCCACCAGCGAGGAAGCGGTCACCCTTGACGTACGGGTCCCGGACACCGCCCTCGACGCGGCAGGTGACCTGCTGGCTCCGTTTCTTGCGGGGAGCTCGCCGCAACAATAGTGCGGTCGTGGAAGCGACGGCACTTGCGGGCGCTGTGCACCACAGGAGGTCCAACCGCGAGGTCGCCAACTCGGCTTGCGTAGTCACGTCCATGCGTATGGCCCGGATGAGGGCTGGCGGCCGGCGGGCCGGCGCGCCGACCCTTGGTGCATGACCTGCCGATCACCATGACGTCACCGCGGCGCGGACGCCCCAGCCTCCGCCACTGGCTCACCTTTGCAATGCTCGCCGAGCAGCTTGGCATGCCCGAATGCAAGCGTCGTTGGCTCCAACGGCACATCCTGCCCACGCCGATGAAGCAGCGACTGGGTATCGTGCGGGCAGACACGCTTCAGGGTGCAGAACGACTCCCGGTCCCTCCGAAGCACGGCAAGAGCGCGTGGCTGATCCGTCGTGATCTGCTCGAGCAGCATCACGATGAGCTGCTCGCGTTCCTCTTTCCACCGGACGAAGGCAGCGTCGGCTGACCTACCACGATGAGCGAACGTACGCTCGGCGCCTCCCCTCATCGTGTCTGTGTCCTGCCGTCCGCGGTCACTGCCGCACGGATTCAGTGCTTTACGCTTCGACGTCCGAGGCCTTTCCCGACTTGCGCCGCCGTGCCGGCGGCCGCTGACCGACGGCACGCCGGCGCATCTGCGGCACCCGAAGGTCGGTGCCGCGCTCGCGCTCGGTGAAGGCACGGATCATCTCAGGCGGCAACATGCCCATCCCGTCGTCGGTCCGTTGGCGCGACCACGCACGCCACATCGTCGCGAAGTTTGGGCGTCGATCCGGCATCACGAGGTAGTCCGTCACCTCGGTGTATGCGCGCGGATGCATCCAATCTCGCACTGTGCGCATCGTCCGCTGGTGCATGACGTCGGAGCAGGCCTCGTAGTCCTTCTCCATGGTTTTCGGCGTGTCCGTCGTTGCGCGCTGCGCGATGTCGATGGGGTTCACGAGATGACTCTCCCCCGTCTCAGGGTCGGTCCGTCGCAGCGAGAATCCGTTCTTGCTCAGCACACCGAGACAGTATGTCACCCACCACAGCCGCACGATGTGCGGTGCGAGGATCCATGGCCACCGGCGCGCTGCGGCCTCATCATCCGCAGGGACGCTCTCACCCGTCAGCGGCAGTGCCGAGTCGCCGAAGGCTCGGAGGCCAGTGAGCAACGCTTCGCGGAACAATGCACGGACGCTCTGCGAAGTTGCGTACCGCGCGACGGCGCCGCGCTCGCGCCGCGCCGTCGCGCCATCGGCGTGGCGCTGCGTCCCGCCATCGGTCGGAATGAGCGCGTACCGGTTCTCGCTGAGCGCGGACTGCACCGTGGCACCGTCCGGCAGCACGCCAGCCCGCTGCAGCAACGGGAACCAGACATCGTTGACGTATCGCCTGAGCCAGACGTGGTCGACGACCACCTGTGGCCAGTCCCACGACCGCGTGCCGTAGTCCCGCGTCTTGAGCATCGCCTGTGAATTACGCGCGCTGGCGAACTTCTCGCCGCCGAAGCGCGAATGCATCCGAACGATGCGACGAATACGGCCCTCCGTGGTGAATTCCGCCTCGATCATCACCTCGGCGTCGTCAGTGCCAAACCGAGCGGCCCAATGATTCTTGATGCGAAGCGGGTCGCCGATGAACGCGACGAAGACGAACCCGGCGCGGATGGCGCTGGTGAGCGCCCGACGCGCGACGATCTCGTCGCGATGGCTGCCATCGCTCCAGTGCGTGGCAACCGGTGATGCGTCGCGCAGCGCCGAGAGCTTGCGTGTGACGGCGTCCACCTGCGCCTGCAAGCGTGGGAGATGCACCAGCGTCCAGTAGGGCAACACGACGGCCAGGAGCAAGGGCAGCGAGTGCATCTGTGCTGCCTCTTCCTTGTCCTTGATGGTCAGAACGTCGTCGCCGTCCTCCGCTCCGGCGCGCAGCTCTGCACGCGCGCGGCCATACGACGCGCGCGCGGTGTGATAGGCCGACAGTGTCGACGCGTGTACCCGGCCGCGGCGTTCTGCATCCTTCATCCAGTGCACCGTCATCCGCCAGATCGACTCGAGCTCCGCGAGCACCGACCGGGGGAGGTCGCCGCTCGCGAGCACGGCGGCCTTCGGCATCAAACCATTGCGTGCAGCCCACGCGAGCACCGCCGCTATCGCATTCGTGCTCACCGGACCTACGTCGGTGGTGGAGGTGTTGCTCGTGTCCATGATGTCGTCATCACCTTCCTGCGGTCCGAGGTCGATGCGTGCGTGATCTGCGGTCGCGAGCGCGACCGCGACTTCGGTGTTCCACCAGTCCAGAATCGTCGGCTGCTGTGCAAGGCCCCGCGGCAGCACGCCGGCACGCTCGGCATGCGCCGCGTACGTGATGAAGCGCTGCAAGCCAAGGCGGAGCTTCCCGAGCGTGTCGGGGGCGCACCCGGTCTGTCCCCGTCCCGCGACCTTGTCCCAAACGCGCGCGAATTTCGCGAGTGCCGGTGTCACGCTGTCGGCAATGGCCGCGTGCGTTGCGCCATCGGCGTCCAATCGCATCGCGGCGGAGCGGCGGGCGGGCACGGTGATCATGGCGACGTCCGCCACCTTCAGCTTCGCGAGGCGCGTCAGGGCAGAGCGTACTGCGAAGTAGTCACCGTCGGCCGGAAACCGATCCCGAAGCCACGACGCCATCTTGCGGGCGTCCGCTGGCATGTCCACAGGGGAACGGACTCCGGCGGTGGTGGCGGCGGTCGCGAGCTTGAACACGCCGCTGCGGATGCTTTCGCGGATCCGCGGATGGTGCGCATCGATGGACGCGATGTAGCGGGCCCAGTCGTCAGGGAGGACGGCGAGCTTCACTCGAAGTGGCGACCGGTCTGTGCATCCGGCAATCAGCGCGCGGCGCAGCATTCTCACCTGATTCGCAGCATTCGCAGCCGATGCTCCTGGCTTCCGCAGACTGGCGGCCACGCTAGGCAAGTCAGGCAGGAGGCAGCGGACATCAGCGCCCTGCTCGCCGGTGCGCAGGGCGTGCAGCGCACGCGCCGGCGAGCGCTCGTCCGCAGGCAGCGTCGCCTCCATCGCCGCGATCAGCGCGGTCCTCATCGTGCTCCATGCCGAACGCAACGTGGCGGGTGCCCAAGTGCCGACGTGTGCGCCGTCCCCGAAGGCGCGGGAACGAAGTCCGGTGGCGAGGTGCGGCGTGATCCGCGCCTCGAGGTGGAGAAAGCCGACAGGCTCAGTGATGCTGAGGGGGTCGACGGTGCGTCGGCGTGCCGGATGTGACGTAGACATGGTGCGCGCTCCAAGGGAGGGATGCCGCCAGCGTATGACCACCGGCAGGGTGCGCGCGTGTTGTGGGGGGGCGGGACGTGTCGACGTCTGTGGGGACGGACGGTCAGGTCAATTCAGGTCACGAACTTGGAGGGCATCATTGTTGGGTTTCAATGGCATCCTCATTGGGGAGATTCGCAGGTTGATCGACAACAACGCGGCGTGGGCACTGACGCGAGTTCAGGTCAAGTCAGGTCATGGCAACGGATTACGCTGAGCGGGGCGCGAGTCGCTCGCGCACGCGTCAACAACACAGCGTGAACGGCGGTATTCTCTCGTCGTGCATGCGCCGCCGCCTTCCGCAACACGCCGGCTGTGCTCTCGCTAGCGTGCCGAGCTACCCGCGGTGACGGATCAGCGACTGCTTTTCGACTGGACGCGGTATCGAGTCGCTGATTGTGGTTGTACTTCGCGACTGCATCACTCTCACCGTCATTCGGGCAGACGGACGATCACGGAGTAAGACAACGGCGGGCAACGCCTTGATCGTCCGTCGAATGTCTGTGACGCGCCGCGCGTCGTGCACAACCAGCGCGCACCCAGAGAACCTCCGCTTGTGTCACCGTCGGGTCGCATTGGCTTGCGTCGAACTCGACCGCCACGGGATCCCGCAGAAGCACGCGATCCCGTGGCGTCGTCCCTCAATCGCCCGCTACCGTCAGACCTGGACGGCCGGCTTGCCCCCGCTGCGCAGGAAGTCCGCGAACTCCTCCGGCAATCCCGCGGCGATCACCCCGCGCGCCGCCGCCTCAACGTCGTACTCCACGCGCACGAACTCCACCGTCGCCGCACCGGTCCCGAGTTCCAGCCGCACATACCCCGCGCGCCAGTCCCCATCCTTCGGCCGCCCCACGCTGCCCGTGTTGATGAAGTGGATCCCCTCCACCTCGCGATGCCACGGCTTGTGCGTGTGCCCGAACGCGATCACGTCGCCTGGCTTCAGGTTCACGCTCGCAGCCATCTTCAGGCAGAAGTCATCCGGACGATCCTCGGTCCAGTACAGCGTGTTCAGCGTCGGCGTGCCATGCACGAGCACCAGCCGTGGCCCGGAGGCATGGCCACCGTTCGGCCGGATGTCCATCGAGAAGGGCAGGGAACCCAGCACGCGCTTCGTCTCGGCGGTCACCGCGCCGCGCGTGTACTCGTAGCTGATGTGCGCCAGCTCCTCCTGTCGCGGCGTCTCGCTCTTGCAGCCGCAGTGCTTGTAGTCCGTTGCCACGGTCGAGTCGTAGTTGCCAGCGATGCCGCTGATGCCGCGCGCGACGAGGCGCTGGACGACCTCGTTCGGGTTCGACGAGTAGCCGACCAGATCCCCGAGATGGAACGTGGCGTCGGTGTCACCGCGACGGTCGATGTCGGCCAGCACGGCGTCCAGGGCGTGCAGGTTCGCGTGGATGTCGGAGATGAGGGCGTAGCGCATGACGGGTCAGTGCGAGTCGGTGGTGATGGTCGTGGAGTGTCGTGCGATGCGTGCGCGTCCGGCATCGAGGGCCTGGCGCAATGCGTCGGGCCTATCCGCGTCGAGCGCTGTGAGGAAGTCGCGGATGGCATCTCGCAGCACGTCGCGTGCGGCACGGAACGCCTGCAGCTGCGCCGCATGATCACCGCTGACGCCTGCGGGATCCTCGAGGCCCCAGTGCGCCGTCAGTGCAGCCGTCGGCAGGTACGGACACGCGTCGCGTGCGGCGTCGCAGACCGTGATCACGGCGTCCCACGGCTCCCAGTTCCGCCAGCGCCTCGACCGCGAGCGGATGCACGCCGGGGCCCGGATCCGATCCCGCGCTCGCAGCGGTGATACGCCCGGCTCCAGCCGTCGCGAATAGCGCCTCGGCCATCTGGCTGCGTGCCGAGTTGCGGGTGCAGAGCACGAGGATGCGCAGCGCGTCGCTCATCATACCGCCGGTGTTGCAGGGAAGTAGCGACGGCGCGCCCACAGCGAGGCGTACACGAGGCCAACCAGTGCCGGCACCTCGATCAGCGGGCCGATCACGGCCGCGAGCGCCTCGCCTGACGTGATGCCGAACGTCGCGACGGCGACCGCGATGGCCAGCTCGAAGTTGTTGCCCGCGGCGGTGAACGATAGCGAGGCGGTGGTCTCGTAGTTGAAGCCGAGTCGCAGCGACAGCCAGAACGCCACACCGAACATCACGCCGAAGTACACCAGCATCGGGATCGCGATGCGCACCACGTCCATCGGCTGCGTCACGATGCGGTTGCCCTGCATCGCAAACATCAGCACGATGGTGTAGAGCAGCCCAAGCAGCGCGGTGGGTCCGAACTTCGGCATGAACACGCCGTCGTACCACGCGGCTCCTTTCGCCTTCAGCAGCACCTTCCGCGTGAGATAGCCGGCGACCAGCGGCACACCGAGAAAAATGCCGACGCTGGTCGCGATCTGTCCCATCGAGATGTTGAGCGCCGCCGTATTGGCACCAAACCAGCCCGGGATGACCGTCAGGAAGAGATAGCCCAGCACCGAGTACGTGAGGATCTGAAACACGGAGTTCAGCGCCACCAGCACCGCAGCCAATTCACCTGACCCGCAGGCGAGCGAATTCCAGATCAGCACCATCGCGATACAGCGCGCGAGGCCGATCAGCACCAGGCCATTGCGATACGCGGGCAGGTCAGGCAGGAACAGCCATGCGAGGCCGAGCATCAGCACGGGGCCGATGACCCAATTCAGCAGCAGTGAGGTGCCGAGCAGCTTCGTGTCGCGCACATGCGCGCCGATGGTTTCGTACTTCACCTTCGCCAACACGGGATACATCATCCAGAGCAGGCCGATGGCAATCGGCACGGAGACGCCGTTGAGCTGCACGCGGTCGAGTGTCGCGCCAAGCGTGGGGTTGATGCGGCCGAGGAGCAGGCCGAGCGCCATCGCGGCGAAGATCCAGAGCGGCAGGAAGCGGTCGAGCGTCGAGAGGCGGCGCAGGATGCGTGCGTCGAGATTGGACGGCGCGTTCCGCGGTGACAGCGGCGCGCGGGCGGTGGTGGTGCTGCTCATTGTCTGCGTGGGATCTGATGCGAGGTGTCGCTCCGCGGTTGCGCGATACGAGCGATTCAGCAGGGCGTTGCGGTGCGCTCGGCGACTCGTGCCTGGGCTCGCGCGCGCTCGGCATCGAGCGCGGTGACGCCGGTGAAGCAGGTGCGCACGCAGTTCAGCATGTTGCGATGCACCGCATGCCGCGGCTCTGCGAGGCGATAATGCGCGAACTTCCACTCGCGCGTGGCCTCGACGAGGCCCGCGCGGCGCAGGTACGCCAGATGCCGAGACACCGCCGGCTGCGGCAGCGCGAGTATCTCGACGATGTCGCACACGCACAGTTCGCCGGCGACCAGCAGGTTCATGACGCGAATGCGGGTCGGGTCGGCGAAGCCCTTGAAGAGCGCGTCGAGGTCGTCGAGGTCCGCGCCGGTGTCGGGCGCGCCGGCGGTCTCTGGAATTGCGCAGGCGGTCATGTGAGCGGCACCGTCAGGGAATCGAGGACTTTCATATTCGTGCAAGCGCATGCAACTTGCTTGAGCGAATATGAGATGTCAATTCCGGCGATGGCCACCTGTGGTCCTCCGGCCGGTGATCGCCTTTCTCCCCATGAGGTACCCGATGGCTCGCTCGCTTCCTCTGCAGGACGACACGTCGGACACCGTCGCTATCTCAGCGCCGACGGCGGAATTCCCGATGACCGGCACCGTGGCCGTCTTCGACCCGGCGATGTGCTGCGAGACCGGGTTGTGCGGCCCCGGCGTCGACCCGGAACTCCTGCGCATCGCCCGTGACCTGCGCTGGTTGAGCGCTCAAGGCGTCACGGTGGTCCGGAAGGGGCTGAGCCAGGAGCCGCAGGCCTTCGTCGCCAGCGCGCGAGTACAGGGCCTGATGCAGGCATTCGGCGATGGCGCTCTGCCGGCGGTGCTCGTCGATGACGCGGTGCTGACGTACGGCCGCTATCCGACGCGCGATGAGCTCGTGGCCAAGTTGACGCCGGCGCCGGTCGCGGACGCGGGCGGGTCGTGCTGCGCGCCCGGCTCAGGCTGCTGCTGAATGGAATCGTCATGACTACCATCAGCACGACGCGCGCAGGCAGAGTGGGCGTGCCTGCACCGGCAGCACCCACCGCGCCGTGGGTCGGGCACACGACGCGCCACCTGTTCTTCACCGGCAAGGGCGGTGTGGGCAAGACGACCGTGGCCAGCGCGACGGCGCTGCGCTTGGCCGAAGCCGGACGCCGGACGCTCATTGTCAGCACCGACCCGGCGTCCAATCTCGACGACGTCTTCGCCATGAAAGCGGGTACCACGCCGACGCCGGTGCCCTGTGTGCCAACGCTCTGGATCATGAACCTCGATCCCGAAGCGGC
Source organism: Gemmatimonadaceae bacterium (assembly GCA_020851035.1). Classification (NCBI taxonomy): domain Bacteria; kingdom Pseudomonadati; phylum Gemmatimonadota; class Gemmatimonadia; order Gemmatimonadales; family Gemmatimonadaceae; species Gemmatimonadaceae bacterium. Next base: position 70,024 of record JADZDM010000023.1, on the reverse strand, counting down.
GGCTGCGACCTACCGCGAGAAGATGGTGGGTCCGTACCGCGGCGTGCTGCCTGACGCCGCCGTGCGCAGCATGGAGGAACAACTCTCCGGCGCATGCACGGTCGAGATCGCGGCGTTCAACGAATTCACTGCGTTGCTCGCCGATCCGGCACTGACGCGCGACTTCGAGCGCGTGATCTTCGACACGGCACCGACGGGCCACACGTTGCGCCTGCTCAGTCTTCCGTCGGCGTGGAGCGGATTCCTGGCAACGTCGAGCAGTGGTGCGAGCTGCCTTGGTCCGCTGGCCGGCCTCGAGGAGCACAAGGCGCAGTATGCGGCGACGGTGGTGGCGCTTGGCGATCCGACGTCGACGACCGTCGTGCTCCTGACGCGTCCCGACGTGAGTGCATTGCGGGAAGCGGCGCGTGCGGGTGGTGAACTCGCCGCGCTCGGTATCAGCAATCAGCGCCTCGTCATCAACGGCGTGCTCACGGGCGATGCCGATGGTGATGCCGTCGCGTCGACGTTCATCGCGCGGCAGCGGAGAGCCGTGGCCGCGATGCCGGCGGCGCTGCGTGGCTTGCCGAGTGCGGACATCCCGCTCATCGCGAGCAACCTGACCGGCGTGAATGCGCTGCGTGCGTTTGCGCGGGCGGCCGAGAGTACGGTCGATGCCGAGAGTGCATCACTGCGCCAGACCGTCGACACACCGATCTCGCTGCGCGCCATCGACGGCGACGCGTTTGCTGGATTCGGCTCGCTGGAGGCACTCATCGCACGCATCGCCGCCGACGGACACGGTGTGGTGATGACGATGGGGAAGGGTGGGGTCGGCAAGACGACGCTCGCCGCGACGCTGGCCCTCGCGCTGGCACGTGCGGGGCATCGTGTGCACCTCTCCACCACCGATCCCGCGGCGCACATCGCGGCCGCCGTTGGGGACGCGGCGGTTGCGGGGCTGACGGTGAGTCGCATTGACCCGGTGGCCGAGACGGCGTCGTACGCGGCCGAGGTGATTGCGACGGCGAACGAGGCGGCGCGCGTGGTCGGCGGACTGGATGCGGGGGAGCAGGCGTTGCTGGAGGAAGACCTGCGGTCACCGTGCACGGAGGAGATCGCGGTGTTCCGCGCGTTCGCGCGCACGGTGGCGGAAGCGGAGGGTGCGTTCGTGGTGCTCGACACGGCGCCCACCGGACACACGTTGCTGCTGCTCGACGCGGCGGAGGCGTACCATCGCGAGATCGCGCGTACGGCGGCGATGCAGGTACCTGAGGCGGTGCGCGCGCTGCTGCCGCGGCTGCGTGATCCGGTCTACACGAAGATGCTGCTCGTCACGCTGGCCGAGGCGACGCCGGTGCACGAGGCGTCGCGGTTGCAGGAGGATCTGCGGCGCGCGGGGATCGAGCCGTTCGGGTGGGTGGTGAATGCGAGCCTGTCGGCAAGTGGGACGCGGCATCCGCTGCTGGCGGCGCGGGCTGCGCTCGAGGCGCCGCACCTGGCGCGGATCCGGCGGGAGTTAGCGGGTCAGGCGTGGGTGGTGCCGTGGCGCGCAAATAGCTGAAAACGCGCGGCGCAGCAGACTTCTTCTGCTGCGCCGCTCCCGATTCGCGTCACGCTGGCGCTGCGTGCGAGCGCGCTACCGCGCTACCGCGCGGCTGCCGTGGCGCGGGTACGCTTCTGCGGTGACGCGGTTGCCGCACGCTCAACGTGAACGGCCAGCTCCGCGGTGACGCGAGCGTTCTCCGCGCGCAGACCGTCGTTCAGCGCCGTGAGACTCGCGACGGCCCGCTCGGCCGTTCGGCACGCGTCGCGTTCCGCGGCGAGGTCCTTCGTCAGCTGCTCGATCAGCTTCGCCTGCCGCTCGTCATTCACGCGCGCCGCAGCGCGAACGTCCGTCAGCGCGGAGTCATGCATCTGCGCGCGCAGAATGAGCTCGCGCTCCGCCGTGCGAACGTCGCTCTGGGCAGCGCTCAGCTGTTCGCGCAGTTCGCCGCGCTCAGCGGCATGACGATTCGTCTCTTCGCGGGCGAGTCGCTCCTGATCATCCGCATGGCGCGCGGCGACCGTGAGCCGCGCGTGCAGGGCCGTGGTCTGCTCGACGAACGTCGCGACCGCCGCATCGTACAGCGTGCGGATCCCATCGACCTGCGCCTTGAACGCGACGCCGATGGCCGCGAAGCACTGCTCCGCCGTGGTTTGCGCGATGCACGGGAGGTCGGACAGCACCGCAGGCGCCAAGCTCGCGATGGTAGCTGCGGGCGGCAACTCAGCCTCGAAATCGGAGGGCAGGGTGCCGCGCAGGTGTGGCGTCCTGCCTTGCCGGATCTCCACGGCGAGGATCGCCGCTTCGGCGCGTTCCTGGCTCCCTCCCCGCGCACGGTCGCGCACGGCGCGCGGAGCGGGGAACGCGCCGTCGTTCTCCGCGCACAGCTGATCGACGGCGGCGATCATGTCGCGCGCGCTCACACTCGGGACATTCGGCATGCTGGAACTCCATTGTGATGCATGAGGCGGAAGCTTCCGGCCGGAAGCTTCCGCGTGGTCGGATCCCGGCGACCAACTGCGGTCGTGGGGGCCACTCCAGGCCAGTGTAGGGCCGCAGGGTAGCCGCGGCTGGGTCGCCGCTGCCGTAGCATCTGGCCATGTCGCTGGGGGGGGCCGGGGCCGGGGCCGGAGGCCGGCGTGGACGCCGGTGGGGGCGTCGCAGTCCGCCGGGATCGGAACGCAGCGCATCCATGATCCACGCGCACGGCTGGCATCCCGCCGTGGCCCGCGGTGGGGCCGATGCCGCGCAGGAGCATGTTCAGGGGCGAGCGCGCCTCTTTAGATGCACAACCGTTCCAGCAGAGGGAGGATGGGATGCGCGTGCTGGACTCGCCGTGAGGCGCCAACCCGCCATCGGAAGAGCCACCGACGCCTTGCGCAGACGACCCGTCCGCCCGCCTACGGTGCCTCCATCGCGCGCCTGTCGAGCCACTGCTGCAGCTCGGCCACGGTCGCATACGCGCGGAGACCCGGCAGGGTCATCGCGTCGACGTGCGGGCTCGGGACGTAGAACACGTGCGGGGTCACGACCACGCCGTGCAGCGCGGACACGCCGGAGAAGTCGTAGTTGCCGCCCGCCGGCGTCGCGCGCAGCTGGCCGAGCAGGGCCTCGCTCTCGCTCTGCGCCGTCAGGATCTTCTTCGTGGCACTCGTGACCGACCCATAATCGCCACGTTCGTGCGCGTCCGTGTAGGCGATGCTCTTGCACGATACCAAGAGCGCGATGCCATCGCGGACCCCGAGGGCATCGATCTCGCCGATCACGCGGCCGCCCAGCTTCAGCTTCCGACCTCGAAGGGCGCGGAGGGCCGGCGGCGGGCGCCATGCGCTGGCATCGATTCGCGCCTGCACCTGCGTCTCGAGCGTGTGGCTCCGCGCGTTGGGCACATCGCCCTCCTTCGCCGGAAAGCGTACGGTGCTCAGGAACTGGCGTGTCGCCGCAGCGAGATCGATGCCGATGTGGTCCGGCGTGGCCTGAAACGCGAGTGGAATGCCCCCGAGGGGCCAGATTCGCGCGGGGCTCGCCATACAGCGGCGCAGGAACGCGAGGAGGTCCGACTCGAAGAGATCGGCCCACGCCGGGAATCGATGCCGGAGCGCCGCGATCTCGGTCGCGTACGGTGCGGCCCACTCCTCACGAAGCACATCGACATGGATCAGCGCATAGCCCGCCGCCATCACCGTCACGAGGTTTTCGGTGGCGCCGCGCGTGACGACGGCACCCAGCGCGAGCATGGCGATGGGATCTACCGCGTCGACCTTCCAGAGGCCGGGTGCCCTCAGGCGTGCATCGTCGAGTAGCGCTTCTAGCGCCGTCGTGGTCAGCCGCTGGGGCAGATAGCGACACACCCAGGGACCACGGGGACCGGGGAGGACCTGACTGCACTGCATCGTATCCGTATGGGCAAAACCGAGCAGGTCGCCGTCAGGGACGCCGAACCCGCGCGCGCCGAAGGCCACCACGTCCGCGGCGAAGACGGTCTCCGGGCCGTGGTGGTCGAGACGCAGATCGTACGTGCGCACCGCCTGGCGCGTCGCATCGTCACACGAGTCGAGATTCTGGCCCGCACGCAGACGCTCGGCGTCGAGGATGAGCGTGCTGCCTTTCGCGCAGCGTCGGTAGGTGCTGTGCAACTGGACCACGACCCGGCTGTAGCCGATGAGCCACGCCACCGCGTCAAGGGCGTCGCGGGTGAGGGGAAAGTGCCCCTCAGGCCCCGCGACGCGATGCAGGACCGCGGGAGGCGTGGTGGCGACGGCGAGGGCTTCCGTGACCGCGCGCGCGTAAGGGAGCGTCGATGCGACGCCGCCGACGAAGGCGGTGTTCGGGGCCCGACGCAGGTACCAGAGCCACTGATAGCGACTGAAGGTGCCCTGGCGCGATGGCCGACGGACCAGCTGGGTGCGCGTGATGGCCTGACGGAGTATGTCGCAGGCGGCGGCGTCGCGGACGGCTGAGCCGGACCGACGGTGTTGCGCGGCAAGAATCGAGGCGACGACGTCAATCGCCGCCGCTTCGCCTGCGGCGTGCTGGACGACCCCGGGTGGCGCCGCAAGGAAATCGCGCATGGCGTGCTCGATTCCATCGGGCTGGCCCAGCAGGTGCGCCGTCGGGTCGACGCCGCTCATGGACACGCGAGACCTCCGCGCGCCGAGCGCTGGCATTTCTCGTCGCTTCGCCGCATGCTGAGATGATAGCGAAGAGCGATCAGCCCTCGCCCTGACGCGGTGCGTGCCCGTATGCTCAGCGCTGATCGGTCGCGTAGGGCAGAGGTCCCTGAGCCGGCATGACGCCCGCGCGCGGTGCGCCCGAGAAGGCGGACTGCCGCAGCCGTCGACCGGGTGCGGCGGCAGGCCCGGCGGTCGGGTCGTACCCCGGTCGGGAGCGGCTCGGCCGGTCATCTCTACGGCCCCTCTCAGCCACATTCTGGATCAGAAGAGTCCAGGTTCGAGCCCTGGAGGGGCAATGGATGAGGGCCCGGCTGCCGAAACTGGCGGCCGGGCTTTCGTTTTCCCCACCGGCCTGCATGCCCCATGCGGAGCGGAGGCACCAGATTCTGGGATGACGCCGCCTGCCACCCTTGCCCCACGGCCGTCCCAGACCGCGACGCGGTTCCCGCGGTCCTCCGTGCCAACCGGGGGCGACTGGCGGGGACGCAGGGCGTCCGGGCACCTGGCGCTGCCAGCTTTGTCATTCCGTGACCTTGGACCGAACCGGTCACGGACCTCGTGATCACCGCCGGGGCCATCCTGGCCCCGGGGCATCGCGTCGTCGAACGCGTGCGAACGCTCTCAGGGCGCGTGCGTGCCGCGTGCGTCGCCGCCGGCGGCCAGCTCGCCGCGCCGACGTGTCGGGCAGGTGGTGCCACGGTGGCGATCGCCGCTACCGCACCAGCAGCTGCCGCACCACACGCACCAACGCCAGCGGCAGCTGCTCAGGCTCGCGCAGCACGGTGTACCCGCTGGGGCCGAAGATGCGGGGGAGATACTCCGGACCGTCCTGCTGGTCGATGGTGATGCAGAACGGAAAGACGCCAGCCGCCCGCGCCTCGTGGATCGCCTGACGTGAATCCTCGACGCCGGCGGCCTCATGATAGCCGTCGAAATCGTTGGGGCGGCCGTCGGAGAGGATGAGCAGCAACCGCCGTCCGAGGGGCTGCTGCACGAGGCGTGCGGCCGCATGCCGCACCGCCGCACCGAGGCGCGTGTTGTCGCCCGGCTCGATCCCGCCGATGCGCCGGTGCACGGCGGACCCGTTGCGCTCGCGGAAGTCCTTGAGCGTCTGGACGCGAACGTCTCGCGCCCCGCGGCTCGAGAAGGTCAGCAGCGCGTAGTCGTCGCCGAGGGCGTCGAATGCCTCGCTGGCAAGCAGCACCGCTTCGCGCTCGACGTCGATGATGCGCTGCCCGGTGGGAACGGGAAACCTGGTCGAGGCGCTGACGTCGACGAGGAGGCAGATGGTCATGGCGCGACGCGCGGGCCGCACGGACGTGTAGATGCGGTCACTGGGTGTGTGCCCGGTCCGCGCGTCGACGATGGCTTGCACGCACGCCTGGAGGTCGAGCTCCTCGCCATCGCGCTGCTGGCCGAGCCGGATCCGCTGCGCGCGCAGCGGCTCGAAGCGTTCGCGGATGCGGCGGACCATCGGTGCGTTCCGGCGCAGCGTGTCGCTGGCCCAGGTGGTGTCCGCCTCCTCCGCGACGCGTTCGCGCACCGTGACCGCGTTCCGACGATACCGTCCCTCGCTGAGGTCCCACTCGGGATACTGGACGCCCGGCTCCGCATCGCCCGGCGATCCGTGGGGCTCGCGCGGTGGCGGGCGCTCGTCGTTCGGTTGCAGCAACGCTGCATCAGCTGCGCCCCGCGACTCGGTCGCCTCCGCGTCGTCGCTGGCCGGGTCGGACGCGCGCTTCGTCGCGAGCGCGCTGCGCTCGTCGGTGCTCGCGTCGCCCTCGGTCGTCGGGTCGTCGCGGTCGCTCTCACGGCCGTCGCGGTGCGGGTCTCCCGTTCGCGTCTCGAGCGGCAGCATGCCGCCGCGTGGTGCGTTCTCGTCGCGGCCCGGCGGGTCGTCGTCCGAGGCAGGCGCCTGCACCGAACCCTTGACCCCACCCCAGTGCGCCACCGGCGCGAGGCCGAGGTAGGCTCCGCTGAGCGAGGTGCTCATGACGCGCGCCCAGGCGAGCGAGTCGGCCGGCGTGCTGTCGGCGAGCGCCGGATCGTGCTCCGCCGCCTGCGGGTCGAGCGCCTCGCGCACCATCGCTTCGACGCCGCGCTCGGTCGCGGTGAGGGCACCGAGCGGCGGGCGTGCACTCAGCGCGGCGCGGCGCGCGTGCGCGAGGGGCTCGGCCAGGCCGCCGATGTCGCGCGTGAGTCGCGCCTCGACCGCCATGGATTCGCGCAACAGGAAGAGATCACGCTCGAGCGGTTCCGCGAGCGCGGGCAGCACACTCGCCGTGCCGCGCACGATCCGCTCCGCCTGCACCAGTGCCAGCAGCCGGTATTGGGCGACGCCGCCGGCGGGATCACCGCGCGGATCGCGGAGCCGCGGCGGGAGCAGCACCATGTCGCCGTCGGTCCACGCGATGGGATCGTCGCGCAGGTGTCGCGGCACGAGGTTCCGCTTGACGCGGTCCAGCATGGACGACTCGGGCGTCGGCGCATCGTGGATGCTGACGGCGCGCCCGTGGAGTGCGAAGAGCATGAGCTCCAGCCGCCGCCGAAGGTCATCGAGCTCCGTCGTGTCGCTCGTCGCGGTCGTCGCCGGCGCGAGGCGTTCGCGGTGTCGGGCAGCGAAACCCTTGACGCGCCACCAGAAGCGGCCCGCGGTGCCGGAGCGCCCGCGTGGCGCCACTACAGTGACGCTGCCACGAGGTCGTCGATGGCGGCCAGCAGGTCGGCATCGTCGGTCAGCGGCGCGACGAACGCGGCGCGGCACGCATCCGCCAGGGGCACACCTCCGGCGACGAGCCGAGCCGTCGCCACGAGGAGTCGCGTGCCCGGCACCTCGGCCAGGCCCTGGTCGCGCAGGCGGCGCACCCGCTGTGCGAGCTGGACCAGGTTCGCGGCGACCTTCCGCGGGACGCCGCTCTCGTGCATGACGATCTCGACCTCACGCGCCGCCTCCGGGTAGTCGAACTCCAGCGCCACGAACCGCTGGCGGGTGCTCGGCTTGAGCGTCTTGATCGCGTGCTGGTAGCCCGGGTTGAAGGAGATCACCAGCTGAAAGCCGGGCGCGGCCTGCACCGTCTCACCGGTCTTCTCGACCGGCAGGACGCGCCGGTCGTCGCTGAGGGGGTGGATCACGACGATGGTGTCCTGCCGTGCCTCCACGATCTCGTCGAGGTAGCAGATGGCACCGGTGCGCGCGGCGACGGCCAGCGGCCCATCGACCCACACCGTCTCGCCGCCGCGGATCAGGTATCGGCCCGTCAGGTCGGTGGCGGAGAGATCGTCGTGGCAGGCGACCGTCACGAGGGGACGCCCCAGCTTCCACGCCATGTATTCGACGAAGCGGGTCTTGCCGCACCCCGTCGGCCCCTTGAGCATCACCGGCATCCCGCGCCGGTGGCATGCCTCGAACACGCCGACCTCGGCGCCGGTCGGCAGGTAGTAGGGCGCCTCAGCCATGCGGCAGTGGCGTTGGCGCGCCAGTGGTCTCGGTCATTCGCGGAGCGTATCCGTGGCTGCGGCGCCGCGCAACGGTGAGGGTCCCTGCAATTCGGTGACAGTGCACGAATTTCCCTGAGTCGTCTGCACTCCCACGGGAATGCCCCACTGCCGGAATTCGGTGACAGTGCACGAATTCTCCTGCTCTCCGGAATTCGGTGACACGGAATTCGGTGACAGTGCACGAATTCTCCTGCTCTCGCTGCATTGCCACCGGAACGCCCCACCGGGATGCCCCGGGCTGGTGACGCGGAGCGAGAAACGGTGACACTGTACCAGCTCCCAGCAATGTGTGCACTGTCACCGAATGGCCCTCCAGCCAGGGATTCCCACGCATGCCGTACACCGTCGCACTCGCCGAGGCGCCGCCGGGCCACACGATCCCTCCACTGCTGACGATGCTCGGCGACTGGGTTCGAACCCAGTCGGTGGGGTCACTCATGGGCGTGAGCTCGATGATCGCCGAAGAGATTCCTGCGCCCTGGGACGAGGCCAACGCCGCAAGGCTCCAGCGTGCCGGATTCGCCTTCCTCCAGCTGCCCGACGGTTCGCTGCTCGCGTGGCTGGAGCAGGCGGTGGTCCTCCTCGGCTCCGAGGGTGATCGCCGCACGGTGGCGAACAGCCTCGAGGACTTCCTGCACACGTGGGCGCAGGGAGAGACCGGGATCTGGGAGCTGGACGACGACGACGGCGTGCGGGGGCGACGGGCGCTGGCCCGGTGGCTGAAGGACCACGCCATCACGGTGCCGCCAGCCCGGGAATTCGACTTCGCAGCCTGGCTCGATGGGGCACCGGACGCAGCACCGGCACCCGTCGCGGGAGTCTCACGTGCGCCTACGCCGACGCTCGCACGACTCGGTCCCCGCCTCGGAGCGGTGGCGGCACTGGTGGGCCTCCGTGCAGATGCCCCCGAACTCGTCGAGTACGTCACCACGGTGCTGAAGAAGAAGGTGCCGTCGTCCACGAGCGAGTACACCACGCGGGCCGACGTCTCGGCGACGAAACAGGGACTCGAACTGCTCTTCACGCACGACCTGAAGAACGAGCTGTACCCGCCGGTGCAGAAGACCGCGAGGTCGTTCGTGCCGTACCTGGCGCGCGTCTGGGTCCGTGCCGCGATCACGGAGGATGTGCTCGGCGTGCCGTGGGGTGCCACCGATGCCGACGCCGTGAGCGCGGTGCTGGGGCCACCATCCGGGATGGAGAAGGAGTTCGCCACCGACGTGGTGGCGACGATCCCCTTCTGGCACATGGCCCTCGACCGCAGCGCACAGGTCGCGCTCCACCTCACTTTCGATGCGCGCGTGCGTGCGCATGTCGCGGTCGAGACGGCGTTGTCGCTGGAGGACGTCGTGACCCCCGGCGCGGCGCTGTTCATCGGCTATGCGGCGACCCGCGGCTTGCTCGACGAGTCGCGGTTCGCGACGCAGGCCGGGTTGCTGGCGCGGGTGCGGGACCGCGGGGCGACCGGCTCGGAGCTTGCGGCGGCGGCGATGCCGCGCGGCCTCTGGGACTCGCACCTGGTCGACGATGCCGCGCTGCGCAGCCTCGCGTACCAGTGGTTCCACCGGCTAGGCGATGTGTGGATCACCGCAGACCTGATCGCGGTGTTCGGCGCGCGGAAGGGGCCATTCGGCCACGACGAGCCACAGCTGGATGCCGACACCTGGGATGCGGTGGACAGGGCCACGCCCGTGTTCGACGCGCGTTTTGCAGCATTCGCCACACGGCGTCCCTGACGGAGACGACCGTCGCGGGCGGGACCACTGCGCAGTCGGCGTCCGGTCGGGCGTCAGGGGGGTGCAACCGCGTGGAGCCCCCCGGACGCCCTGGTGTCGCGCCGGCGCCGCGTGCGGCGTGTTACCGGTACTTCATGCCGCGGAGATACGTGATGCTCAGCGGGGCGTTGTGCACCGGGTCGGTGGTTTCGTCCTCGACGTAGAATTGCGTGAATCCGTCGCGCTCCGCGGCCTGCAGCAGTGCGGGCCAGTCCACCTGGCCGGCACCGATCGGCGCCTTCAGCGAGTCTGCGATCCCGCCGGCCAGTGAGCCGCGGGGCAGGCCGGGCTTCATGTCCTTGATGTGCATCAGCTTGAAGCGCCCCGGGTACTTGCGGATCAGCCCCACGGGGTCCTGGCCGGGCAGCCACGTCCAGAGCACGTCCATCTCGAAGCTCACCAGCGACGGATCGGTCTCCGTGATGATGAGGTCGAGCAACGTGCCGTCCCCATGCGGCACCGGCTCGTAGCCGTGGTTGTGGTAGAAGAACGTGAGCCCGGCGGCCTTCAGGGTCTTCCCGAAGGCGTTGAAGTCCTGCACGGCCTGGCGCGCGTTGGCGAGCGTGAAGCCGGTCGAGTCGTGCGGGTACCAGGCGATGCCGACGTACTGTGCGCCGAGTGCCTTGGCGTCGGCGATCACGCTGTCGGGATGGTTCTTCAGGTCGTCGTACCCGACGTGCATGGAGGTCGCCGTGAGGCCGGCCGTGCGCACGGCCTCGACGAATTCCGTGCGCGACTTGCCGTAGAGGCCCGCTGTCTCGACGTGGGTGAAGCCCATGCCGCGGACCGTCGCCAGCATCGCCGGGACGTCCTTGGAGAGTGTGCGGAAGCTCCACAACTGGACCCCGAGCGGCGCCCGGAAGTCACCGGCCACGCTGGCCGGCGACGTGGCGATGGCCGTGGAATCGGCCGGCGGTGCGGGTGGCTTGCCGCAGGCGGCCAGCGCGAAGATCAGGGCGCTGGCGAGCGGGAGCTTCACGGCACGGGGCGACTGCATCGGGACAGGCTCCTGGGGAGGCGGGGTGCAATTCGGTGACAGTGCACGAAACTCGCGGATCGGGCACACCGGGGCAATTCCGGGCCGCGAAATCGGTGACAGCGAAATCGGTGACAGTGCACGCATTCCAGGCCAAATCGGTGACAGGCCCAATCCGGTGACAGTGCACGCATTTCAGGAGAATTCGTGCACTGTCACCGGATTTCGTGTCACCGAATTTCGGCGAATTAGTGCACTGTCACCGGATTTCCCCTGTCACCGGATTTCGCGAATTCGTGCACTGTCACCGGATTTCCACAGGAGTATTCGTGCACTGTCACCGGATTTCCAGAATTCGTGCACTGTCACCGGATTTCCACCCACCGGATTTCCAGAATTCGTGCACTGTCACCGGATTTCGTCACCGGATCTGGCAATTCGTGCACTGTCACCGATTGGCGCTGGCAATTCGTGCACTGTCACCGATTGGCGCGCACCGCATGGCGCGCTGAATCCGGGCCGCCGCGGCCGCCCTTGGACCGTGGCGCGGCCACGGTTACCCTCTTCCCTCCGAGACCGCGCCGTCACCCACCGCCGGCACGCCCTGCACCGCCGACGAGGATGCCCCTGCCGCACCCGGACCCGCGCGCCCGCGACATCACACACCGCCGCGCCCTCACCGTCCTCGGCGCCGCCACCGCCCTCCGCCTCCTCACCGCCGCGCTCCTCCCCCTCGGCGTGGACGAGTCGTACGAGGCCGTCATCGCCCGCACGCTCTCGGCCAGCTACTTCGACCACCCGCCAGCGGTCTTCTGGATCACCCACGCCGCCGCCGCGATCGGCGGCGAATCGCCGTTCGTGCTCCGCCTGCCGTTCGTGCTGCTCTTCGTCGCCACGTCGTGGCTGCTCTACCGGCTCGGCGCGCGGCTCTTCGGCGAACGTGCCGGGCTCTGGACCCTGGCCGTCGCGCAGGTCATGCCCGTCTTCGGCTTCAGCAGCGGCGGCTGGGTGCTGCCGGACGGCCCGCTGCTCTGCGCCACGGCGGCCGCGGCGCTCGCCTTCGCGCACGCCGTGCCGGTGTCCGCCGGCAACGGGCGCGAACCCGCCCGCCACGGGCCGTGGACGGCCTGGCTGGCACTCGGCATCGCCCTCGGTGCCGCGGGGCTGTCCAAGTACCACGCCGCACTTCTCGGCGCCGGCCTGCTGGCCTTCGTCGCCACCGACGCGCGCGCACGACGCTGGCTGCGGCACCCCGCGCCGTACGTGGCGATCGGGATCGCGCTGGCCTGCGTGATCCCGGTGTTCACCTGGAACGCGCAGCACGACTGGATCTCGTTCCGGTTCCAGTCGGGCCGCGCCGCTGGCCGCACCACCCCCGTCGTGTCGCTGCTGCAGAACCTCGCCGGCCAGGCGGGCTACCTGATGCCGTGGTTCTGGGTGCCGACCATCGCGGTGCTGGCGAAGGCGCTGCGCGCCGGGCCCGCGAGCCGCACCACCTGGCTCTGCGTGTGCCTCGGATTCCCCCCTGTGCTGGTCTTCACGCTCGCCGCGCTCGGTGGCCACCCCGGGCTGCCGCACTGGCCCGCCCCCGGCTACCTGCTGCTGCTGCCGCTGCTCGGCGCCGCCATCGCTCGCTGGGAGGAGCGCGCGCCCGCCCTGGCACGTCGCTGGATGATGCGCGCGGCGGCGGTCTACGTCACGCTGGTCACGATCGTCGTCTCGCACGCCGCGACGGGCTGGGTCGCGAGCCTGGTGCCGTCGCTGCACCGGCGTGACCCGGCGTTCGAGCTCCTCACCTATCGCGCGCTGAAGGACTCGCTGGAGCGGGACGGCACGCTCCAGCGCGCCTCGTACGTCGCCGTGACCGACTGGATCCGCGGGTCGAAGGTGGGCTACGCACTCGGGCCGGCGCACCCCATCGTGCTGCTCAACCAGGACACGCGGCACTTCCGCTTCGCCGGTGGCCTCGACACGCTGCCCGGCCGCCGCGGCCTGATGCTGATGGCAGTGCCGAAGGGGTTCTCCACCGTCGAGATGTGGGACCGCGCCTACCCCCTGGTGTCGATGTTCGACACGCTGCGCTTCGTCCGCATGCTGCCGGTACTCCGCGGTCGCGACACGGCCGTCACGATGGCGGTGTTCGAGACCAGCAACCTGCGTCGCACCTGGCCCGTGCCGCCGGCGCGCTGACCGCCACGCCCAATGGTCAGCGCCGGTTGCGCGACGGCCGCAGGTAGAGGCTGAGCGACCCGAACGACAGTTTCGCCTTCATCTGGATCAGCGTGTGTGCGGGATCGTCGCTGAACCAGAGCTCGGCCTGCCCGCCCTCGGAGAAGATCCCCGACGTGCGGATGATCGGCCGCACCACGATGGTGTTGAACGTCCCCGCCGGCACGGTGATCGACTCGCGACGCATCACCTGGATCGTGACCGGGTTGGCGCTCGGCCGGAAGTACCGGTTGAACGTGAGCGTCTGCCCCACCTCGAGCTTCAGCGTGCGCACGTAGAAGATGAACGCCGCGTCGTCGAGTGGTGCCGACACGGTCGCGGCCCGCGGCTTGCCGCGCTCGAGCACGACCTGCTCGTCGGGATAGAAGTCGAAGAACCGCGTGTAGTGCTTCGGCCCCTCGTTCAGGTCCTGCGTGAAGCGCAGGCTGAGCATCTGGGCGGGATCGAACCAGCTCTCCATCACGTCATGCACCCGGAAGAGCGGGATGCCGCCGCGGATCTCGTAGCGCAGCTTCATCACCTCGCGCCCGCGCAGCGTGTCGGGTCCGGTCACCGAGAGCGAGCCGCTGCCCACCTGCACGACCCCGAACTTCAGGTCGTACTCGTGGTACTCGCCGTTGCGGAACGGCAGCGCGGACGCGGCGGTCGACTGTGCGCCGGCGCTGGCCGCACCGGTGAGGGTGAGGAGCGCGAGCAGGCTCGCGGCCGTGCGCGGGAGGGTGGGCATGGATCGTGGGTTCAGACGTTCGGTCCGGCGGGCGCGCAGTCGGCGCACGACCCCCGGGACGAGGAGCACCATCGCCAGGGTCCAGGCGAGTGCTGCGGCGGCCCGCGCGGTGATCGCCGCCAGCGGGCGGACGGGGGGGACGGTCCACGGCTGCGGCGCGGCTGCCCCGGCAGCACGGATCACGGGGTTCAGGTAGAGGGCCTGCTCGCCGCGCGTCGCGACGACACGCGCGTAGTGGTCGCCCGGGCGCATCACGTAGCGCATCGCCGCCGTGCCATCGCTGTCGGCGCGCACCACGCCGCCGTCGGCGATCACGCGGATCCGGTCCACGGGCGTCTCGAAGCGCGTGGTGATGGTGTCACCCTGCACCTCCACGCCGGCGAGGGCCGGCGCCGGCGGACCGTTCACGCCACCGGCCACGACGTACATGCGACCGGCACGCAGCGCCGCGATCACGTCGCGCGCACTGCGCGTCGGCGCGTGCACCATCGTCCACACCACGCCGGTCTCCTGCGGGCGCGTCACGTCGTGCACGTCGTCGTCGCCGATCGCCCACACCGGGTTGCCGGCGGTCAGCACGGCATCCCACCACGCGGAGGCATCGTTCCAGTGGCTGCGCACCTCGAGCAGGTCGAAGCCGGACAGCCGCGCCAGTTCCGTGGTGTCGTAGCCCATGCGCAGGTAGGGATGCACCACGGCCGTCAGGGCAGCCGTGTCACGGAGCCGCGTCAGCAGGTACTGCTTGGCGGCGCTGGTCTGGTAGAGCGGGAAGTCGAGGCCGACCACCGCGCGGGCGCCGATGATGAGCTGGTGTGTCTTGCGGATGCTGAAGCCGTGCTCGTACACCGGCAGGAATGCCGGGTCGCCGACAGCCCGCGTGATGGTGTGGTAGTTCGAGAGCCCGATCACGTCGTAGCCACGCGCGACGTAGGCGGCACGGACGGTGTCCGGTGCCTGCCGCCCCGACGTGAGGCCACCCCACGCGCGCGAGTGGGCGTGGAAGTTCGCCCGCTGCCACCTGGCCTGGGGACTGCTGGCTGCGTACGGGTTGAAGAGCGTCGCGCCCTGGAACGGTGACGGCGCGTGGTAGTCGTACGCAGGCACCACCACGTACGGCAGCACCAGCACCGAGACGACCAGCATCGCGAGCAGCCGCAGTCCGGTGCCTGCCACCGCGCGGAGCATGCTGGCGCGCGGCGGTGAGGCCGGCTGGTCCGGCGCGGAACGGGGATGCGGCGCGGGCATGTCGGGTGGGCGGGGGCAGCGTGCGTTGAACCGGACCCTCGGCTCACCGGAGGGTGGAAGTTAAGCGAGGTGCCGATGCCAGTCCCGCCGGTGGCGGGCGGCGGGGACGGAGCGCCTCAGGGGGCGAAGTTCGCCGTCACGGTCAGGTCACCGTTCTCCGGCACCGTCATCACGCAGGTCATGCCGCTGCAGCTGCCGCTGAAGCCCGTGAAGCGCGAGCCGGCGTTCGCCACCGGGATGAGGGTCACGGTGGACCCCACCGGGAAGATGGCCCGGCAGATGCCGCCCTTGACCGCGCCGTTGATCGCGCAGGCGATGCCGCCGGGTGAGCTGGACACCGATCCGTTCCCGGTGCCGGTGCCGGCCATGATCGTCACCGAGCCCGGGACGGCCTCCCGGTAGAGTGCCTGCACGGCGCGCGCATGGGTGAGTGACACCACGCAGGTGCCACTGCCGCTGCAGGCACCGGCCCAGTTCAGGAACACGCTCCCGGCGCTCGGCACCTGCGTCACGGTGACGCTGCTGTTCACCGCGTACGCCATGCTGCAGGTGCCGCTGCTCGCGAGGCCGCTCAGCGTGCAGGCGAGCCCCGACGGCGTGCTGGTGAGCACGCCGCCGCCGGCGGAGCCGGTGGCAGGAGCGAGTGTGAGTGTCGGCGGCGCCTGGAACTGTGCCGTGACGCTCGCGGTGGTGCCCGTCACCATCGTCAGTGTGCAGGTGGTGGCGACGCAGGCGCCGCTGTAGCCGCTGAACGACGAGAGACCGGAGGTCGTGGCCGTGAGCGTGACGACGGTGTGCGCAGGGAAGGTGGTGGCACAGGTTCCGCCGACCACACCCGCCGTGATCGTGCACGCGATGCCGGCAGGCACACTGGTCACCAGGCCGGTGCCGGTCCCGCCGCCGGTGATCGTCACTCCCTGCGTCTGGAACACGGCGTAAGCGGTGCGCGCCTGCGACATCACCAGCTGGCAGGGATTGCCCACGCAGTCGCCGCCCCACGAGGTGAACACGGCGTTGCCGTTGCTCGCCTGCTGCAGCGTGACGACCGTGTTGGGGGCGAAGAGCGCCGTGCAGGCGCCGGTGGAGGAGGTGCCACTCAGCACGCAGCTGATGCCGGCCGGTATGCTCGTGATCACACCACCGCCGGCCGATCCGCCCCCTGGCGCGACGGTCAGCCGCAGGGGGGCGGCCGAGAAGGCCGCACGGACGGTACTGGTGACGGCGCTCGCGACCGGGAGCAGGCAGCTCGCCCCCGTGCAGGCGCCGGTGAACCCGTCGAAGCTCGCGTCTCCGGTGCCGGCGCCCGTCAGCGTGACGTCGCTGCCGGCGGGGAAGCTGGCGCTGCAGATCCCGGCCGGCACTCCTGCCGTGATCGTGCAGCTGATCCCGGACGGGGCACTGGAGACGATGCCGCTGCCCGTGCCCATGCCGATCACGCTCACGATGCCCGGCGGCGGCACGCGGTAGGTCACCTCACCCGTGCGCGGCTGCGTCATCGCGACCTGGCACGGATTGCCCGTGCAGTCACCGCCCCAGCCCTGGAAGACGCTCTGGCTCCCGGGCACCTGCGTCAGCGTCACGATCGTGCCGCTGGGAAAGGCCACACTGCACACCCCGCTCATCGCGGCATCCGTGACGGTGCAGTTCACGCCGGTGGGGCTGCTCACGATGGTGCCGCTGCCGCGTGACGCGGGCGATGCCGTGAGGGTGAGGAGCGCCTGCGACGGGGCGGTGGGCCGGCGGTAGATGACGTCCACCGTGCGCTGCCCGGACAGCGTCACCGTGCAGGGATCACCGCTGCACCCGCTGCTCCAGGCCTGGAAGGTGGCGCCGGCGCTGGGTTCTTGCGTGAGCGTCACGGCCGTGCCGACCGGGAAGCTGCTGCTGCACGATCCGGCGCCGGGTGTGTTGTCGGTGAGCATGCAGTCGATGCCCGCCGGCGTGCTGGTGACGCGCCCGCTCCCCGTGGACGACGCGTGCGCCATCACCGACAGCACGTTCGGCACGAAAGTGGCCGTCACCACGCGTGCCGCCTTCATCACGGTCTGGCAGCTGGTGAGCGTGCAATCGCCGCCGAAGGTGAGGAAGACGGAGGTCGTGCCGGGCTCCGGCTGCAGTGTCACCACCGTGCCCGGCGCATAGAGCGCGGTGCAGGCGCCACTGCCGGCGCCGCCGCTGAACTGGCAGTCGATGCCGCCGGGCACCGACTGGATCCGCCCGCTGCCGGTGCCGCTTCCCGCCACGGTCAGGGCGACCGCCTCGACCGGTGGTTCCACCACGCGCGTCACCGACTTCTTCGAGCCGCCGGAGCAGGCAGAAAGTACCGTCACGGCAACAGTTGCCGTCAGGATCTTCCGGGCCGCGGGTTCGCGAACACCGCGGGTGATGGTGGCTGAGAGGCGCATTGCAGGGCGGGGATGGGCGCAGGGCGTGCAGGCGGGGACATCGCGGCGGTGGTCCGGCCGCGCTGGCGACGGCGAAAAAAGCAAGTGCCGTGCGCGCAGCCGCGGGCGCCGTCTCGTCGCGCTGCGGTCGTATCGGCGACCCGCCCGCGGGCCATCGGCAGTGGTGGCCGGGAGCGCGTGGCACCGGGGTTTCCGGTATCATTCACGCCCCGAACGCCCCCATCCCCGTCCACCGCTCCCGCGTCCACGCCATGAACGACGCCCTGATCGCCGCCGCCAAGTCCGCCTTCCCGACCGACGTGCCGGGCATCACGCTCGGCGCCGTGGTGCACGAGGGTGCCATCGACCCGCAGCCGCTGGTGCGCCTGCCGCTCTCCATGATGACGCGGCACGGCCTGATCGCCGGCGCGACCGGCACCGGCAAGACCAAGACGCTGCAGCTCATGGCCGAGCAGCTCTCGGCGTTGGGGGTACCGGTGTTCCTGGCGGACGTGAAGGGCGACGTCGCCGGCATCGCGGTCGCGGGCACGCCGCACCCGAAGATCGATGAGCGCGCCGCGGCGACAGGCCACGCGTGGACGGCGACCGGCTTTCCCGTCGAGCTGCTGTCGCTCACCGGCACCACCGGCGGCCAGCTCCGCGCCACGGTCTCGAGCTTCGGACCGCTGCTGATGTCGAAGGTGCTGGGCCTCAACGAGACGCAGTCCAGCGTGCTCTCGCTCGTGTTCAAGTATTGCGACGACAAGGGCCTGCTGCTGCTCGACCTGAGTGACCTGCGTGAGGTGCTGCAGTACCTCACCGAGGATGGCGCGGCCGACCTGAAGGACTACGGCAACATGTCGAAGGCGACCGTCGGCGTGCTGCTCCGCAACATCATCGGGCTCGAGCAGCAGGGTGCCGACCGGTTCTTCGGTGAGCCGGCCTTCGACCTCGATGACCTCTTCTCCGTCGAGCGCGATGGCCGCGGGCTGGTCTCGGTGCTCGCGCTGAGTGACGTCCAGGACAAGCCGGCGCTCTTCTCCACGTTCATGCTCTGGATGCTCGCCGAGTTGTACGCGACGCTGCCCGAGGTGGGCGAGGTGGCCAAGCCGAAGCTGGTCTTCTTCCTCGACGAGGCACACCTGCTCTTCGACGACGCCAGCGAGGCGATGCGCGACGAGATCGAGAAGGTCACGCGCCTGATCCGCTCCAAGGGCGTGGGCGTGTTCTTCATCACCCAGCACCCGCGCGACATCCCGGTCTCGGTGCTGGGGCAGCTCGGCAGCCGGGTGCAGCACGCCCTCCGCGCGTTCACGCCCGACGACGAGAAGCAGCTCCGTGCCACCGCGCGCACGATCCCGAAGACGGAGTTCTACGACATCGAGGCCACGCTCACCTCACTGGCCACGGGCCAGGCGATCGTCTCGACCCTCACGGTGAGCGGCACGCCCACGCTGCCGTTCGCCTGCCACATGGTGCCACCGGCCTCGCGCATGGGCCCCCTCACGCCGGAGGAAGTGGCGCCGCGGCTGCTCACGCCGCAGGCGAAGAAGTACGCCACGGCAGTGGACCGGGAATCGGCGCGCGAGGTGCTCGAGGCACGGCATGCCGCGAGCGAGAAGGTCGAGGCCGAGGAGGCCGCCGCGGCGGAGGCGGCACGCCCCACGCGCGCCGCCGGTGCGCGCGAGGAGCCGGGGGCGCTGGGGTCGTTCCTCAAGTCCCCCGTGGGTCGCTCGATCGCCGTTGCCGTCGCCGGCACGCTCACCCGCACGCTGCTCGGCGCGCTCACCGGCAAGCGTCGCCGCTGAGCCGCCGCGCGGGCCGGGGCCGGCGATGGAGTGCATCGCCGTGGACTGGTCCGGCGCCGCGACCGGCGCCGCGCAGCACATCTGGGTGGCCCGCGCCACCGGTGGCGTCTTGCACGCACTGTACCCACCCGGAAGCCGTGCGGCCGTGCTGCAGTTTCTGCTCGACCGGCGCTTGGAGTCCGCCCCATGCGTGGTGGGGCTGGACTTCGCGTTCGCCTTCCCGGCCTGGTTCGCGGCGGAGCGCGGGTGGCGCGACGGGCCGGCGCAGTGGGCCGCCGTGCGGGATGACGGTGAGCGCTGGCTGCGAGACTGCGCGCCACCGTTCTGGGGGCGCCCCGGGCGTCCGCGCCCGCACGCCGCGCCGGATGGGCTGCGCGACTGCGAGCGACGGCAGGTCCCCGGCGCCAGGTCGGTGTTCCAGATCGGTGGGGCGGGTTCGGTGGGGACCGGCTCGATTCGCGGGATGCCGATGCTGCTGACGCTCCGCACGGCCGGCTGGTCGGTGTGGCCCTTCGATCCGGCCGGCACGCACACCGTGGCCGAGATCTATCCGCGGTGCTTCACGGGCGCGGTGGTCAAGCGCAGTGGCACGGCCCGCGCGGCGCACCTCGCACGGCACTTCCCGGAGCAGGCGCGGGACCTGTGTGCGCTGATGTGCGGGTCGGAGGATGCGTTCGATGCCGGTGTCTCGGCCATCGCCATGAGTCGCGGCGCCGTGCAGGAGACCCTGCAGGCGCCGCGTGATGCCTCGCTGCGGCTCGAGGGCGCGATCCTGATGCCGCCGGTCAGCGCGGGGCGCGGACGGTGACGGTCACCGGCGCCGAGACGAGCTCGGGGCCGATCACCTTGTGCTGGTAGTCGCCGAGCACGGCGCGGAGCACGTGACGGCCGGGTGTCATCGGCACACTCACCTCGATCTGTCCCTTGCCGTAGTGCACATGCAGGCTGTCGGCGGGGATCACGGTACCCGGCGCGCCGGCCTCGCGGTCGATGAGGATGTGGAAGTGCCCCGTGCGCTCCATGTTCGTGCCGGCCGGAGCCACGCCATAGTTCGCGAGGCGGAAGCGGACCGTCACCGGGCTGGTGACACGGGCGTTGTTGGCCGGCAGGAGGATCCCGATCTCCGGCGCCGGTGCGGTCTGCGCACGCAGCGCGGGAGCGGCTGCGAGGATCAGCAGGCCGGCGATGAGTCTGGACAGGCGCATGGGCTGGATTGGGTGCGGATGAAGGCGTGGCGCCGGCGCGTTGCCGGTGTCCCGCAATCTCGCGTCCTACCCGATGTCTGTCAGGTGTTCCGGAAGTGGTGGGCCGTGGCGCTCCCGGCGGCGCCCGTCTCAGGGACTGGCGTCGCCGCCCGCAGTCCAGCGGTGCATCTCGGCCCAGACCTCGCGCGAGACGCGCACGTTGCTGCCAAGCTCCGCCGCGAAATCATCCCGGAACTGCTCGGAATGCGCGCCGAGGTACTCGTCGAGGACGTCCATGTTCCTGGCCAGGTAGGCCACGCGGTAGCGCCCGGGGATGGAGTGCGTGAGCGTGGCGCTCACGAAGCAGCCGGTGGCCATCACGTCGGGAATGTGGCGTTCCCGCATGTAGCGCTCGTAGGCCTCGATGTGGTCCGGCTGCACGTCGGTCGTGACTTCGTAGATGATCATCATGCCTCAACAGTCGCATCCCGGACGGAATCCGGCAATTGCGGATGAGTGCGCACTAAGAGTTCCGGGTCGCGTGTGTGGTACGTTGTGCGCAGCTGTTCCGGTGATCGCCGGCACCCTGTACGGTGCGGCGTACCTCGACTCACGGTCATGGGCCTCTCTCCCTTCGCGCTGTACTCTGCCGTCGCGACACAGGCCGCGATGGCGCTGCTGCTCGCCTGCGCGCTGTATGTGCTCGGTCGATACTATCCGCGCCCGTTCCTGCGATTCTGGGCCGCGGCGTGGCTGGCCGAGGCCGCACACCTGTCGTTCGGCATGGTGGCGCTCTGGCTCCGTGCTGTCGACCGTGCCAGTGGCGGCGCGGTGCATGCCCTGCCGTGGCCGGACATCGTGACGTGGGGGGCACAGACGGGCGGGCTGCTGTACGGCGTGCTGCTGGTGCTGGGTGCGATCTCGCTGCTGCGCGGGCCCACGGCGCTCGGCCGCCGGTGGACGCTGGTCCTGCCGGCGGCGGCCCTCGTCGCCCTCGTACCCGCGTTCGCGCTCGGCGGCGGCTCGGCGGCAGCGCAGGTGTCGTTCCGCGTCTTCGTGCGTGTCGGCCTGATGGCAGGCTGGAAGGGCGTGGCCTGTGTCGTGTCGGCGGCCCTCATCTGGCAGGCGCGCCGCGCCGCGCTCACGCTCGGCATCCGCTGGGTGCTCGGCACACTCGTGGCACTCGGCGTCCACAGTGCCCTCGTCGTGTTCGTGGTCGCGAGCCCCACGCCCGTCAGTGCCGGCCTCGTGCAGGCCGTGCCCATGGTCTGGGCGCTCCTCATGGCGTCGCTGGGCATCGGGACGGCACTGGCGATGCTCGAGGACGAGCAGGAACTCGTGCGCCGTGCCGCCGCGAACCAGCTGGAGTCCGAGCGGATGGCGCGTGCCTCCGGGGCCAGCCTCGTCTCGGCGCTCGCCGCCGTGCCGGACCTCGTGTCCGTGATCCGCGCCGACGGTCGGCTCTCGGCGTGGAACCCTGCCTTCGAGGCCTTCGTGCGTCGCCACGGCAAGGACGCTCCGGCCATCGGCATGCCCGTGGTCGATGCCATGCCCGGTGGTGCCACCGACGACTGGCCGCAGCGCATCGCCGGGCTGCTCGCGGGCGAGGACCAGGTGTTCGAGGCCTCGGTCGAGCTGCTGGACACGGCGCCCGAGTATTTCGACGTCAGCGCGCGCCCCATCCGCGACGGCGCCGCCGTGGTCGGCGGCGTGATCGTCGCGCGCGACGTGACCGAGCGGCGGAAACTCGAGCAGCAGCTGCAGCAGGCCCAGCGCCTCGACACCGTGGGACGGCTCGCCGGCGGCATCGCACACGACTTCAACAACCTGCTCACCGCCATCCTCAGCAGCGCGTCGGTGGCGCGGGAGTGCCTGCCCCCCGACCACGAGGTGCAGGCCGACCTCGCCGACGTGCAGCTGGCCGGTGAACGCGCCACCCAGCTCACGCGCCAGCTCCTCGCCTTCGCGCGGCGCCAGCCCGTCTCGCAGCAGCCGATCGAGCTGAACGACCGCGTCTCGACGATGGAGCGCATGCTCTCCCGCCTCGTCGGCCCCGATGTCGCGCTGCGCGTCTCGCTCGGCGAGAACCTCTGGCATGTCCGTGCTGATGGCCCGCAGCTCGAGCAGGTGCTGGTGAACGTGACCGTCAACGCGCGCGACGCGATGCCCAGCGGCGGCCGCCTGTCGATCCGCACCGCGAACCGCACGCTCCGGGACGGCGCGATCGTGCTGCCGCGCCCCATGCCGGCGGGTGACTACGTCGAGATCGTGATCAGCGACACCGGCTCCGGCATGGACGAGGAGACCCTCGCGCATGTCTTCGAGCCGTTCTACACCACCAAGCCGGTGGGGCAGGGCACGGGGCTCGGGCTGGCGATGTGCTACGGCATCATCCGGCAGCATCACGGCGTGATCTGGATCGAGTCCGCACCGGCCCGCGGCACCTCCGTGTTCATCCTGCTGCCGCGCTACGAGGGGCCGCTTCCGGCGCGCACGGAACGGCAGCCTGTCATCACGCCGGCCGTGGTGGCCAGCGGGAGCGAGACGCTGCTGCTGGTGGAGGACGAGCCGCAGGTGCGTGCCGTCGCCGCGCGCGCACTGCGTGCCGCCGGCTACCGCGTGCTCGAAGCCACCAACGGACGTGACGGCCTGCAGGTGGCACGCCGGGAGCGTGACTCGATCGACCTGATCGTCTCCGACGTGGTCATGCCGGAGATGGGCGGGAAGGAGATGGTCGAACTGGCCCGGCAGTACCTGCCCTCCGCCGCCGTGCTCTTCGTTTCCGGCTACACCGCGGGCAGCTTTCCCAACGCGAGTGACGACCCCTCGGCCAGTGTCTTCCTGCAGAAACCATTCACACCGCAGGAACTGCTGGCGATGGTGCGTCAGGTTCTCGACCGGCACACGGCAGCCCGGGAGGCGAGCGCAGCGGTCGCCTCCTGACGCGGCCGGAGTGCCACGCTCCCACCGCGAGGCTCACCGTGTTCCGTTCGTTTCGGCGTACCGCACTGTTGCTCTCCCTCGGCAACGCCGTTGCCGTCGCGCAGCCCGTCGGTGCCAATCCCTGGGCGCAGGTCGGGCGCCAGGGCGATGCCTGGCTCCGCAACGTCGCCTTCACCGCCGGCGGCCGGCTGGATTCGCTGCGCATCCACTACACCACGCTCGGCACGCCGCGGCGCGGGAGTGACGGCACGGTCCGCAATGCGGTGCTCGTGCTGCACGGCACCGGTGGCTCGGGGCGCGGGTTCCTCTCCCCCACCTACGCCGGTGGGCTCTTCGGGCCCGGCCAGCCCCTCGACTCCTCGCGCTACTACATCGTGCTCCCCGACGGCATCGGGCACGGCGGCTCGTCGAAGCCCAGCGACGGGATGCGCATGCGCTTCCCGCGGTACGGGTACCGTGACATGGTCACGGCCCAGCAGCGGCTGCTCACCGAGGCGCTCCAGGTCACGCACCTGCGCGTCATCGTCGGCACGTCGATGGGGTGCATGCACGCCTTCACCTGGGGCTGGATGTATCCCGGCTTCGCCGACGCGCTGGCGCCGATGGCGTGCGTGCCGACGCAGATCGCCGGCCGCAACCGCATGCTGCGCACCCTGGCGATGGATGCCATCCGGCAGGACCCGGAGTGGAAGGGCGGCGAGTACACGGCGCCGCCGCGCGCGGGACTTCGCGGGGCGATGGAGATCCTCTGGATCATGGGCACGGCGCCGCTCCTGCAGCAGCGTCAGGCCCCCACCCGCGATGCCGCCGACAGCGTGATCCGCGCCTACATCGACGGCCGCCTCGCCGCCACCGATGCCAACGACTTCCTCTACCAGTTCGACGCCAGCAGCGACTATGACCCGTCGCCGCACCTGGCCACCATCCGGGTACCGGTGCTGCACATCAATTCCGAGGACGACGAGGTGAACCCGCCGGAGCTGCGGATGGCGGAACGGCTGGATGCACGCATGCCGCAGGCGCGCTTCATCCTGCTGCCAGTATCGGAACGCACCCGCGGGCATGGCACGCACTCGCTGCCCGCCATCTGGGGCGAGACGCTGCGCGAGTTCCTGGGCACGCTCGCCACGCCGTGATGCGCCGCGCAGGGCTGCGCGGCCGCACGACGGGCGCGTAGCTTGCCCCCGACGGTACGTGCCGGCGCCCGCCCGGGCGCGCGCGCCGATTATCCCTCCCGCTCCGGACCCGCCCCGTGACGCTGCTGCTGCGCCTCCTCGTCACCGCCGCCGCCCTCTGGGTGGCCACGCGGTTCGTGCCCGGCATCTCCTTCACCGGCGACAACTACGCCGCGCTGCTCGGCGTGGCCCTCGTCTTCGGCACCGTGAACGTGATCGTACGGCCGATCCTCAAGCTCCTCTCGTTCCCGGTCGTGCTCCTGACGCTCGGCCTGTTCCTGCTGGTGATCAACGGGTTGATGCTGCTGCTCACCTCGTTCCTGTCGGCGCGCCTTGGCTTCGGGTTCCATGTCGACGGGATCCTGCCGGCCATCATCGGCTCGCTGGTGGTGAGCGTCACGGCCGGCATCATGCACTTCGTGCTGGGGACGAACCGGGACGACGACGACGACTGACGACGCGCCGCGCGCCGCGATGCTCGCCGCGCGGGACATCGCCGTCACGTACGCCGGCGGCGTGCGCGCGCTCGACGGCGTGAGCCTGCGCGTCCCCCGCGGCGAGGTGACGGGACTGCTCGGGCCCAACGGCGCCGGCAAGTCCACCCTGCTCCGCGTGCTCGCCACGCTGCAGCGCCCCGCGAGTGGTGGCGTCGTGGTGGCGGGGATCGACGCACTGGCCGAGCCGGCGCGCGCGCGGGCGCACATCGGCTATCTCCCGCAGGAGTTCGGATTCCCGCCGGCGCTCACCAGCGCCGAGCTGCTCGATCACTTCGCCCTGCTCAAGGGCTTCGGTGACCCGTCGGCGCGCCGCGAGGCGGTGCGCGGGATGCTGGACCGTGTCAACCTCACTGCCGACCGTGACCGTGCCGTACGCGCGCTCTCGGGCGGCATGCGGCAGCAGCTTGGCATCGCGGTGGCACTGATCGGGGCGCCCGACGTGCTGATCGTGGATGAACCGACCGTGGCGCTCGACCCGTCGGAACGGCACCGGATCCACGACCTGCTGATCGAGCTCGCCGCCGATCGGGCGGTGCTGCTGTCCACGCACCTGGTGGCCGACGTGGAGGCGCTCTGCCACACGGCGGTGGTGCTGCACGCGGGTCGCATCGTGCGGGAGGGGCCACCGGCGCAGCTCGCCGCGGCACTGGCGGGGCGCATCCATCGTGCGCGGTTGCCCCGGGCCGACGGCATCGCCGCCCGCGCCACCATGCGCGTGATCCGCGAGTTCCTGGTGAGTGGCGCGATGGAGGTGACCGTGCTGGCCGACGCGCCACCGGACCCACGCTTCACCACGGCGGTGCCCACCCTCGACGACGTGTTCGCCGAGGCGACGGCGCGATGACGGCCGGCACCACCACGTGGCAGCGCATCGCGGCGGTGCTGCGGCTGGAGTGGCGCGTGCAGCGTCGCGAGCCGCTCACGGTGCTCTATGCGCTGGTGCTGGGACTGCTCGCCGCGGCATTCGCGGCGGCCGGGCCGGTGGAACTCGTGCGCGGGCGCGGCAGCGTGCCGCGGGATGCTGCCTGGTCGATGATGCTCGCCAGCTCGGCGCTCACGGCCTTCGGACAGGTGATCACGACGATGGTGGCCGCGACCGTCGTCCTGCGGGACCGGCACGACCGGGTGGCGGAACTGCTGGCGGTGACGCCACTCTCGCGGCGCGAATACCTCACCGGCAAGCTGCTCGCGGCACTTGGCGTGCTCGGCCTGGTCTACAGCGCGATTCCCGTCGGTCTGGTCGCCGGGGCGGTGGGCGGTGGCGGGACGCTGTCGCAGGCGATGACGGCCAGCCTGCCGCCGTTCGTGATGGTGGTGCTGCCCACGATGCTCGCCGTCGGCCTGCTGCAGTTCGGCGTCGGCGTGCTGTCGGGCCGGCTCTGGGTGCTGGTCGGATTGGGGCTGGTGCTGATCTGGTTCTGGAGCGGCGCGGTGGACGTGGTGACGGCGGGACGGTCGGGCCTGCTGCCGGTGCTGCTGGACCCGTTCGGCAGCGCCCCGTTGCTGCAGGCCACGTTGGGCTGGTCCGACGCCGAGCGGGTGGCGCGGGGGATGCCCGTGACGCTGGGCCTGGTGCTCTCGCGGGGGCTGTGGGTGACGCTGGGCGGGCTGGTGGCGCTGCGTGCGCTCCTCGCCGGCGACGAGCTGCCCAGGCCGCGCCTCGTCCCAGACGGTGCCCCGCAGCCGCCCATCGGTGATGCACCGCCGCTGGTGCAGCCGATGCGAGCCATGGCGCCGTTGCCCGCGTGGCGCGCTGCACTCGGTACGGCGCGGCACGGAGCCGCCTGGATGCTGCGGGATGCCGGCTGGCGTGTGCTGAGCCTGCTTGGGGCGGTGAATGTCGGCGTCCACGCCTGGCTCGACGGGCGGCAAGTCTCCGCCCCTTCGGCCGCCGACGTGACGCTGCTGGCGTACTCGGCTGTGACTCTCCATGCCCGACTGTTCCTGATCCTGCTGGCGACGATCTACGCTGGCGAGCTCGTGTGGAGGGAGCGCGAGGATCGGTCGGCCGCGTTCTTCGACGTGCTGCCGGTGGCGGACGGCGCGCTCATCGCCGGTCGCGTCGCCGGCGTCGTCGCGGCGCAGGGCGTGGTGGTCGGACTGCTGGCGGTGGCCGCGGCGGTCGGTGCCGGCCTTGGTGCCGGCGTGGTGCCCGACGTGGCGTGGCTGTCGGCGCGGGTCGTCGCGGGCGTGCTGGCACCATTCGTCGGCTGGATGATCGCATCACTGGCCGTGCATGTCCTGGTGCAGCAGAAAGTGGTCGCGCACCTCCTGTGTATCGCCGGGTGGGTGCTGGCCGTGATGCTGCTCGGGGCGGCGCGTGCGGAGGGTGCCGCGGTGGGGCCGTGGATGGTGACGGGTGTGATGCTCCTTGCGGCGACGGCCATCCGCGTCGGTTGGGTGCGCGGGACGGGACGGGTGGTGTGACGCGTGGCGATGCGGGTCGTCATCCGGACTGGCGATGATGATCCGAGACTTCCGAGCCGATACTTCCAGGGGCACGGCAGTGAAACGTGGCGCCGTGCGTGGTGTAGCAACCGGTGCCTCGTGCACAGGCGAGCTCGACAGTTTGTGCAGTGCTCGGTCACTCGTGCACGGGTGACCGCTCGATCCGGACGCAGCAGAAGTCCGGCGTGCAGTACGGTGGTGTGCGCCGCATGCGGGAGAACAGCCTGCGTTCGGGCCCATCCCTTGCGGTACCAATAAGTTCCGGACCGCTAGCGCAATCGGCTCTGGTGGGCGACTATTCCGGAATCTCTGCAGCTCCCTCGCACTTAACACCCCTTCGGAGGTGGCATGACGCTATCTGTTCGCCTGCGCTCGGCGGGCTCGCTGTTCGCGCTTGCGATCAGCGCAGCGCCGCTGTTTGCGCAGACGCCCCAGGCTGGTACGGTCGAAGTCAATGCCGGAGTCCGCGTGTCGGACGTCGGCATCAAGAGCTTCTCGTCCGTGACCTCGCCGACCGGCCTGCTCGGCCTGTACTTGCACCGGAACTTCGCCGTCGAGACCGAGCTCTCGTCCGCGAACGGCCGCGTGACCAATGTCCCTGTGGCGACGCGCTCGCTGTCGTCGTACACGCCGATTCATCTCCGCGGTGTTTTCTCGATTCCGGTGCAGGAGCAGGTTGAGCTCCTCCTCGGACTTGGCGCTGTCCGCAATGAGCAGCGGTGGCTGGAACCCAACTCGCCGGCTGGTTCCAACACCGCTCAGACCGTGAAGAAGTTCAATGAGTACAGCTGGGCCTCGCTGATCGGCGCGCGCCTCGGCCTGACCGACAACGTCGCGTTCCGCGCCGCGGTCACGGTGGACGGCTCGCAGTTCGACAACGGCACGAACCGCCTGTTCAACAACAAGCGCAGCACGAACATCGGCGGCCAGTTCGGCGTCAGCTACCTGTTCAACACCAAGCCGCATGATGCTGACGGCGACGGTGTGGCCGACAAGAACGACAAGTGCGCGAGCACGCCGGCAGGTGTGCGTGTCGACGCGACCGGCTGCCCGCTCGACAGCGACCGTGATGGTGTCGCGGACTTCCAGGACAAGTGCGCCAACACGCCGGCTGGCGTGACGGTGGACAGCACTGGCTGCCCGGTCGACAGCGACAAGGACGGCGTCGCGGACTACCAGGACAAGTGCGCGAACACGCCGGCTGGTGTGCGCGTGGATGCCACTGGTTGCCCGATCGACAGCGACGGCGACGGCGTGGCGGATGCCAGCGACCGCTGCCCGAACACGCCGCGTGGCACGCAGGTCACAGCTCAGGGTTGCCCGGTCCCGAAGGACTCGGACGGCGACGGCGTGATGGATGACGCCGACCGCTGCGCGAGCACCCCGGCTGGCACCCGCGTGGATGCCACGGGTTGCCCGGTCGTCAACTCGGTGCTCGACACCGCCAAGACCCTGGTCCTCGAAGGTGTGAACTTCCGCACCGGTTCCGCCGCTCTCACGCCCGCCTCGCGGACCGTGCTGCTGCGTGCCGCCGACATGCTGAAGGCCTCGCCGACGGTCCGTGTCGAGGTTGGTGGCCACACCGACAACACCGGCTCGGCCCGCGCGAACACCCGCCTCTCGGCGGCTCGCGCAGCCTCGGTCAAGCGCCTGCTGGTTGCCGCCGGCATCGACGCCTCGCGTCTCGAGACGAAGGGCTACGGCCCGAGCGAGCCGCGCGCCGACAACCGGACCCGCGCCGGTCGCGCGCTGAACCGCCGCACGGAACTGAAGCCGATCCGCCCGTAAGGAATCGGTCGCACGACAGAAGGGGGCGCGTCCACTCGGACGCGCCCCCTTCGTCGTTTCTGCCGGCACCGGCCACGACCACGACAACAGCTCAGCGCAAAGGCCACAAAGGGGGCGAAGGACGCAAAGAGTTCCGTGTGTGCCGCACGGCTCCGAGCAACCCGGGGTATCGGTCTGCAGGTGAACTGCAAGTGCAACTCCGGCACCAGTTCAGTCGCCCTGCCGTCGCTGTCGCCGTTGCTGTCGCCGTTGCTGTCGCCGTTGCTGTCGCTGTTGCTCTTCCCTTCAATTCGTTCCCGTCGCCTGCGCTCGACGATGGCATGCATCGCCGACCGCGGCGTCCCGCTGTGCTTTGCGTCCTTGGCGCCCCTTTGCGCCTTTGCGTCAAAGCTGTTGCTCTGGCGGTTGCTCTGCCGGTTGCTCTGCCTGTTGCTCTTGCTGTTCGCCAGACCCCACGTCAGCGTGATGCGGCGGTGTCGAGGTCGAGGATCCGACGGACCTGCAACGCGAGCTCGTTGACCGACAGCGGCTTGGTGAGGTAGCCGGCGGCGCCGAGTTCGTAGGCGCGCTCCGGCGTCATGCTGGCGCTGAAGCCCGTGCAGACCACCACCGGAAGGTTCGGGTGGGTGCGCCGGACCTCGCGCAGGAGGTCCTCGCCGGAGATCTGCGGCATCGTCATGTCGGTGATCAGCAGGTCGTAGTGCTCCTGCGGGTCGGCGAGCTGCGCCATCGCCGCGTCGGCGCTGGTGAAGGCACTCGTGCGGTAGCCGAAGCGGGCCAGCGCGTTGGAGAGGAACGCAGCGACGGCAGGCTCGTCGTCCACCACCATGATGCGCTCGAGGCCGCGCGGGATCGTGTCGGCGACGCCGAGGCTCGCGGTCGGCGTGGGGCGCCCCAGGTCGGCCGGGAGGTCCACGATGGCCACTGTGCCCTTGCCGGCCTCCGATTCGAGCCTGAGGATGCCGCCCATGCCCGTCACGATGCCGTGCACCATGGCCAGGCCCATGCCGGTGCCCTCGTCGGGGGGCTTCGTCGTGAAGAACGGGTCGAGCGCCCGCTCCAGCACCTCCGGGCTCATGCCGGTGCCCGTGTCCGCGATCTCGAGGCGCAGGTACGGCTGGCCGAGCAGGTCGCTGCGGAGGAGCCGCACGGTGAGCGTGCCGCCGGTGGCACGCATCGCGTAGATCGCGTTGCCGCAGAGGTTCAGGACCACCTGGTGGAGCTGGCCGGCATCACCCAGCACCGCCGGCACGCGCTCCTCGTCGTGGAAGTCGATCGTGACGCCGGGGGGCAGCGTGGGGAGGAGCAGCCGGAGCGTCTCGGAGACGATGGGCTCCAGCTCCACCGGGTGGAGTTCCTCGCCGCTGCGGCGGCTGAACGCCAGGATGCGCTGCACCATCTGGCGGCCGCGCGCCGCGGCGGTGAGCACCTGCCGCAGGTCGGCCTGCAGCTCGTCGGACTCGGCATCGAGCATCGCCAGCTCCGCGTAGCCGATCACGGAGGCGAGGATGTTGTTGAAGTCGTGGGCGATGCCGCCGGCCAGCGTGCCGACGGCCTCCATCTTCTGCGACTGGCGCACATCGGCCTCCAGCCGCCGGCGCTCGGTGACATCGAGCGTCAGGGCCATGCCGAAGCGGATGGTGCCGTCGGCGTCGCGCACCGGCACTGCGCGCACGTCATACGTCTTTTCGCCGAGGCGCAGCTCGAACTGCTGCTCGGTGCCGCGCAGGGCGGCCCGGCAGCGGCGCTGCACGAGCGAGGCGGTGTGCTGGTCCAGCCCCTGCCCGAACGGCGCGCCGATCAACCCCGACTCGTCGAGGCCGGCCTCCTTCAGCCCGCGGCCGGCAGCGAGCAGCAGGCGTGCATCACCGTCGAAGAGCAGCACGGCGCCGCCGGGGTAGTTCTCGATCAGCGTGCGGTACAGCTCATCGCTGAACCGGAGCTGGGCGCTCACCCGCTTCTGCTCCGTGATGTCGATCGCCGAGCCGAGCAGGCGCGTGACGGTGCCGTCGGCGTCGCGTTCGAAGACGGTCACGCAGTCACTGAGCCACCGCCACTCCCCGTCGCCTCCCATGAGGCGGTACGTCATCTCCAGCTTCATGTCGCTGCCGGTGCGCATCGCATCGGCGCCGCGGCGCATGGTGTCCACGTCCTCGGGGTGGTACATGCCCAGCAGCCCGTCGCGCGACATCGTGGAGATCTGCTCCAGCGACTTGCCGAGCATCTGGAGGAGCGCGTCGTTCGCGAACGTCACGCGGTGCATGCGGAAGTCGAGCACGTACAGGTACGTGGGCACGGTCGAGACGATGCTCTGCAGCAGCCGGCGGTGCTGGTCCAGCGACTGCTCCATCTGCCGGCGTTCCTCCTCGGCGCGGCGGATGTCGGTGATGTCGTGCACGATGCTGAGCACGCCGGTGATCGCCCCGTCCTCCACCAGCGGGGCGTTCGAGACGAGCACGTTCGCGAGCGAGCCGTCGGCCCGCACGCCACGCGCCTCATACGACGAGTTCTCGCCGGCGAGCGCGCGGTTCACCTGCGTCATCGCGCGATCGCGGTCCTCGACGGCCGTGAACCGCGACACCTGGCCCGCGCGCATCTCGGCATCGGTGAAGCCGGTGATGCGCCGCGCGGCCGCGTTCATGCGCACGACATTGGCATTCCGGTCGAGCACGAAGATCGAGTCGGGGGCGCCGTCGAACAGCCGCTGCCAGCGGTCGCGGCGGTCACGCGCGACGCGCACCGCCGAGAACTGCAGGTAGGCGATGACGGCGAGCGACGCCGCCTGCAGCGCGAGGACCATCACGAGGAAGCTGCGCGGCGCGTCGGCGAGGCGTGCCGCGCCGGTGGGCTGCGGCGTCGCCACGCCCGCGGCGGTGAGCATGATCACGACCAGCATTGCCAGCTCGGCGGCGGCGGCGACACTCAGCGCCGGACGTTTCGGCAGCCACCCCGTGGCCGACGCCACCGGGATGGCGAGGCAGGGTGCGAGCAGGTAGGTCGTGGCGCCGGCGTACACGGTGATCAGCACGATCACCGGGATGTCGATGCACGCCTGCAGTGCGTCGAGCCAGTGCCGCCGCACCGGCGGCAGCACGTATTCGAGCGCGATGACGAGCAGCGCGCTGATGGCGATCCACGACGCCCAGATCGCGAACACCCAGCGGGGCAGGTCGCGCAGCAGCGCGGGGTCGAGCACGGCGGCGATCGCGCTCAGCAGGATCCAGAGGCTGAGGCGTCCCCGCGCGAAGCGCGTGACCAGGAAGGCCGGGACCGGAGTGGAAGCCGTGGGGAGTTCCAGCGTGGTCATCGCGCGGTGCCGCAGGTGGGAGGTCTGCGCCAGTATGCACCGACCGGGAGGGTGAATCCAGCGATGCGGGGCACCACTGCAAGTCGGTGGCCGTGATTTCCACATCCGCGACGGCACGAAGCTGCTTGTCGTGACAGCACTTGGGGCGTTTGTCCACACCGCCGTGGATAACGTATCCACAATTCCCACAACAACTTACGTGGACTTTCTTCGGGATTGATACCTGCTGGTGCCGCGTGTACGCTTGGTGGAGCACACGACCGGCGCTGGTCGCGGGCAGGAATGCGGGAACGACGAACGCCGGTGAGGATCATCCCTGATGTCAGCGCCACAGCCACCACACGAACCGCACCTCATCCTGCTCCCGGGCGGGCTGCCGTCAGCGCGGGATGCGCAGCTGCGGCGCCAGCGTGGTGAGGGCAGCGAGCTCGAGCCAGGCGGCAAGGAGGTCGAGGTTCGGGTCACCGGTGGACGCAGAGCGCGCGGCGGTGCACTGGGCCGAGAGCTCGAGGGCGACGGCGTGCGGGTCGGTGCGACCGCGCAGTCCGATGGCCAGCAGGCCGGCCGCATCGGCGAGCCGCTCGCGCACGAAGTCCTGGAATCGGAGTCGGAGCTCAGCCTCGTTGGTGCTCGGCGAGAGGTCCGTCACACCGCTCCGCTGCTCGCGCAGCGCGGCGAGGTCGGCCACGAGCTGCTCCAGCTGAGCCGGATCCGGATGCAGGAGGAGCTGTCGCCATATGATCCACAGTTTCGCCGCGGCGCGCGCCGCCTGATGCTGCGCGCCCTGCGTCTCGCGTTCCGCCTGCTCGAGGCGCTGCGCGACCGGATCGCTGCGCAGCCAGGTGCGCGTGAGCGCGATGCACGTTGGACCCGCGACCGCCGCCAGCGCACAGAGCCGGACGGCATGACGCAGGGTGCCCTTGGCGTCGGCGCCGGCGAACGGTCCGAGCGCGCGATGGAGCAGGTTGGCCCGCTCCGCGCCCACGGCCAGCGCGGCGCGTTCGAGGGTCGCAGTGGCAGCGGGCGAACCGGATCGCAGCGCGTCCCGTCCCAGGAGCGCCGCGAGTTCGTAGGCGGTCGCGAGCGTGTGCGCGGCCTCGCGCAGCGCCGGGTCAGCGAGCGGGACCGTCGCGCTGCCGGCCGCGGCGATCGTCGCGAGTCGCAGCGACGCGGGCATGGCATCGACGGCCCAGTGGCGATCGACGAGATCCGCTCCGCTCGCGGGCGGCGCGGGGAAGATTGCGTGTGAGGCGAGCGACACGTCGGGGCCTCCTTCCGTTAGACCCAAGTTGCTGCACCCGCGTGAGTTGCACCCCCGCGGCAGGGTCTCGGTCCGGTCACGACTGACTGTAGTCCAACATATAACTCGGCGTCGTGGTTCCGGGCAACACGGACGGGCGCCTCAGCAGGGAGAACGAGACGTGGCACTGCCGATGCAGACAGTCAGGAGTTCCGGCGACGGCGACCTCGCCTGCGCGCCGAACGACGTCGTAGCAGTCGAGTCCGGCTGGAGCGTTCGAGCGACGGCGCAGCAGTCGCTGGAGGGACTGATGCGCCAGGCGCTGGAAGTGCCGGGTGCGGCGACCGCCCTGCTCGAGGCGTTCGCGCAGCAGACGCGCGCGCTGCGAATGGTGCAGGAGGCCGATGCGCGCGGGGCCGCGTTGTTGCCCGCGGATGTGCGATGCCGGCTGGCCGATGCCGCGGCCTGCACGCCGGCATGGCTCGCCGTCGGCAGCGCAGGGGTTCGCGGCTGACGTCAGGTGCCGTAGCTTGCGCCGGTGAGGCGCGGCGACGGTGCTGCGGCCAGCAGGAGCCTCGGAGCGGAGGAATGCGCCTGAGCCCAGTGTCACCTCCGCTCGCGCCGCCGTGATGCCGCCCTCCCTACCGCAGTCCCCGGCCGACCTGGCTGACGCCACCTGGCCGGAGATCGCCGCGTACTACGACGCCCTCGCCGCCGAGCCCCCCACGCGGGAGACGGCGCGCGAATGGCTGCGCCGGTGGTCGCTCCTGGAGGAGCTGGTCAACGAGGCCTCGTCGCAGTCGCTCATCGCCTACACCGGCAACACCGCGGACAGCGCCGCCGAGGCGCGCTACCTCCGCTTCGTGACCGAGGTGCAGCCGAACGCGGAGGAGCGGCAGACGGGGCTGGCGCGCCTGCTGCTCGCCACCGGCATCGACGATGCCGACCTGGTCACGCTGCTGCGCGAGTTCCGCACCACGGTCTCGAACTTCCGTGAGGCGAACGTGCCGCGCTTCGCGCAGGTCGAGGAGCTGAGCGCCGCCTACCAGAAGCTGGCCGGTGGCCTGAGTGTCACGATCGACGGCAAGGTGCTGACCATCCCGCAGCTGCAGCCGCTGCTGGAGTCGGAGGAGCGCAGCGCACGCGAGCGCGCCTTCCGCGCCGGTGCCGAGGCGTATCTCTCGCACCGCGACGAGATGTCGGACCTGTTCGAGCGGATGTACGTGTTGCGCCAGGACGTGGCGCGCGAGGCGGGCTTCGCCGATTTCCAGGCGTTCTCGTATGCCGCGAAGCACCGTTACGACTACACCGCCGACGATGTCGCGCGCTTCCACGACGCGGTGGCCGAGGTGGTGACGCCGGCCGCGGCGCGTGTGCATGCCTACCGCCGCGAGCGGCTCGGCGTGGACTCGGTGCGGCCCTGGGACCTGGCGGTCGATCCCGATGGCCTGGCACCGCTGCGGCCGTTCCGCGACACGACGGACTTCGTGGCCGCCAGCAGCCGCATCTTCGCCGCGCTGGACCCGGAACTCGGCTCCCGGTTCGCCGACATGGCGCGCGACGGGCTGCTCGACCTCGAGAGCCGGCCGAACAAGGCGCCCGGTGGTTACTGCACCACGCTGCACCACCGGAAGCAGCCGTTCGTGTTCATGAACGCGGTGGGCGTCTCGGATGACGTGACGACGCTGGTGCACGAGGCGGGGCACTGCTTCCACGCCTACCTGGCCTCGGGGCAGGAGCTGATCTGGCAGCGCGGCACGGGGTCGGAGGCCGCGGAGCTGGCGAGCATGTCGATGGAGCTGCTGGCGGCACCGCTCTTCGCGCTGCCGGTGGGCTACTACACGCCGGACCAGGCCCGTCGCGCGCAGGCGGCGCACCTCGAGGACGTGCTGCTGGCGCTGCCGCACATCGCGAGCGTGGATGCCTTCCAGCGCTGGATCTACACCAGCGGCCAGGGGCATGACCGCGATGCCCGTGACGCCGCCTGGCTGGCACTGCGGGCGCGGTTCGAGCACGGGGTGGACTGGTCAGGACTCGAGCGCGAGCGCACGGCGCGGTGGTACCGCCAGCTCCACATCTTCGAGCTGCCGTTCTACTACATCGAGTACGGCATCGCCCAGCTGGGCGCGCTGCAGGTCTGGAAGCGCAGCCTCACCGATCCCGCCGGCGCGCTGGCGGGCTACAAGTCGGCGCTGCGCCTGGGCGGCACGCGACCGCTGCCGGAGCTCTACGCCGCCGCCGGGGCGCGCATGATCTTCGATGCCGACGGGATGCGTGAGCTGATCGGGCTGGTCGAGGATCGACTCGAGACGCTGCGCGGTTCGACCGTCTCTTGAGCCCGGCCGCATGGCGGTGTTGACACCGCCGGACGGCGAGCGCCACGACCCGTACGCCGCGCTGCGCGTTCCCGCGTTCCGCTGGTTCGTGGTGAGCCTGATGGCGATGACGATCGGGGTGCAGATCCAGGGCATCGCGGTGGCGTGGCAGCTCTACGCGGCCACCAACGACCCGCTGGCCCTGGGGCTGGCCGGCCTGGCGGAGGTGCTGCCGTTCCTCGCGCTCTCGCTGCCGGCGGGGCACTGGGCCGACCGGCACGACCGCCGCTGGCTGTCGTTGCTCGGCATCTGCGTGCTGGTGCTCTGCGCCGCGCTCTTCCTCGGCATGACGGTCGCGCTGCACGCCACCGGTGTGGCCGGCGTCACGGTCGGGGCCACGCGCTGGAGTTCGCCGGCCGCGATCTACGCCGTGCTGGCGGTGTCGGGCGTGTCACGCGCGATCCTGCAGCCGGCGCGCCAGGCGCTGGGGACGATGATCGTGCCACCGGCGCTGTATGCGAATGCGGCCACCTGGCGCAGCTCGATCTGGCAGTTCGCCTCGGTGCTCGGGCCTGCGATCGGCGGGCTGCTGTTCGCCTTCGCCGGCGCGCTGGTGACGTACGTGGTGGTGTTCACGCTGCTGCTGCTGGCCTGGTGGGCGATGTCGCTGGTGCGTGCGCCGGATGGCGCGACGGCGCAGCAGCGCGCGCTGGTGGGCCGCACCGGTGCGGGCATCCTCGAAGGGGTGCGCTTCGTGCTGCGTGACCGGCTGGTGCTGGCGGCGCTGTCGCTCGATCTCTTCGCGGTGCTGTTCGGGGGCGCCACGGCGCTGCTGCCGGTGTTCACGAAGACCGTGCTGCACGTGTCGCCCGAGTGGCTGGGCTACCTGCGCGCCGCGCCGGCGGTCGGCGCGGTGACGATGGCGCTGCTGATCGCGCACCAGCCGCCGATGACCCGCGCAGGTCGCACGCTGCTGCTGGCGGTGGGCACGTGGGGGCTCAGCATCATCGGGTTCGCCCTGTCACGCAACGTGTGGCTGAGCTGCGCGCTGCTGGCGATGGGCGGGGCGGTGGACAGCGTGAGCGTGGTGATCCGGTCCACGTTGCTGCAGGCCCGCACGCCGCCGCACCTGATGGGGCGTGTGATGGCGGTGAACTCCATCTTCATCGGCAGTGCCAATGAAATCGGGGCGTTCGAGAGCGGCCTGACCGCGCGGCTCTTCGGTGCCGTCAACAGCGTGCTGATCGGCGGCGTGGCGACGCTGGCGGTGGTGGTGTCGATGGCCGTGCTCTCGCCCACGCTGCGGCGACTGGAGCGCATCGACGCGGCGCCGCAGGGATGAGGCGCCGCTCGTGATGGAGCGCGGGGTGCACCGCGGCCGCGTGCGGGCCATCGCCTCGCGCCAGGAAACGAACTGCGGGGCAGGCCGGGTGGCCTGCCCCGCAGCGGCACCGGTGCACGGCGGCGTCGGCCTTACGGCAGCGCCTTCACCGCATCGGGCAGGGCGAACACGGCGGCGTCGATCGGGTCGAACTTCACGGCGGTGATGTTCAGCACCACGTCGCCCTGCGGCGTGCCCTGGGTGACGCGGGTGGCGATCTTCACGCTGCCGAACGGCTTGTAGTCGGCATACGCGACCTTCATCTCGCCAGCGTCGCCGGTGACGACCTCACCGACCTTGAGGCCGGACGTCTGGTCGTAGTACACCGTGCGTGCGCGGCCGGTGCGCGTCACGATCTTCACCGGCCACACCTTCGCACCCTCGAAGTCCGCCGCATCGAGCACGTCCGCGCTGGTGTAGCTGCCACTCTCCCACAGCCCGGAGGTCGGCGCCAGCGCGGCGGCGATCTCGGCCGACTCGGCGGCGGCCCCCTTGGAGGCGCCGGCCTGCGGATTCATCGACCATGACGTGGTGCCGTCGAAGCCGGACAGGATCTGCCCGAACCCGGCGATGTCGATCACGGTCAGCATCCGGCCGGCGGCCACCTTGCGTTCGTAGCCCGCGCTGACGCCGGCGAAGGTGATGTCGGCCGTGCCGCTCTCGGTGCGCGCGGTGATGCCGCGGAAGGCCGACACCCCGCCCACGGCGGCCGCGTGCTTGTCGAACACCGCTTGCGCCGTGGGCTTCTGGGCCAGCACCAGCGTCGGAACGACCAGCGCCGCGGACAGGATCGTGCGACGGATGGCGGTACGGGACATCGGGACTCCATGGATGAAGGGTGCAGGGATATTACGCGATCCGGGCCCGGAGGTGTCAGCGGGCGGCCCGGCAGCCGTTGGTGCAGGGGGTCAGCCGCAGCCGCGCATCAGCACCAGCGTGAGCGCCACCTCCGCGGCCGCGGCAATGGCCGCCCAGAGCAGCAGCCCCGGGCGCCTTCCCCGTGCCGGGGCGGTGCCCAGCGTGCGGCCGCACGCCGGGCACTGCGTGGCACCGTCGGGCAGGGCCGCCGCGCAGTCACCGCACCGGATCTCCATGCCGGCTCAGCGCGAGGAGGTGGTGAGGGCCGGCCAGCGGTCGAACCAGCTGCGCATGTAGAGCTGCGTGCGCATCCAGTTCGACGGCTTGGACGAGGTGCCGTGCCACTCCTCGTTGAAGCGGATCATCGCGGTGGGGACCTTCATCACCTTGAGCGCCGAGTAGAACTCCTCCGTCTGCGGCATCGGGGTGCGGAGGTCGAGCACACCGGTCATCAGCATCGTCGGCGTCCGCACGTTGCCGACGTACATCAGCGGGGAGCGGCGCAGGTGCTCCGACGGGTCGTCCCACGGCAGCTGCGCGAAGTTGCGGTACCAGCTCGCGCCATCGGTGGTGCCGACGAAGCTGAGCCAGTCCGTGACCGGGCAGTTGGCGCTGGCCGCCGCGAAGCGGGTGGTGTGACCGACGATCCACGACGTCAGCACGCCACCACCGGAGCAGCCGAACACGTACATCCGCCGGGTGTCGATGTAGCCGCGGTTGATGACGGTGTCCACCGATGCCATCAGGTCGTCGAAGTCCTTGCCGGGATAGGCATTCTTGATCGCGTTGCCGAACGCGCTGCCGTAGCCGGTGGACCCGCGCGGGTTGGTGTAGAGCAGCACGTAGCCGTTCGCGACGTGGTCCTGGCGCGCGAGGTTGAAGGCGCCGTTGTACATCGCGTGCGGTCCGCCGTGGATCTCGAGCATCAGCGGGTACTTCCTTGCCGGGTCGAATCCGGGGGGCTTGACGATCCAGCCCTGGATGCGGAATCCGTCCACGCTGGTGAGCCAGACCTCCTCGGTGCGCCCGAGCTGCTTGCCGGCGAGCACGTCGTCGTTCACGTGCGTGAGGCGGGTGATGGCGGCCGGCGTGCGGACGTTGAAGCGCACGACGTCATTCGGCTGCAGCTCGGAACTCTGGATGCCGACCATGTTGCCGAGGCGGTCCATGTCGGTGACGCTGAGCACCTGCCGGCCGGTGGTCACCGGGCGCGTCGCACCGCCGAGCGTCGTGAAGTAGAGGTTGCGGTACCCCTCGTTTTCGACGTTGTAGTACACGCCGCTGCCGTCCGGTGCCCACATCATCCCCGCCGGCGAGCGGTCGAGGGCCGTGTTGAGCGCGCGCGGGTTCGAGCCGTCGGCGTTCATCACGTAGATGGCGGCGTCCTTCCACGTCGCATCGGTGGAATCGTAGCCGGTGTAGGCGATGTACCGGCCATCGGGCGAAGGGACGGGATTGTTGTCGGGGCCGTTGCGCGTCGTGAGTGCCGTGATGGTGCCGGTCGCCACCTCGGCGCGGTAGATCTCGGTCTGGCGCCAGGCACCCTCGGACTGCGGGGTGCGCAGGCTGCTGAAGAGCAGCGCCTTGCTGTCCGGCGTCCAGCGGGCCGCGCTGTGGTTCCAGTTGCCGGTGGTGACCTGTCGGGCCTGGCCGCCCTCGGCCGACATCACGAAGAGGTGCTGGTAGCCGTCGTCGGTGAAGCCGATGCGGTCGGAGCGGTAGTTGAGGCGCTGCACGATGCGCGGCGGCTCGGTCCACTTGGCGCCCTTCGGTGCCGCGGGGAGCGCGATGTTCCACGTCTCGCGTGTCGGCACGAGCATGCGGAAGGCCACCTGCTGGCCGTCGGGCGACCACTCCGGCTCGGTCGGCGGCTCGGTGAGCCGGGTGAGCTGCGTGGTGCCGGCATCGCCGTCCATCAGCCGGACCCAGAGCTGCATGCCACTCGGCTGGCCGGCCGCGATGTAGAGCAGGCGGCTGCCGTCAGGTGACCAGCGGGGCGCCGAGCCGGTGACCACGCTGTGCGCGCGGGAGCCGTCGGCATTCATGACCCAGATCGCGGTGTCCCACTTGTCGTTCACCTTGTCCACGCTGCGCCGCGTGAAGGCGACCTGTTTTCCGTCGGGCGAGAGTTGCGGGTCGCCGACATCCTCCCAGTCGAGGTGGTCGGCGACCGTCACCGTGCGGCTGGCGGGTGGGGCGGCGGGCTGCTGCGCGGGCAGTGCGGTTGCGGCAGCCAGTGTGAGGAACGTGGCGGTCGCGACAGTGTGCGGGACACGGCGCATGGGGAGTCTCCGGCGGGTGGGCGGCAGCGACCCGGTGCGGGGCGCCACGGGAATGATGTGCGCGCGGTGGCTGGGTGGGTATGCGTGTGGCGCGTGAGGCGGGCTGGGCCGCGCTCGCGAACGACTCTCGCGAACGACTCTGAGTCATCGTGCGGCAATTGACTCAGAGTCAGACGGAGGTCGCTGACTCAGACCCCTTTGGTGCGCAGACCCCTTTGGTGCGTGGACCAGCGCCCGGCGAGTGGCGTAAGCTCTTGCGGTGGCGCAAGATGCATCACGACAGGCGCCGGACGCGCCCTCGCGTGACGGCATCATCATCCGCGTGCGCACCGGCGCAGTTGGCAGCAGGATGAATCGCGTGTAATTACTCCGGGGTGCCCGGTTCCCTTGCTTCACCGGACATTGGCCTCGCCTGACCCACTGTACCGCCCTCCCGCATGCCAGACGCCAACGCGCCGGACGTGACCCTCCTGCTGGGCGAGATCAGCGCCGGCGTACCGGGGGCCGCCGACCGGCTCATCCCGATCGTGATGGACGTGCTGCACCGGATCGCGGAACGGGCGATGCGCCGGGAGATGGAGGGGCACACGCTGCAGCCCACCGAGCTCGTGGACGAGGCGCTCATGCGGCTGCTTGGCGAGCGCCGCGTGACGTGGGAGAGCCGGGCACAGTTCTTCGCCATCGCCGCGCAGACGATCCGCCGCATCCTGGTCGACCACGCACGGCACCGGCATCGCGTCAAGCGCGATCATGGGCTGCGCGTGACGCTCGATGAACGCGTGGCGGAGATGCCGGAGCGCTCGCTGGACCTGATCGCCCTCGATGACGCGCTGCAGGAGCTTGACCGGCTTGCGCCGCGGCAGGCGAAGGTCGTCGAGCTGCGGTTCTTCGGCGGTCTCGACGTGGACGAGACAGCGCACGCGCTGGCCATCTCACCCGCCACGGTGAAGCGTGACTGGACCTTCGCGCGTGCGTTCCTGCTCAAGACACTCAAGGCGGCGTGATCGTGGGTGCGTTGCCACTGTCAGCCGCCAGGCTCGCGTTGCTCGAGTCGCTGTTCGATGCCGCGCTGGGCATCCCGGCGGACTCGCGCGACGAGTTCATCTCGCTGAGTGCGTCGCACGATCCGATCCTGGAGTCCGAGTTGCGCGCCTTGCTGGAGGCACACGCCCTGAGCGACTCGGCTTTCGCCAGTCCGGTGCGCGGCGAGCGGGACCTGGCCGAACGCTACGTCGGCGCGCGCCTGGGTGCGTACGAGATCGGCGCACACATCGGGTCCGGCGGCATGGGCACGGTGCACTCCGCCGTGCGCGCGGATGACCAGTACCGCGCACGGGTGGCGGTGAAGTTCCTGCGCCGGAGCGCCGAGAGTGCGGTCGCGATCCGCCGCTTCCGCGCCGAGCGGCAGATCCTGGCCAGCCTCCAGCACCCGAACATCGCGACACTGCTGGACGGAGGCGTGACACCGGACGGCTTGCCGTACTTCGTG
Organism: Gemmatimonadaceae bacterium; assembly: GCA_020851035.1. Classification (NCBI taxonomy): domain Bacteria; kingdom Pseudomonadati; phylum Gemmatimonadota; class Gemmatimonadia; order Gemmatimonadales; family Gemmatimonadaceae; species Gemmatimonadaceae bacterium. The sequence continues at coordinate 27,777 of JADZDM010000023.1, read as the reverse complement.
ATGGAGCACATCGATGGTGAACCGATCACCCTGTGGTGTGATGCGCGTTCGCTCGACGTCCCGGCCAGGCTGGCCCTCTTCCTGCAGGTCTGCTCGGCGGTCAGTGCTGCGCACCAGAAGCTGGTGGTGCATCGCGACCTGAAGCCGGGCAACATCCTCGTGACCACCGACGGCACGGTGAAGCTGCTGGATTTCGGCATCGCGAAGCTGATGCGTGACGATCTCGGCCTGGCCGAGACGGCGACGCAGGTCGGGCAGCGTGCGTTCACGCCGGAGTATGCGTCGCCGGAGCAGGTGCGCGGGTCTGCGGTGGACACCACGTCGGACGTGTACGCACTGGGGGTGGTGCTGTTCGAGTTGCTCGTGGGGCAGCGCCCGTTCGACCTGCAGGGCAAGTCGATGGTCGAGATCGAGCGTATCGTCGGTGAGCAGCAGGCACCGCGTCCGGGTGCGGTGCTGTCGCCGGATCGTCACCGGGTGCTGGGCGAGCGGAACGCGGCGCGCGCACGACAGCGGATCGAGGGTGACCTGGATGCCATCGTGCTGATGGCGCTGCGCAAGGAGCCGTCGCGCCGGTACGTGTCGGTGGGCGCACTGGCGCGCGACGTCACGCAGCACCTGGCGCAGCAACCGGTGCAGGCGCGTCCCGACAGCGCCGGCTATCGCATCGGCAAGTTCGTGCGGCGGCGCAAGCTCGAGACCGCGGCGGCGGTCATCGCGTGCGCGTCGTTGGTCGGCGGCACGGCGGCCGCGATGGTGCAGGCGCGCCGCGCCGACACCGCGCGCGTGCAGGCGATCGGCGCGCAGAGTCGGGCCGAGGAAGTGACAAACTTCCTGATGACGATGCTGAACTCGTCGAATCCGGAGTCGTTTGGCAAGGACGTGACGATGCGCACGGTCCTCGACTCCGCGTCGCTGCGCGCCGATTCGATGCGCGTCGAGCCGGAACTCGAGGCGGAGATCCGTGCGGTGATGGGGAACGCGTACCTCGCCCTGGGTGAGGTGGACGTCGCCGAGCGACAATTCCAGCTCGACCTTGCCGCCCGGAAGCGCCATGCACCGGCGGGAGACTACCTCACTGCGATCACCTACTCCAAGCTCGCGCTGGTGGAGGAGACGCGCGGCGATCTCGCGAAGTCCGACTCGCTGCTGCAGCTCGCCGAATGGCTCTACACGCGCTATCCGCACGTGGACCGGCGGGAGGAGTCCACCGCCCTCGAGAACCGCGGGCGCCTGCTGTACATGCTGGGGCGTGTGCCGGAAGCCGTGGTGCAGTTCCGCAAGTCGCTGGCGCTGTCGGAGCAGTTCTTCGCCACCGACGATTCCTCGAATGCGCCAACGTACATCAACCTGGCGGTGGTGTCGGGTGCTGCCGGCCAGCTTGCAGCGGCCGACACGTTTTCGCTGAAGGGCATCGAGGCGGCGCGTCGCGCCCACGGCAACGACCATCCTGTCATGGCCAATGCACTGTCGGTGCGGGCGGGGGCACTGGAGGCGCTTGGCCGGCTGGACGAGGCAGCGGCGACCTTCAGGGCGGCAATGGATGTGAAGCGCCGCATCCTCGGGCCGGAGCACGTGAGCTATGCCACCACGGCGGCGAACTATTCCGAACTGCTGCTGCAGATGAAGCGGTACCGAGACGCGGCGACGGTGGCGCGTGAGGTGGTGGCGCTGCGCGGCAAGCCGCTGGAAGACACGAATCTTCCATTGCAGAGCGCGATGATCTATCTCGGACGCGCCCTTGCCCAGCTCGACTCGACGAAGGCGGGAATCGCGTTGATTCGCGACGCGCGTGGGATGCGCCGACGCAGCCTTCCGGTCGACCATTGGTTGCAGGCAGCAGCCGACGCGTCGCTCGGTGAGGTGCTCACGGCCGGCGGGTCGTTCGCAGAAGCGGAGTCGTTGCTTCTCGGTGCAGAGAAGGCGCTGCGCGAAGGCCGCGGCGAGGAGAACGAGCAGACGCAGCTTGCCCGCACCCGACTCGTGACGCTGTACCAGCGCTGGGGGAAGCCCGCCGAGGCCACCGCGTGGCAGGCGAAGATCGCCGCACCGACGCAGGGCTGACGCGCGAACCGTTCAAGGGGACGGGGATCTTGAAGATTCAAGATCCCCGTCCCCTTGAACGCACTTGAACGCGGGCCGCTATGGATTGCGGACCGACAGCGTCAGGAACACCTGTCCCGTCGTCGCGATTCCGGCACCGGTACCGGTGACACCAACGCTCACCGCAACTGGCGTGCGTGGCGCGCTGGCAGCGGCCGTCAGCAACACACTTGCCGAGCCCTGCCCGCTGGGGATGGTCAGGTTCGATGCCGTCACGCCAGTCGGCAGGCCGGTGAACGCGATCGTGATGGCACCGGTGAAGCCGCCCGATCGGTCGACGCTGACGGGGACGGTTGTGGTGCCGCCGATCGCGACCGATGCCTTGCCCTCCTTGCCGAGTGCCAGGCTCGCGGCGCCGGGCGTCGAATCGTCGTCGGGCTCGGTCGAACCGGTGCCGCAGGCGCCAAGCGACAGCAGGAGGACCGTGGTGGTCACGAGGCGTGAAAATGTGTGTCGCATGATGCATGCTCCATTGCGCAGTGTGAGTGTGGATGTCCCGGGCCGTCACACGACCCGCCGTGCCACACCCTGAGTGCGTCGGATCGCGACGACGAGGCTCATCGTGGTGCCGCACGGTCGAAAGGCCGGGACGCCCGATCCGAAGATCACGTGTCCCGGCCCCTCGCCCGTCCTGGAACACGACGTGACCCGGTCGCTCCCGATCAACGTCGTCCACAACACTGCGGCACTGCTACGGCGTGATGCGGAACACCCGGGCAATGCGCGGAGCCCCGTTCACGTAGCCGACCGAAACGGACCGACCGTCGGCGGAGACGGCGAGGCCTTCCGAGCGCACCGCGGTACCGTAGCTGGTGATGGTGGGTCCGGTCTGCGTCCATGCGCCGGTGGTGAGCGTGTACACCCGCGCCACGCTCTGGCTCGCGCCGTTGGCGGCTACCCGGGTGCCGTCATCGGAAATGCCGGCCTGCTCGCCGAAGCCGTCGCCGTTCAGCCCAGTCGAGCCGAGAATGTCGCCGCCGACCTGCGTCCAGGTGGACCCGATCAGGTCGAAGATGCGGAGCTTGCCCGCGGCTCCGCCGCCACCGCTCGTCCCACCCTCCGTGTCCTGCGGCGCGCCGACGACGATCCGCGAACCGGTGGCGGTCAATGCGAGGCCTGCACCAAACGCGTCGCCGATCTGCTCGCCCTGCAGCGTGTTGCCGAGCTGCGTCCAGGTGGAGCCGACGAGCCGGTACACGTGGACCGTGCCCGCACGCGAGGATCCCGCGGCAGACGGTTCCGCCGCCGCGATGGTGGTACCGTCGCTCGAGATGTCCACGCGATCGCCGAACTCGTTGTTCGCATTCAGCGTCGCGCCAACCTGGGTCCACGTGCTGCCGACCAGGTCGTAGACCGTGACCCAGCCGCCGACGCCGCCGACGCTGGTTGCGGACGCCACCAGCCGGGAGCCGCTGCCGCTGAGCGCGACGCTCCAGCCGAAGCCCCAGTTGGTGCTTCCGCCGTCGATGTCGGCACCCACCTGCGTCCACGCCCCGCCAACGAAGTCGTAGACCCGGACCTGCCCGGCGGCCGAGCCGGCGTCGTCGTTGAGATAGGCGCCGACGGCGATCCGCGTGCCGGCGGCATTGATGGCCACGCTGACACCGGCGCGATCGCCGGCCGCTTCACCGATGATGTCAGTGCCCATCTGCGTCCAGGTGGTGCCGGTGCGTTCGTAGACGCGTGTGGTGCCGTTGGTGGAGGTGTAGGCCCCGACCACGATCCGGGTGCCGTCGGCATTGAGTGCCATGGTCGAGCCGTACTGCCCGTCGGTGCTGGTCATGTCGTTGCCGAGCTGCGCGATCGGGCCATGCGTGGTGGTCAGGGCGTAGGTCTGCGGCGCGATCGTGATGCCGGAGCCTGTGGCGGCGACGGTGAGCGTGGTCGTGGCTGCGGCGGCGGCGAGGGTGGTGCTCAGCGGGATGGTATCGCTCGTCACGCCTGGGGCGAGGGACTGGCTCGCCGCGGTGACGCCGGCGGGAAGTCCGGTCACCGAGACGTTGACCGTACCGTTGAACGTGCCGGTACGCGTGAGGGTGACGATGATGCTTCCCGCTGTGCCGGCCTCGATGCTTCCCGCGGCGGTGGCGAGGGCAATGACAGCGCCGTTCCCGCCCGTGACGCTGAGCGCCAGCGGGCGCGGCGTGATGCTCACGCCCGAGGCACTGCCGGTGACGGTGACCGCGACGCTGGTGGCGGCAGGCGCGCTGGGGGCGGCGGTGAGCGTGAGGGTGGCCGACGTCGCGCCGGCGGCGATCGTCTCGGCGCTCGACGTGACGCCGGTCGGCAGGCTGGCGGCAGTGACCGTGACGGGACCCGTGAACCCGCCGCCGCGCACGAGCGTGACGCCCACGGCGGCAGTCGCGCCGGCGACGATGCTGCTGGTCGGCGACGTGACGGAGAGCGTCGCAGTCGGGGTCGCGGGCGGGGTGGTGGGTCCGTCACCACCGCCGCTGCAGGCCGTGTGGGTCAGGACCAGCAGCGTGGCTGCGGCACGTCGAAGCGGGTGGCGGAACATCCGGGCTCCTGTCGGTCGTGTGGGTGTGGCTGCACCCGCACGGCAGACGGCCGTGGGGTGCCACATCCAGAGCGCGACAGAACCCGGTGGCCGGGCTCACGGAGGGCGGAGGAAAGGGGGCGAGATCCCCGTCCCCTCGAGTTCAAGATCCCCGTCCCCTCGAGTTCAAGATCCCCGTCCCCTCGAGTTCAAGATCCCCGTCCCCTCGAGTTCAAGATCCCCGTCCCCTTGAACGGGCGCGGGGTCACTCCCCCCGGTACGTGCACCCCGACGTGCAGGTCTCGTGCACCTGCACCTCGCTCAACTGCGGCAACGCGCCGCGCAGCCGGTCCCAGATCCAGCGTGCGAGCACCTCGCTGGTCGGGTTCTCGAGCCCGTCGATCTCGTTCAGGCAGTAGTGATCCAGTCGCGCATCGAGGGGGGCCCAGGCCGCCTTGAGCTCGCCGAAGTCCATCAGCCAGCCGGCGTGCGGATCCACCGGGCCGCGCACCACGATGCGGATGCGGAACGAGTGCCCATGCAGCCGCCGGCACTTGTGGCCAGGTGGCACGTTCGGCAGCCAGTGGGCTGCCTCGAACGTCACGTCGCGGTGCAGCTCGACGATGTGACCACCGCCATCCCCCGTTGTGCTCATCGGATCTCCAGCCATTTGTGCACCTGCAGGCTCAGCCGCCATTGCGGGTTCGCGAGACAGTAGGCCAGCGCCGCGCGCACGTTCGCGGCCGCGTCGGGGCCATCCATCGGCTGCAGGAAGAAGTGCGCGAAATCGAGGTCCGCGAACCGCTCGGGCTGTGCGCCGGGCTCCACCTGCGGGTACACGAGCTTGAGCTCCGTGCCCGCGCGCAGCACCAGCGGCGCATTCGCCTTCGGGCTCACGCAGATGTGATCGAGCCCGCGCGGCGCGGGCTGCGTACCGTTGGTCTCCACCGCCACCTCGAAGCCACGCGCGTGCAGCGCGTCGATCGCGGGCTCATCCAGCTGCAGCAGCGGTTCACCGCCGGTGCACACCACCAGCTTCCGTGCCCGCGGCGACGCAGCGGCGGGCCAGCGCGCATCCACATGCGCCGCCAGCGATGCAGCGTCGGTGAACTTGCCGCCATCGGGACCGATGCCCACGAAGTCGGTGTCGCAGAAACGGCAGACGGCCGTCGCGCGATCCGCCTCGCGACCGGTCCACAGGTTGCAGCCGGCGAAGCGCAGGAACACCGCCGGCCGCCCGCTCTGCAGCCCCTCACCCTGCAGGGTGTAGAAGCACTCCTTCACTGCATACGTCATCCGTGCGGCTCCAGCGGTTGGCTGGCGTACCGCGTGGGATCGGCGATGCCGGCCTCGCGAAAGCCCTTGTGCCGCAGCTGGCAGGCGTCGCAGTGCCCGCACGCGGCCCCGTCGTCGCTGGGGTCGTAGCAGCTGATCGTGCGGCCGTAGTCCACGCCGAGCCGCGTGCCGAACTCCACGATCTGCCGCTTCGTCATCTGCTGCAGCGGTGCACGGATCACCACCTTCGTGCGCCCTTCCACCGCCGCTGCCGTGGCGAGGTTCGCGAGCACCTCGAAGGCGCTGATGAACTCGGGCCGGCAGTCGGGATAGCCGCTGTAATCCAGCGCGTTCACCCCGATGAAGATGTCGCTCGCGCCCAGCACCTCGGCGTACGCCAGCGCGAACGAGAGGAAGATCGTGTTGCGCGCCGGCACGTACGTGACCGGGATGCCGTGCGTGAGGTCGTCGGCGCTGCGGTCCTTCGGCACCGCGATGCTGGCATCGGTGAGCGCCGACCCGCCGAAGCCCCGCAGGTCGATGTCGAGGATCGCATGGCCGCTGGCGCCGAGCTGGGTGGCGATGCGCTGGGCGGCGGCGATCTCGTGCTGGTGGCGCTGGCCGTACCGGAACGTCAGCGCGTGCGCCGACCAGCCCTCGGCGATAGCATGCGCGAGCACGGTGGTGGAATCCAGCCCACCACTGAGCAGGACGACAGCGGGCCTTGCCCCGGGAACCTGTGTGAGTGACGACATCGTGGGGCGAAGGCTAACGGCCCCGGTCGGCGACGGAAACGGAGCGGGGCTCCGGAGGTGGCCGACGCCGTGCACATGCCGCGGACAGCCACCCCCGGCACCGGCCGCCGCCAGGTCGGGCGGATGTGCCGATGCTGCGCGGCGGGCTTGCTCCCGGCAGTGTCGCCCGGCATTCTCGCTGCATCCGCGTGATGCGCGCGGTGCACCCCCCACTTCCCGCAGCTCACACACCACGATGATCCCGCTTCGATTGCTCCGCACGGCCTGCTGTGCGGCCCCGCTCGTGCTCGCCGGCTGCGCCACGCTGATGTCCGGCGGCTCGGTCGCGACACCCGCGCCCACCACCGGCACGGCCGTGGTCGAACGGATGCTCGCCACATACCAGGGCAAGTGGTTCCAGACGATGCAGTTCACCCAGGAGAACACGCGCTACGCCACCAACGGCCGCACGGAACGGAGCCAGTGGAAGGAGTACATGCTGGTGCCGGGGCGCCTGCGCATCGAGTTCATGCCGGCCACCGGCGGCAACGGCGCGATCTACGCCGACGGCAGCGTCTACTCGTTCGAGGGGGGGAAGCTCGCGCGGACACAGCCCGAGGTGAACATGCTCCTCCTGCTGACGGCCGATGTGTACGCGCAGCCCGCAGCCACGAGCGTGCGGCAGCTCAGCGGGCTGGGCGTGGACCTGGCGCGGCTGCGCAGCGACAACTGGGCGGGGCGCCGCGCCTGGGTGGTGGGGGCCACGGGGCCGGCCGACCTCGGCTCACCGCAGTTCTGGGTGGATGCCGAGACGTGGGCGGTGCTGCGCGTGGTGAGCCGTCCGGCGCTGGGCGGGCCGCAGGGGCCGCGACCCGCCACCGAGTACCAGCTCTCCGATTACCGCACCATCAGCGGGTTGCCGATCGTGCACGAGATCACCTTCCTGCGCGACGGGAAACCGTTCTTCAAGGAGCAGTACACGGAGGTGCAGCTGAACACGGTGCTCGACGCGCGCCTCTTCTCGACGTCGCAGTGGCGCATCCCGGCGCGGGTGCCCTGATCCGCGACCAGCCCGGCCCGCCGACGCCCGCGTGGTGACGCGCCCCGCCTGATCTGCGCCCGGCGGCCGGCCCCCGGCGCGGCGCGACTATCTTGGCAGGGATGCGGCATCACCAGTCGGGTGGTGCCGCATGTGGCATGCCCCCACCTGTTCCGGCTCGACATGTCCCACCTGCTCACCGCGGATGCCCTGGTCGGTCTCGCGACGCTGACCGTCCTCGAGATCGTCCTCGGCATCGACAACATCATCTTCATCTCGATCCTGGCCAGCGCGCTGCCGGCAGCCGAGCAGCCGCGGGCGCGCCGCCTGGGCCTCGCCGGCGCGTTCATGTCGCGGATGGCGCTGCTGTTCAGCATCACCTGGATCATGCGGCTCACCGAGCCGCTGCTCACCGTGCTGGGTCGCGGCATCTCCGGCAAGGACGTCATCCTCATCGTCGGCGGCCTGTTCCTGATCGGCAAGGCGACCACCGAGATCCATCACAAGTTCGAGGACGACGAGAAGGCGGCGATGGCCGAGCAGGGGCGGGCCTCGGGCCGCGGCCTGTGGGCCGTGGTCGCGCAGATCACCGTCATCGACATCGTCTTCTCGCTGGACTCGGTGATCACCGCCGTCGGCATGGTGCCACACATCGAGATCATGATCGGCGCGAACATCATCGCGCTCTGCATCATGCTCTTCGCGGCCGGCCCGATCAGCGCCTTCGTCGACCGGCACCCGACGGTGAAGATGCTGGCGCTGTCGTTCCTGGTGCTGATCGGCACCAACCTGGTGGCCGAGGGCACGGGCTTCCACATTCCGAAGGGCTACACGTACTTCGCCATGGCGTTCTCGGTGGCCACGGAGATGCTGAACATCCGCCTGCGGAAGAAGGCCGACCCGACGCGGTAGCGCCGGGCGCGCCGCTCAGGCCTGCCGCTTCGGGCGCGGGGCGGGTGCCCGGTTGAGCACGCGGTTGTTGAGCGGCGTGACCGAGGTGACGCGGATGGGCGTGCCGTCCTCGCGCGTGCCGGGCATCACGGCCAGCCGCGGTTGCTCCGCCGCATCGGCCGCAGGGGTGTGTCCCAGTGTGCTCCGTGACTCCACGAGCGCCCGCAGGCGCGTGCTGCGGCCGTGCAGGACCTGCGACGCGGCGCTCATCTGCTGGCACGCCTCACTCTGCTCCTGGGCCGAGGCGTTGGCCTGCTGCGCACTGGTGGCGTGGCCGGCCGCGTCCACCGCCACCACGCTGAGCGACTGCTGCACACCCGCCATCTGCGTGGAGTTGAGGGCCGCGATCTGGCTCAGGTTCGCGGCAGCCGCCACGGTGCGCTCGGCCGAGGCGGTGATGCTCTCGAGCGCCGTGCCGACGTCGCGGCCGACGGTCTCGATCTCGCCCACCAGGCTGGCGCTGTGCTGCATGGTGCTGACGGTCTCGTTCACGCGGCCGGTGATAGCCTGCGTGAGCCGGGCGACGTCGTCGGCCGCGCGCTGGGCGGCCTCGGCCAGCTTGCGCACCTCGTCGGCCACCACCACGAAGCCGCGGCCGGCGTCACCCGCACGCGCCGCCTCGATGGCGGCATTCAGCGCCAGCATGTTCGTCTGCTCCGCGATGCGCCCCACCGTCGTCACGAACTGCGCGATCCCCTCGGTCACGCCGTGCAGCGACTCCGCCGTGCGGCTCGCGTTCTGCACCGAGGTCCGGATCTCCATCATCACCGACATCGCCTGCGCAATTGTCACCCGCTTCGCCATCGCCTCGTGCTCGATCGACTCGGCGAGGGTGGCCACCGAGCCCGCCTCCTGCCGCACCTCGATCGCGCGCTGGCCGTTCACCGCCAGCTCGGCATCGATCTTCTTCAGCATGCCCACCTGGTTCTCGGCGCCGCGCGTGACGTTCTCCATCACGTGCGACACCTCGGTGGCCTTCACGGCGATGCGGTCACTCACCTGCGACAGCTCGCTGGACGACGACGAGAGCTCGGTGGCGGTGGCGGCGGTGGCCGTGGCCAGCACGCCGAGTGATGCGCCGGCCTCGTTGAGCGCGGCGGCGATGCGCTCGAACTCGCCGGGCATCTGCGCGGTCGTGCGGGCATCGAACGCACCGCGGCTGAGTGCGTCGGCGTGGAGCACGAGCTGGTGCAGCGGGTCGTTCACGGAGCGCAGCGTGGCACCCACGAGCAGCGTCCCGATGATCATGACGCCACCGAAGACCAGTAGCACCGCCAGCGCCCGCGTCTCGGCCTCGCTCCGCATCTCGGCGGCCACCAGCGTCACCTGCCGCTCGGTGAGTGCACCGAGCCCGTTGATGCCGCTGAGGAGCTGCCGGGCGGTCGTCGTCACGGCGGTCTCCTCGCGGCGCGCGGTCGCGGTGTCCCCGGCGGCGAGGGCCCGGTGCGCGCGGCGGTAGCTCTCCTCGACGGTGGTGAGGGCGCGGTCCACCTGCGCCACGAGGGCGAGGTTGTCCGACTGGCGCGTGGCCTGCCGGTTCATCGCGCGCGTCAGGTCGTGGGTGCGAAGCCGCAGGCTCTCGAACGTTCCCAGCGCGCTGGTGTCGCGCGAGCGGAGGTAGTGACCCGCCGCCTGCATCTCCTCGGCCACCGCGGCGGAGAGCTCGGAAGAGAGACGGGCATCGCGCCGGATCACCTCGAGCGCCGCGGTGGCGCGTGCGGCGGAGGTGTGCAGCGCCTTGTAGGCGATCACGCCGGCGCCGGCGAGCAGCACGGCGAGCACGAGGAAGGCGCGCAGCAGGCGGCCGCCGATGGTGCGGGCACCGATGGAGGCCGTCACGCCGGTCATGACCCGGAGCCCACGCCGCGGCTCCGCTCCGTGTGCGATGACGGCGCGGCGGGGACCATGCGGTTCGGCGGTCTCGGTGGTGCTCCAGCCATACAGGGACGGGTGGGGGAGGGTGGGTGCACCTCCCGGACGAGCCCATCCATATGGAGGTCACCGTTCCGGCTGGCTCTCCCTTCCGCACTCCCGCAGCGTCAGCGCGCCGTGCGTGCCGCCGGCAGCTGCTGCGAGAGGCAGTGCAGGGTGCCCAGCCCCCAGACCAGGTCCACGGCGTGGATCCCCACGATCGAGCGGGTGGGAAAGCACCCGGCGAGGATGTCGAGCGCGACGCGGTCGTTCGGGTCGTTGAAGGTGGGGACGATCACCACGCCGTTGGCGACGTAGAAATTCGCGTAGCTCGCCGGCAGGCGCACGCCGTCCATCATGACCGCGCGCGGATACGGCAGCTCGACCACGCGCAGCGGGCCGGCGGCGCCACCCACCTTCCGCAGTCGGTGCAGGTTGTCCATCGACCGGCGGTGGTTCTCGTCGTCGGCCGGGTCGCGCTCCACCGCGAGCACCACGGTGTCGGGCGCGGTGAAGCGACAGATGTCGTCCACGTGGCCGTGGGTGTCGTCCCCCACGCACCCCTCGCCCAGCCAGATGGTCTCGGGACACCCGAGCCACTCGGCGAAGACGCGTTCATAGTCCGCGCGACCGAGCCCCGGGTTGCGCACCTGGACCTCGGTGAGGAGCCATTCTTCGGTGACGAGGACGCGCCCGCGCCCGTTCACGTCGATGCCGCCACCCTCGAGCACGAGGGCCCCGTTCCCGTCGGCACGCTGCGCCTTGGTGAGCGGCAGCCCGGTGACCTCCGCGACATGTTCGGGCACCTGCGTGTCGTGCAGGTAGTTCTCGTACTTCGCCCAGGCGTTGAATCCCCACTGCACCAGCTCCACCGAGCCATCGGGGCGGTGCACGCCGCTCGGTCCCGAATCCCGCAGCCAGACGCGGTCGGTGCGCGCCACGTGCAGGCGCACGTTGTCCAGGTTCACGGCGTGGGCGGTGAGCATCTCGCGCGCCTGCTCGCGGATGTGCGGATCGTTGCAGAGCACGTCCACACGCTCGTGTTGCGCGAGCGCACGCACGATCTCGGCGTACACCCACGGGATCGGCTCGAACTTGCCCGGCCAGTCGGGTTCGTGCACCGGCCAGCCCAGCCAGGTGGCGGCGTGCTGCTCCCATTCCGCCGGCATGCGGCGGGTGGGTGACGCGAGCGGGGTCACGTATGGGTACGTCGCGTGGTCAGGCGCCACCGAGCCACCGGTTCGTGATGGGCGCATAGGCGTCGATGCGGCGGTCGCGCAGAAACGGCCAGTTGCGCCGCGTGTCCTCGATCAGCGCGCGGTCGCAGGTGGCGACGAGGATCGCGGGGTCGGTGCCCGCCTGTGCGAGGTAGCGTCCGATGGGGTCGCAGATGAACGAGTGGCCGAAGAACTCGATGCCATCCGTGCCCGGTTCCGGCTCGAGGCCGACGCGGTTGGCCGACGCCACGAAGACACCGTTGGCGATCGCGTGCGCACGCTGCGCGGTGCGCCATGCATCCACCTGTGCGTCGCCGAAGGTGGCCTTCTCGGCGGGGTGCCAGCCGATGGCGGTGGGATAGAAAAGCACCTCGGCGCCGAGCAGCGACGTGATGCGCGCGGCTTCCGGGTACCACTGATCCCAGCAGATCAGCACCCCGATCTTCGCGAACTTCGTCTGCCAGACGCGGAAGCCGTTGATGCCCGGGTGCCGGTCGGTGCGGAGGTCGGGGGCCACGTCACCGGGCGTGAAGTAGTACTTCTCCTCGAAGAGCGGGTCGTGCGGGATGTGCATCTTGCGGTACGTGCCGAGCAGCGAGCCGTCGGCGTCGACCACGGCGGCGGAGTTCTTGTAGATGCCGGCGGCCTGCTTCTCGTAGACCGGGACCACCAGGGCCACGCCGAGCTCCTGCGCCACGCGCTGCAGTGCCTCGACGGTCGGGCCGGGAATCGGCTCGGCGATGTCGAAGTGCTCCAGTTTCAGCGACTTGCAGAAGTAGGGCGCGTTGAAGAGCTCCTGGAGGGAGATGATCTGGGCGCCGAGGCCAGCCGCCTCACGGATCTTCTCGATCGCGGCGGCGACGGTGGTGGCACGGTCGCCGGTGACGGCCATCTGGATGAGGCCAACCGAGAACGTGGTCGGAGCGGGCATTGGGTCGGGAACCGGTCTGGAAGGGAGGCGGGCTGTCGCAGCGGCAATCTATCCCCGCCAGGCCGGCACTGAGTCCAGCGTGGTATCCTCCCTGCGCTGATCCTCCGGCTGTACCAGAATGCAACATCCTGTTTCATTTCGCACCGAACGCGGCCGTATGCAGGCTCCCGCCGAGCGGCCTCAAACCATTGACTCGCAACGAGTTGAACCGCGTGGCCGGCGGGAATGCGTCTGGCCCGCTGGTTGCCATGCTCAACCGTGACAGCTCACTCTTGCATACCGACCAGATTCCCAGCGAGCAGACACCATCGCGCCCCGATCCGCCGAGCGACGCAGCGTGCGGGTTTCGGCTGCGACCCGAAAAGGATGAGGCCGCCAAAATGCACCGCGCCCGGACTCGCGGCTTGCGTCAGTCGTCAGGGGCGACTCGCCAGGATTCCGCCACCACGTGACATCGCTCGTCGTCGTTCCCTGGTCGACCTCCTTCGAGACGCTGTGGCCTGAACTGGCCGCAGCGTCTGGCGTGGTGCTCGACGTGCTGCACGCGCCCTCGCCGGAGCTGCTGGATGCACTGGCGTTGCGGCGGGACGTCATCGTCGTGCACGCCATCGGCGGGGTGGAGTCCACTGCGATCGAGGCGCTGGCGCGGCACGCGATGCCGGCGAACGCGGTGCTGGTCGGTGCGGCCGGCGATCACCGCGTGGCCGTGCGCGCCCTGCGCCGCGGTGCCGAGGACTACTTCGCGATGCCGGGCGACGTGGAGGCGTTGCGGAGCTGGATCGTGGATGCCGTCCGGCGGATCGAGGACACCCGGGCCGGGTCGGTGTTCGCCGCCCGGGAGGGCACGAAGTACACCTACGATGGCATCCTCGGGTCGAGCGCCGCGCTGCGCCAGGCGCTGGCGCTGGCGGGCCGCGTGATTCCGCACCCCAACGTGACCGTCCTCCTCACCGGCGAGACCGGGACGGGAAAGGAGCTCTTCGCCCGCGCCATCCACTACAACGGGCCGCGCAAGAGCCAGCCGTTCGTCGAGGTGAACTGCACCGCGATCCCCGACACGCTGCTGGAGAGTGAACTGTTCGGGCACGAGGCCGGCGCCTTCACGGATGCGCGCACGGCCAAGCCGGGGCTGTTCGAGCTGGCCGACGGTGGCACGTTGTTCCTCGACGAGATCGGCCACCTCCCGCTCGCCCTGCAGGGCAAGCTCCTGCGCGTGCTCGAGGAGCGCACGTCGCGCCGCGTCGGCGGCACCCGCAGCGTCGCTTTCGACGTGCGCATCATCGCGGCAACACACGTGGACCTGCAGCGCGCCGTGGAGCAGGGCGCCTTCCGCGAGGATCTCTGGTACCGTCTGAACGTGATGACGATCGAGCTGCCGCCGCTGCGGGAACGCCTGGACGACGTGGTGGAACTGGCGGAGGCCTTCGTGCGGCGCTTCGCGCGTGAGTACGGCATCGACCCGGCCCCGACGCTCTCCCCGGACGCGCTGCGGGTGCTGACCGCGCGGCCCTGGCCCGGCAACGTGCGCGAGGTCCGCAACGTGATCGAGCGCGCCCTGCTCGTCTCCGACGGGCATCGCGTGGAGATCGCGGATCTCTCCCGACCGGGCGCGGCGCCCACCGCCACGCGCGGCACCTGTGAGCTGGACTGGCCCTCACCGCTGGGCGCCCTCGTCCGGAGCGCCTGCGCCGACATGGTGCAGCGGTGCGCGGGCAACAAGAGCGAGGCGGCGCGCCGCCTCGGCATCAGCCGGCAGCGCCTGCAGCGGCTGCTGGAGGCAGGCAGTGACGACGAGACACCCAACGAAACCCCAGAGGAGTTCTGACGATGTCACGCATACGGCAGGTCGCGCTCGGCGCGATGGCTTCGATCCTGGTGATGAGCTGCGGCGGCGGCGATGGCGCGCCGGTGGACCCCAGTGGCAGCGGGCCGACGCGGACGGAGGCGCAGATGTCCTTCCTCCGCCTGGAGCCGGGCGCGTCGCTCGGCACCGACAGCGTGAGCTTCTGGGCCGTGCGCGGCAAGGATCGCGAGGTCTCGATGTTCTACCGGCCCACCGCCGGGAGCACCGACTCGGTGCGCTTCCTCAGCTTCAAGGTCGAGGACAAGTCGCTGCTGCGGAGGCCGGACGGCACGGCGTTCGCGTTCGGCGACTCGATCCGGATCACGATCCGTGTGCGCGACCTGTCGCGGATCATCACCGAGTACTCGCCGAGTGGGCTCGTGTTCAACCCGGCCGCGCCCGCCGAGCTGCGCCTCGACTTCGAGCATGCGGATGACGACTACGACGACGACGGCACCGTCAGTCGCTCCGACTCCCTGCTGGTGCCGACGTTCGCGATCTGGAAGCAGGAGTTCGCGGGCCAGCCGTGGGTGCGCCTGTCGAGCCGGGTGGAGGTTTCCGGGGGGATGCGCGAGATCGAGGCGCAGATCCTCTCGTTCACCAACCACGCGATCGCGTACTAGCACGGCCATGTTCGGTCCTGCCGCCGATCCCGTGCTGCTCACCGCACGCGCCGCCGCCGAGGCGGGCGCGTGGGGCGAGGTGCGCGCACACCTCGAGCCGCAGGCGGCGGCGAGTGAGCGGGATGGCGCGCGGGCCAGTCTCCTCGCGGAGGCCTGCCTGCGCACGGGAGATCCGCGCACCGCCACGCGGTGGCTCGAGACGGCGGCGCCACTGCTCGTGCTCACCGGTGACCGTCCGGGACTGCGGCGGGTGGTGAACATGCAGGGGGCTGCGGCCTTCGCCCTCGGCACCCTCGAGGGCGCGGCCGAACGGTTCGGTGCGGCGCTTGAGATGGCGCGGGCCGATGGCGACGCCTTGCTGACTGCGCGCGCCATCAACAACCTCGGCGCCATCGATGCGCTGCGCGGTGACACGGATCGCGCCATCGCCGCCTACCAGCTGGCCATCCCGGTCTACCACCGCATGGGCCAGACGCTGGGCCTCGCCGAGAGCTGGCACAACCTGGCGATCTCGTACCGGTCGCAGGACCAGCTGCACGACGCCGACGAGGCGGAACGCCGCGCGATCGAGTACGCCGGCGAGGCGGGCAGCCCTGGCCTCGCCGCGATGGCCCAGGTGGGGCGCGCCGAGGTCGCGTTGCGACGCGGAGACTTCGTCTTCGCGCATGCGAGTGCGTCGCGGGCGGCCGGGGTCTTCAGCACGCTCCCCGATTTCCTCCTGCAGGCCGACGCGATCCGGGTGCAGGCCGCGGCGAGTGACCGCCTGCATCGCGAGGCCGATGCCGACGCCGAGCTGGCCCGGGCCTATTCGCTCGCGCGGACGCACGCGCACCGGCTGCAGGAATCGCAGATTCTCCAGACCCACGCCGAGATCCTGCTGCGCCGTGGTGCCATTGCCGGCGCGCGGAGCCGGGCGCACGAGGCGCTGGCGGGCTTCGAGGCACTCGGCAGCACCGCGGCCGCGCGCGAGATGCGCCTCTTCCTCGCCCGCCTGGCCTGAGCGACTACCCTCCGGCGCGCTGCCGGTGGCTGTAATGCGGCGATACAGACTGCAACGCGCCGATGGCGTTCGCTCCCGTCACGCTCCGCGATCGGCGCGTGCAAGTCGTTGCCAGTCAAGAGCTTGGAATATTCGGCAGGCGCCGCGGCCGGTGGCGCGCGCCATGCCCTTCCAGTGGATCAGCCGGACGATCCCGACCCCTGATTCTCATTGGAGCCACCCATGCGCACTCGACGACTTCTCCCCCGCGGCAGCCGCGTGCTGCCTCTCTTCGTGCTGGCTGGCCTCACGGCCTGCGCCGGCAGCAGCGACAGCCCCGTGGCGGCGGAGGGTGGCGCCGCCAGCCTCTCGGTGTCCTTCACCGCGCCGGCGGTGGCGGGGGCGGCCGCCACGAATGCCGCCGGCAACCTGGTGTTGACGGGCAGCGGGGCCGACACCCTGATCGTCACGAAGCTCGAGATGGTGCTGAGCCACGTGAAGCTGCGCCGGGCCGGGGTCGCGGCCTGTCCGGATTCCATCGCCCCGAGCCAGCAGCGCGGCCGCAGCCACGACGTGAACGGCTGTTCACGGCTCGACCTCGGACCGATGCTGCTGGACATGCCCCTCGGTGGTGCGGCGACCTCGCCACTGGCCGTCACGGTGCCGGCTGGCACGTATCATGAGTTCGAGTTCGAGGTCGGTGACGTGAGCAGCAGCTCGCGCGCGACACAGGCGGAGAAGGACTTCCTGGTGGCGCATCCCGGGTTTCGCGACGTGACCGTGCGCGTCACAGGGACGTACAAGGGGGCGCCATTCACCTTCCTGAGCCGGGCGCAGACGGAGGTGGAGTTCGAGTTCGAGCCGTCGCTGACAGTGGAGACGGGGGTGAACGACAACGTCTCGACCGCGATCGACGTGTCGGCGTGGTTCCGTGGGGCCGGCGGGGCGATCGTGGCGCCGACGGTCGCAAATCAGGTGCTGATCGACCAGAATATCCGGAACTCGTTCAGTGCGTTCGGCGACCGGGATCGTGACGGACGGGAAGACCGTGGGCGTGGCCGCCATGGCGGAAGCGGCCACGGACGCGACGGCTGAGTGCCGGACCGGCGTTCAGACATGACACTCTTTTCGGCGCAGCCGGCACGCGCCATCGGACCTGGTGACGACGCTCGCACTCCTTGGCTGGTCGGACTCGTTCGAGATGCTGTGGCCGGAACTGGCCACGGCATCCGGTGCGACGCTCCAGCCGTATGCACCGACGGCGGACGGCCTCGCGGCCTGGGCGGCGCTGCCGGATGCCATCCACCTGCTCGCGGCGGGCGGCGTGGAAGCTGACGCGATCTCGGCGCTCGAACGCGTGGCCTCGCCTGCCCACACGGCGGTGGTGGGCTCGACGAGCGACCATCGGCTGGCCGTCGGCGCGATGCGCAGCGGTGCGCAGGAGTACTTCGCCCTGCCGGGTGACCTCGAGGCGCTGCGGAGCTGGGTGAGCGATGCCGCGCGCCGGATCGGCGAGCAGCGTGACGGCTCGGCCTTCGCCTCGCGCGAGGGGATGAAGTACGCGTTCGACGGCATCCTGGGCGACAGCCCGGCGCTGCGGGCGGCCCTCACCCGCGCGGCACGCGTGATCCCGCACGGGAACGTGACCGTGCTGCTGCAGGGCGAGACGGGCACGGGGAAGGAGCTGTTCGCGCGCGCCATCCACTACAACGGCCCGCGGGCGAAGAAGCCGTTCGTCGACGTGAACTGCACCGCCATCCCCGACAACCTGCTCGAGAGCGAGCTGTTCGGGCACGAGGCGGGGGCGTTCACCGATGCACGGACCGCGAAGCCGGGACTGTTCGAGCTGGCCGACGGCGGCACGCTCTTTCTCGACGAGATCGGGCACCTGCCGCTGGCGCTGCAGGGCAAGCTGCTGCGGGTGCTGGAGGAGCGCACACTGCGCCGGGTGGGCGGCACGCGCACCATCCCGTTCGACGTGCGCATCATCGCGGCCACGCACGTGGAGCTGAAGGCCTCGGTGCAGCGCGGCGAGTTTCGCGAGGACCTCTGGTATCGGCTGAACGTGATGCCGATCGAGCTGCCGCCGCTGCGGGAGCGACCGGACGACGTGCTGGGGCTGGCGCAGGCGTTCGTGACGCGGTTCGCGCACGAGTACGGGATGGTGCCGGCGCCCACGATCGCGCCGGCTGCGGCCCGGGCGCTGACTGACCGGGCGTGGCCCGGCAACGTGCGCGAGCTGCGCAACGTGATCGAGCGGGCGCTGTTGCTGTCGGATGGGGTGCGGCTGGAAGCGACGGACCTGGCGGGCGACGGCGCGACGGTCGCAGCCGGTTCGTCGGGAGGGGAGCTGCCGTGGCCGGCATCGTTGTCGATGCTCGCGCGCGGCGCGGCGAGTGCGATGATGCAGCGCTGTGGCGGGAATAAAAGCGAGGCAGCGCGCCGACTGGGCATCAGCCGTCCGCGATTGCAGCGGCTGCTGGACGCGCAGGCGTCCGGCGCCACCGACGACGAACTCAACGAGGACTACTGATATGCGACGTTCCCGATGGCTGGGCCTCACGTTCACCGCGCTGCTGGCCTTCGGCTGCGGCACCGACACCACGGCGCCCGGCGACGGCAACACCAACACGGAGCCGGTGCCGCAGTCGCAGCTCACCTTCCTGCGTCCCGCCCCCGGCGTGGCGCTGAGCCGCGACAGCGCGGTGTTCTGGGCGAAGCGCGGCGAGGATCGCGAGGTGGCGATGTACTACCTGCCGACGCCCGGCAGCTCCGACTCGGTGCGCTACCTCCGCTTCCGTGTGCGCAAGGAGGCGCTGCTCACCCGTCCCGACGGCTCGGCGTTCGCCGAGGGCGATTCCGTCAGGATCACGATCCGCATCCGCGACTTCTCCAACCTGATCACGGAGTTCTCGCCGAGCGGGCTGAAGTTCAGCGCCAGCAAGCCGGCGGAACTGCGCCTCGACTTCCGGAACGCCGATCCGGACCGCAACCGTGACGGCGTGGTGAATGCCGCCGACACGTCGCTGGTGGCGAGCTTCGCGATCTGGAAGCAGGAGGCGGTGAGCCAGCCGTGGTACAAGCTCACCAGCGCCGTGGAGGTCTCGAGCAACTTCAGTGAGGTGAAGGCCGACATCACGTCGTTCACCAATCACGCCGTCGCCTGGTAGTCCCCGATGACCGGTCCGTTCCCCGATCCCGTGCTGCAATCCGCACGCGCCGCCGCCGCCGACGGCGCGTGGGGCGACGTGCGTGCGGTGCTGGAAGGGGATCCGGACGGGACGCAACGGGACGGGACGCGAGCCGTGCTGCTCGCCGATGCGTGCCTGTGGACCGGTGATCCGCAGGCCGCGTCGCGCTGGCTCGCGACGGCGATCCCGCTCCTCTCACGCGCTGGCGACCGGCCGGCCGTGCGTCGCTCCATCAACATGCAGGGCGCCGCCGCGTTCGCACTCGGTTCGCTGGAGACCGCTGCGGATCGCTTCGACCAGGCGCTGGGCATGGCGCTGACGGACGATGATACCCTGCTCACTGCACGGGCGACCAACAACCTGGGTCTGATCCAGGCGTTGCGCGGCAATGCGGAGCAGGCCATCGCGGCGTACCAGCGCGCCATCATGACCTACCAGCGGCTCGGCAATGCGCGTGGCCTGGCCGAGAGCTGGCACAACCTCGCGATCTCCTGCCGGACCCGCGGCGAGCTCGATGCCGCAGAGGATGCGGAACGCCGTGCCATCGAGTATGCGAACGAGGCGGGCAACCCGCGGCTGGCCGCGATGGCGCAGGTCGGCCGTGCCGAGATCTCGCTGCGGCGCGGGGACCATGCCTGGGCCCGCGCGACGGCGTCGCGCGCGGCGGCGGTGTTCGCGGGCGTCCCCGACTACCTCCTGCAGGCGGATGCGTTGCGGGTGCGGGCCGATGCCTGCGACCGGATGGGCCTGACCGGCGAGGCGGATGAGGCGATCGCTGGTGCCCACGCACTCGCCCTCGCGCATGAGCACCGGCTCCAGGAGGCGCAGGCGCTGCAGACGCATGCGCAGATGATGCTCCGGCGCCGTGACAGCGCCGAGGCGCGGCGCATCGGGAGCGAGGCGCGTGCGCTCTTCAGCCGCATCGGCAGCGTCGCGGCCGCCGAGGAGATGGCGGAGTTCCTCGCCGCGCTCGCGCGCTAGCTAGCGGGGCGGCTGCACCAGCGCGATCACGACGTCGTTCAGGTTGGTCCCCGTCGTCATCGCCGGCACCAACGCACCCACCGCGCGCAGCACGGTGTGGCTCTCGCGCGCGGCGAGCGCCTGCGCGGGATCGAGGCCCTGTGCCAGGATCCCGCGCCACGTCGCGCTGGTGACCACCGCACCGGCGGCGTCGGTGGCGCCGTCGCGGCCGTCGGTGCCGGCACAGAGCAGGGTGATGCCGCGGGCTGCCTCACCGGCGTCGTGCAGCACCTGCGCCGCGGCGAGCGCCAGCGCCTGCATCCGCCCGCCGGCCGGCGCGCGCGGCGGCACGCGCATCGTGGGTTCACCACCCCAGCACAGCACCGTCGCCCCGCGCCGGTCCGGCGCCGCGGCCTGCGCCAGCGCGGCGCGTGCCACGAAGGTGCCGACATCGTGCGCGTCACCGGCCAGCGGTTCGCTGCGGAACGTCGCGTCCATCCCGCGACTGATCGACGCCGTGACCACCGCCCCGCACGCAATGCGGTTGCTGGCGAGCACCAGGTGCGGCACCGGTGCGAAGGTGGCGTGCGTCACGTGGGTGGCGTCGATCGCCTCGTGCAGCTGGCGTCGCTCGGCGGCATCCAGCGCCGCGTGCTCCACGCAGGCGTGTGCCTCGGAGCAGGGTGCGGACTCGGCCACGCACGGGCCGCCGCCGATCGATGCCACATCATCGCCAGGCACATCGGAGATGACGAGCACGGTGGTGCGTGCGCCGGCGTCGTGCAGCGCCTGCGCCAGGCGACCGCCACCCCAGCGCGACAGGCGACGGCGCACCACGTTGATGGCGCGGATGTCGATGCCCGCCCCCAGCAGCGCAGTGCAGCACGCGACGTAGGTCGCTGGCGCGATGCCCGCACGCGGCGCCCCGATCAGCGACGACGTGCCGCCGGACAGCAACACCAGCACGTCGTCGCCAGCCTGCACGTCGAACTCGATGTGGCGGCCGATCGCGTCCGCGGCTGCGCGCGAATACTCACCCGGCACGGGATGGTCACCGGTCACGACACGCAGCACGCCATCCGGCTCGTGGGGATCGTCGTGGGTCACGCAGACGCCCCCGGCGACAGGCACCGCGTGCGCCGCACACCACGCCAGCGCTGCGTGCGACATCGCGCGGGACGCCTTGCCGGTGGCGATCAGGTGCAGCGGCGCCCCACCGAGCCCGGCTCCGTCCATGGCGTCCTTCACCCCGCCGGCGGGCTCCAGCTGCTGCAGCGCCTCCCGAAACAACTTCTCGAGGAGCGTCCGGTCAGCCGTGTGCGTCATGCGGCGCAGTGTAGCGTCGTGCAGCCGCCGGTGCAGATGTATCAGTCATGATGCCCGAACGCACGGCGGGCGCACCCGATCGGATGCGCCCGCCAGTGCAGCGTGCCGAGAAGGGCTCAGTGCCCGTGCCCGCCGCGCGCCTTCGTGACTGCAGCGCCGAGGTCGGTGTAGGCGGTCTCGACCATCTGCCGGAACGGCTTCGCGGTGTAGGCGATCTTGCCGTCCGGGCCGATGACGTAGAGGTAGCGATTGTCGATGTTGTTCGCCGGCATGAAGGCGCCGTACGCCGCACCGACCTGGCCACCCACGTCGCTGCCGAAGAGCATCGGGAAGTTGGCCTCGCGGGCCCACGCCTGCTGGTCGGCGCTGGCGTCGGTGCTGATGCCGATCACCGTCACGTTCTCGCCATTGTGGAAGAGCTCCGCCCACTTGTCGCGGTAGGCGGTCATCTGCACCGTGCAGCCCTGGGTGCGTACACGCGGGAAGAAGGCCAGCACGACGGTCTTGCCACGCAGCGACGACAGCGTGAGCGGCCGCACCGCGCCGTCCTTGCCGACGACGGGGATGGTGAACCCCGGGGCGTCCTGGCCCACCTCCGGACCGGCCGGTGTTGCGGCGGCCGCGGCCTGGGCGCGCAGCGTGTTCGGTGCTACGAGGAGGCCGGCAACGGCCAGGGCCGACAGGGAGCGGCGGAGTCTCAGCATTGGCGTGTGGGATGAAGGCGGGTGGAACGGCCCGACCGCCGCCATCCGGCGGGGAGCGGGCGAGGGGCACCCGGCGCGCGGGCCTCGCGCACCGGGATCAGGAGCTGGACCTGCTACTTCGCCCCGCGGGCCAGGTTCCGCAGCACGTACGGCAGGATGCCGCCGTTGCGGAAGTACTGGAGCTCCTCGGGGGTGTCGATGCGGGCCCGGACGGTGAACGTCTTCACGCTGCCGTCGGTTGCCGTGGCGGTCGCGGTCAGCGTCGCCCGCGGCTGAAGCGTGTCGTCGACACCGGCGATCGAGATCGACTCGAAGCCGGTGAGCCCCAGCGTCTGGCGGGACTCGCCGTTCACGAACTCCATCGGCAGCACACCCATGCCCACCAGGTTGCTGCGGTGGATCCGCTCGAAGCTCTCGGCGATCACCCCGCGGATGCCGAGCAGGCGGGTTCCCTTCGCGGCCCAGTCGCGGCTCGATCCCGTGCCGTACTCCTTGCCGGCAATGATGACCATCGGCACGCCCTCGCCCTGCAGGCGCATCGCGACGTCGAAGATCGTCTCGGGCGTCGCGCCAGGCGCGGTGGCCGTCCACCAGCCTTCCTTGCCCCCCACCAGCTCGTTCTTCAGGCGGATGTTCGCGAACGTGCCGCGCATCATCACCTCGTGGTGGCCGCGGCGGGCGCCGTACGAGTTGAAGTCCTTCTTCGCCACGCCACGCCCCTGCAGGTACACACCGGCCGGTGACGAAGCCGCGATGTTGCCGGCCGGCGAGATGTGGTCGGTGGTGATGCTGTCACCGAACATGCCGAGCACGCGCGCGCCGGTGATCGGCGTGATGCCGGGCGGGGTCATCGTCATGCCGGCGAAGTACGGCGGCAGGGCGACGTAGGTGCTGTTCGCGTCCCAGGTGTACGTCTCGCCGGTGGGCGTCGGCAGGTCACGCCACTGCTGGTCGCCCTCGAACACCGCCGCATACTCCTTCTCGAACTGCTCGCGCTTGACGCTGCGCAGCACCTCGGCCTCCACCTCGGGAAGCGACGGCCAGATGTCCTTCAGGTACACCGGGCCGCGGTCGCCGATGCCGATGGCCTCGGTGGCGAAGTCGATGTCCATGCGGCCCGCGAGCGCATAGGCCACCACCAGTGGCGGCGACGCGAGGTAATTGAAGCGCGTCTGCGGGTTCACGCGCCCCTCGAAGTTGCGGTTGCCGCTCAGCACTGCCGTCACCACCAGCTTGCCGCTGTCGATGGCGCTGCTGATCTCCTCCGGCAGCGGGCCGCTGTTGCCGATGCAGGTCGTGCAGCCGTAGCCCACCGTCTGGAAGCCGAGCTTGTCCAGGTACACGTCGACGCCGCTCTTCGCGAAGTACTCCGTGACCACCTTCGAGCCCGGGGCGAGGGAGGTCTTCACCCACGGCTGCGTGCGCAGGCCGGCCTTCACGGCGGCGCGCGCGAGCATGCCGGCGGCGAGCATCACGCTCGGGTTGCTGGTGTTGGTGCAGCTCGTGATCGCCGCGATCACGACGGCGCCGTGCTTGAGCTGGAACGACTCGCCGCGGAAGTGGCAGGTGACGCCGGTGTGCACCTCCTCCACCGGCCCGCCCTCGTTCTCCATCACGGCGGTGGCCGTCGTGACCGGCGCCGGCGCGCCCTGCGCGCCGAGCGTCTTGAGCGTGTCGGCGAGGTTGCTGCGGTAGTTCGCCTTCGACTCGCTGAGCGGGATGCGGTCCTGCGGGCGGCGCGGGCCGGCCATGCTCGGCACGACGGTGGTCATGTCGAGGCTGATCGTGTCGGTGAAGATCGGGTCGGGCGTCTCGTCGGTGCGGAAGGTGCCCTGCGCCTTCGAGTACGCCTCCACCAGGGCGATCTGCTGTTCGCTGCGGCCGCTGAGGCGCAGGTAGTTGAGCGTCTCCGCGTCGACCGGGAAGAAGCCCATGGTGGCACCATACTCCGGGGCCATGTTCGCGATGGTGGCGCGGTCGGCGAGCGACAGGTTGCTCAGGCCCGCGCCGTAGAACTCCACGAACTTGCTGACCACCTTCTTCTTGCGCAGCATCTCGGTCACCGTGAGCACCAGGTCGGTGGCGGTGGCGCCGACGGGGAGCTTGCCGGTGAGCTTGAAGCCGATCACGTCCGGGATCAGCATCGACAGCGGCTGGCCCAGCATCGCGGCCTCGGCCTCGATGCCCCCCACGCCCCAGCCGAACACGCCGAGGCCGTTGATCATGGTGGTGTGGCTGTCGGTGCCGACGAGCGAGTCGAAGTACGCGTGCGTCGAGCCGTCGTCATCGGTGCGCGAGAAGACGGTCTGGCCGAGGTATTCGAGGTTCACCTGGTGGCAGATGCCGGTGCCCGGCGGCACGGCGCGGAAGTTCTTGAGGGCCGTCTGGCCCCAGCGCAGGAACTGGTAGCGTTCCGTGTTGCGCTCGAACTCGAGGGCCACGTTCTGGAAGAAGGCGTCGGCGGTGCCGAACTCGTCCACCTGCACCGAGTGGTCGATGACGAGGTCGACCGGCTGGAGCGGGTTGATGCGATTGGGGTCGCCGCCGAGGGTCTTGAGTGCGTCGCGCATGGCGGCCAGGTCCACCACGCAGGGGACGCCGGTGAAGTCCTGCAGCAGCACACGCGCGGGCATGAAGCTGATGTCCGTCTCCCGGGCGACGGTCACATCCCAGGCCGCGAGCGCATCGATGTCGGCCTTCTTGACGAAGGCGTCGTCCTCGCAGCGGAGCAGGTTCTCGAGCAGCACGCGCAGCGAGACCGGCAGGCGGTCCACATGGGCGCCCGGGAGGCCGGCGAGGGCGTCGAGGCGGAAGATGGAGTAGGCGGTGCCGCCGACGTCGAGCGACGCGCGGGCACCGAAGGAGTTCGGATGGGACATGGTCCGACGATCTCCGGAACCGGGCCCCCGCGTCTGGCGGGGGCGGAGTGATGAATGGAGCCACTGCCGAGTGTCCGGCGAGACGCCGGGCCGACAGGCTGGGGGGCAACTTAGTGGACGGCGACCCAGCTTGGTTGAGCGTCCACCGACGGGAGTGTCGGCTACTCCCGTTCAAGGTGACTGTCCCCTTGAACCCCCCGAGTCACTGCGCGACCCGCGACTCTGTCCCCTTTCACCGCAAATGACTCAGAGTCGTATGGCGGAGTCGTTTGGCGGGCGGGGGGCGGCCGGCCCTGCGGTTCACCTGCCTAGTTTTCGCGGATGCCGACCACGACCGCCCCCGACGTCCTCGCCATCGCCATGCAGCTGATGGCCACCGAGTCCACCACCGGCAACGAAGGCCGCGTCGTGACCGTGGCCGAGCTGATCCTCACCGAGCTCGGCTGGAACGTGCGACGGATTCCGGTCACCCCGGGACGCGACAACCTGCTGGCATACGGGCCGCGGCCGGTGGAGCTCGTCTTCTCGACTCACCTGGACACCGTCCCGCCCTACCACCCACCCTCGATCGACGGCGACCGGTTGCAGGGGCGTGGTGCCTGCGATGCGAAAGGGATCGCCGCGGCGATGATCTGCGCGGCCACCGCGCTGCGCGACCAGGGCCGCCCGGTCGGCGTGCTGCTGGTGGTGGGCGAGGAGGCGCCGCACGACGGGGCGATGGCCGCCAACGCCATGCCCAACAGGTGCCGCGTGCTGATCAACGGCGAGCCGACCGAGTCGAAGCTCGGCGTCGGCACCAAGGGCGCGCTGCGCTGCAGCATCACCACCCGCGGCAGGGCGGCGCATTCGGCCTATCCGCAGAACGGCATCAGTGCGACCGCCAACCTCGTCGCGCTGCTCACCGAGCTGCGCACGCTGCCGCTGCCCTCGCACCCGATCCTGGGCGAGACCACCGTCAACATCGGCTCACTGGCCGGTGGCGTGGCCGACAACGTCATCGCCCCCGAGGCAACGGCCCGGTTGATGGTGCGCCTCGTGACCCCCGCAGACGAGACGGTCGCGCTGCTGCGCACCTGGCTGGGTGATCGCGGCGAGCTCACGGTCGAGACCACCGTGCAGCCGGTGCTGCTTGGCACCGTGCCCGGCTTCGAGACCGAAGTCGTGGCCTACGCCACCGACATCCCCGAGCTGAGCAACTGGGGCACGCCATACCTGTTCGGTCCCGGCAGCATCCACGTGGCGCACACCGACGATGAGTTCATCAGCATCGCGGAGATGCGGGCGGCAGTGGATTCGTACCAGGCGCTGGCTGCGGCCGCCCTGGTGACTGCGACGGCGTAACCGGCTGCACGTCGCTCCCGCACCGGCGCACAGGCTGGCCGTGCACGGTGACCGCGATCGCACGATCCCTGCGGCTCCGGCCGCACCGCGCCGTCGTGCACATCACCGGTGCGAAGGTCGTCAGGACTGCCGGTGCAATCCGATCGCACCGGTGGGACAGTGCACGGTGAAGTCACTGTCCACCGGACTCCAGTCGAAGTCCAGGGCGCGCGGCTGCGCCTTCCCGTCTGCGCCACGCACCATGGCATGTGGCGCCATCGCCAGGCATTGCCCGCACCCGGTGCAGCGCTGCGCATCCACCGTGACCTGCACGCGCTGCCGCGGGAAGATGCCGCGTCCTGCCGCCAGCGCCTGCGGGATCGACGACAGCACCTCGCGCGCCGCCAGTGCACCGGCCTCGATCAGCAGCGGGATCTTCTCGAAGTTGAACCAGCCGTAGCGACTCACGTGCGGCCTGACGAGGACCAGCGGGGGCGTCGTCCAGTGCTCCAGTGGCATGTGCTGCAGCGTGCGCATCATCAGCGTGGCCGAGCGCATGAAGATCGACGCGATGCCGCGGTGCGCCACCTCGGTGGCCGCCTCCAGCTCGCTGTTGCCCACATCCACCGCGATGAGGAGGTCCAGCCCCTCGGCCACCGCCGACACCGGCATGTTGTCGATCGTGCCGCCATCCACGCAGGTGCGGCCCGACACCACCCCGGGCGGGAAGAACCCTGGCAGCGCGCACGACGCGTACACCGCCTCCCGGATCGACGCCTGGCGGAAGCCCGGCGCGCCCCACATCACCTGCATGCCGTTCTCGAGGTCGACCGTGTTCACCAGCAGCGGGATCGTGATCTGGTCGAAGCGCCGGTCCGGGATCACTCCGGCGATCAGCGCCTGCAGCGGTTCGCGATAGTAGAAGCTCGGGCTGCGCAGCAGCCCGCGCGCGAAGCCGCCGGCGTTCACGCGGAACAGGTCCTTGCGCGTGAGTGCCAGCGCCCGCTCACGCATCCTCGGCACCGGGGTGCCCAGTGCGTAGGCGCTCGCGATCAGCGCGCCGATGCTCGATCCGGCCAGCAGCACGGGATCGATGCCGGCACCGTGCAGCACGTCGAGCACGCCGATGTGCGCAAAGCCCTTGAGCCCACCGCCGCCGAGCACGAGTCCGATGCGGGGCCTGCTGGTCGTCATGCGGTGGTCATGAAGTGGGGAGCTGCATCGGGCTGAAACATGGCGGGGGGCGCCAGTGGTGCGGGAGGCAGCGCCGCCGCCGTCGATCGTGGCCGCGCGG